>CAKZRR010000042.1 GCA_937146805.1 uncultured Owenweeksia sp. | reverse complement strand
ACGGTGATTAGCTGATGAAACTACACTGTTTAAAGAGTCAATATCATAAATACGATCTAAAGTATCTACCGTACCATTAGATTGAATACCCAATAACATGTAATAGTTAAAGGTCAATGCACTGTCTATCTCTGCACGGTTCCAACTCATACGCACATCATTGGTTGCTGTTCTATAATCTACACATTCAAACTCAATAGGTGAAGGATCTCCTGCTATTACATTTACCCTAAAAGTGGTAAGCGCCACACGTGGTGCAGGGCAGCCATCATCTTGCATACGCATAGAAAAAGTAAACGTATTAAAAGGGCTGCAAAAATTACCCTCTACCCTTAAGTGCTGACAATTGGGTACCCAAAAGAATTTTATCTTATTATTTAAGGATCTTACATAACCCGTTTGTGGAGCTATTGGTGTAAACGTAGCACAAGGCACAACTCCATCACAACCCGTAGTTAAGTTAGGTGAATTACCATTTACCTGTAATCCCGCTGATCTAAAAGCAATCTCTTGAAATGTAAAACCATCCGGCTGGGTCTCGTAATCGGTAGCCAAAATATCAAACTCAATGGTATCCCCAGGATATACATCTGTAGAGAAACTTTTGGCGCTGTGTTGTTTAATATTAGGATAAATAGCAGTATCAATTAATACACCTGGCTCGGTATTAGGGGTACAGCCTGTAAGCACTACAATGGCTACATCTCTAAATACTTCGGCAATTTTTACCGGTGCCGCACCCATATTGGTTTGGCCACAACGCCATGATTCTACAGCAAAGCAACTCGCATAACTTCCTTCCGTAGCACTTTGTATATTCATACTAACCTCCCCAGTAAGACCATTCATAGTAATTGGACCGTTACTAGAATTAGTGGTGGGATTAGGAAAAGGTGAGGAAAAGCTATAGCCTGAAGCAAAATTTACAGGTTGATTAATACCATCCCAAGGAGCGGCAAAACGCATGTACAAAGAATCTAGATCTTTATCAGAGGCCAAGTGATTATATACAAAAGGCTGACCTGAACAAATAGTAATCGAACCCGTTTCACTAAAATAAGGGCTGTTATCATAACAAGGATTGGTATTATTAGGAGTAGCACCTCCTACCGGAGTATAAGGATACATAATAGCACGTAGATAATAATTACCAGTAGGACCGTTACGCACAGTACCCGGGCGACAGCAACTGTTCCATGTAAAAAGCCAACCGCCCGGAGGAGGCGTGCCATTTAAGGTAATAGGGGCACTTCGGAAAACCCTACGTTGTACAGCACCTTTACCTGAAGCGGTTACAACACACGCGGTGGCCGGAGGGCCTCCTACTACACTTACACAGGTTGGTGAAATATCTACTGCAGGACCTAAGGCAGGACATGTTATAGAACCTGTAGGGCCTCCTGTAAGGTTAACACTATTAACCCAACCCGCTGCTGGTGTACCGCACTCTTTATACAATATTACATCAAAAGTAAACTTGCCATTTACAGGGTTACACGTCCAAACAATTTCTCCTCCCAGCCAATGCGTGGCATTGGACTGAAAACCTACTAGTAAGAAGGCTATTATTATTCCTATTCGGGTTACATTCTTCATAATCTCTTTATTTTGGCATAAAAATACTAACTATCAACAAATACACATCCTTAAACTTAGTTAAGGAAATACTTGAATGAGTTAAAGGGTAATCTTTACATAATTTAACGGCATAACTCTTTTTGTACCGCCAAATACTCTTTATTTATTTCTTGTACAACTGATGCAGCTGGCTTTAAATCGTCAATCAAACCGCTAATTTGACCAATTTCCAATTCACCCTCTACTAAATCGCCTTCAAACATACCTTTTTTAGCTCTAGCACGCCCCAAAAGGTTTTTAATTTCTTCAACATTTGCTCCATTACTGTAAGCCTTCTGTACTTGATGATAAAACTCATTTTTTAACAACCTAACAGGAGCCAATTCTTTTAACGTAAGTTGGGTATCTCCCTCCTTTGCCCTTAGCACAGCATCTTTAAATTTATCATGCGCACTGCTTTCTATACTAGCCACAAATCGAGAGCCTATTTGAACCGCGTCTGCGCCCAATATCATAGCCGCTAACATTTGACGGCCCGTAGCAATACCTCCGGCCGCTATTAAGGGCACCTTCAACTGTTCTTTTACCATCGGTAACAAGCAAAAAGTGGTGGTTTCGTCTCTCCCATTGTGGCCCCCAGCCTCAAAACCTTCCGCTACCACAGCATCAACACCTGCAGCCTGCGCTTTTAAAGCAAATTTCACACTACTCACCACATGCACTACCGTAATTCCATTCTCTTTAAAGTACTTGGTGTATTTAGCCGGATTTCCTGCCGAAGTAAACACAATCGGCACTTTCTCATCAATAATAATTTGAATGTGATCTTCTATTTGCGGATACAGCATAGGTAGGTTTACCGCAAAAGGCTTATCAGTGTGCTGCTTGCATCTTTTTATATGAGTTCGCAGAACATCAGGGTACATGCTTCCCGACCCTATAATACCCAAACCACCGGCATTACTCACCGCAGAAGCCAACTCCCATCCGCTACACCAAATCATTCCTGCCTGAATAATTGGTAACTCAATATTAAAAAGCTGACAAATTCTATTTTCCATTTTCAACTTTTAATTTTTGGACATACATCTCTCCATTTATATATATACCTATCATATACAAGCCATCTTCTCGAGGTAAGTCCCAAACTATGCTTTCATTACTATTGTTAATAGGCCATTGCTGTATCGGTTTTCCATCCAGCTGCCAAAGCTGCAATTGCCTATTAGCCGATACCACTTCTGGACTAAATTTTATGCTAACAAAAGACGTAGCCGGATTACCAACTATTTTAAAAGGCAAGGTGCTTTCTAACTCATCCTCTAATCCTATCGTCCAATGCGCATCCTTAAAATTGGCAATTCCAAAACCCAATAAATTATCTGGCGTAAAAGGCTGGCTTGCTCCTTGCTTAATGGCATTGAGAATAGTCATATTAGAAAGGCTATCGTTGCATTGCCAAAGACAAGCCGCCAAACCCGCAATTATGGGGCTCGAAAAACTAGTGCCATTTCCATTTAAGGCTGAGTCTAAACCTAAAAATGCCGTTGCCGCTCCTCTGGCCGAAACATCTGGCTTTAACCTACCATCTGCTGTAGGACCTTGACTGCTAAAGGCCACATAACTGCCCGTGTAATCTACCGCTCCCACACTCAAAACACTGTCTCCATCTGCTGGAGCACCAATGTGTTTCCAAGCATCTAAACCCTCATTACCAGCACTTACCACCACCAATATTCCTTTTTCAGCTGCTTTATCAGCCGCCTTTGTAATTAGGGCAGTGTTGCCATCTAAATCTTGGTAACTCATATTAAAACTAGGGTCGTCAAATAAATTATAACCTAACGATGAATTAATAACATCCACCCCTACACTATCGGCAAACTCGGCTGCCTGCAACCAATAATCCATTTCTATGGGATGCTCCGAAATTTCATCTTCTGATTTTAGAAGCCAATAATTTGCTTTTGGCGCGCTGCCCACAAAATGATTGGGATAAATACCAGCCATTATACTAAATACCTTGGTGCCATGGCTGCCCACATCAAATACATCCGTGTCGTTTTGCACAAAATCATAAGTGCCTAAAACACGATTTTGTGCCCAAACAGAATCTAAACCCTTCGCGTTAGTGGCACCACTAAATCCACCATCAATAACAGCTATCGTCATTCCTTGCCCCAAAAAATTTTGATCGTGCAAAAAGTCGCCACGTACCATTTTTATTTGATTATCGCTTTCACCATAAGTAAGAGCTTGCGTTCCTTTTGCTTGGCTTACAGCCGATACAGCTAAGGTGCCTCCACTGACCTTTTCTACCTCTTTTACAAAATAAAATTGCTCCAATACTTTTTGGTTTACACCCGATACCAGCGCATAATTAAACCAACGACTGGATAACTTCACCTCGGCTCCAGCTTCTTGCAAAGCTTTTACATATACATTACTTACAGGCACGTCACTTTGATTGATACTAATACCACGCTTAGCTTTTAACGCAATAGACTTGCTGCTTAAAAAGCGATATGGGTTTTTAACCAGCGCACTATTTTCTCCCTTGTCTATAAAATACACCCGGAGGTATTGCGCATTCAGCGAAAGCGAAAAAACAAAAAGAAAGAGTAGTACTATTTTCTTCATTGGTACATTTTAATAAGCTATAACGCCCGATCCTATTAATTCATTATTGTGATACCAAGCTGCAAATTGCCCCGGACTTACCGCTGTTTGTTTTTCGTTAAAAACCACATACAAACCCTTGCTACTTTGATGTAAGGTTGCCTTAAACAACTTCTGACGGTAACGTATTCTCAATTCGTATTCTCTCGATTCTTCATTTTTCAAAGCCAAATCCGGGCGTACCCAATGCACATCCTTCGGTTCTATAAACAGGCCTTTTTTACTTAACGCAGGATGATCGTCACCTTGACCGGTATAAATAATATTATTAGTAGTATCCGTGGCCAATACAAACAATGGCTTGGGTGTACCGCCTACCGCTAAACCTTTTCGTTGACCAACAGTAAAGTAATGAGCGCCTTGGTGTTTGGCCAATTCTCTACCCATAGTTGGATTAAAGACATAGGGCGCTACCGATTTTTCCAATGTACTAGATTCTTCATCAATCAAGGTGCTTACCTGTGTGCCCGCGTCAATCTCTATAATAGAGCCTTGTTTTGGCTTTAACTGTTGTTGTAAAAAGGTAGGTAAACTCACCTTACCAATAAAACACAAACCTTGCGAATCCTTTTTGTTGGCGGTTACCAAACCTTGCTCTTCGGCAATTTTACGAACTTCTGATTTTTGTAAATGTCCTATAGGAAACAAAGCCTTGGCCAATTGAGCTTGGTTAAGCTGACACAGAAAATAACTTTGATCTTTATTGATGTCAGCACCTGCTAATAGTCGATAGTTTGTAGTTCCGTTTACCTCTAAAGTTTCACGTTGGCAATAATGCCCTGTTGCCACAAAATCAGCTCCTAAACTAAGGGCTGTTTTTAAAAAACTATCAAATTTTATTTCGCGGTTACAAAGCACATCTGGGTTTGGGGTTCTACCCGCTTGGTACTCCGCAAACATATAATCTACAATGCGCTGCTTGTATTCGGTGCTAAAATCAATCACCTGAAAAGGAATGCCTAATTTTTCGGCTACCAGCAAAGCATCATTACTGTCTTCTATCCATGGGCACTCATCATGAAGGGTTACCTCCTCATCGTGCCAATTGCGCATAAATAGTGCAATTACCTCATGCCCTTGCTGTTGTAACAAGTGGGCAGCCACACTACTATCTACTCCTCCGCTTAGCCCTATTACTACTTTGGCCATTGCCTGTTATTTTACGGGCTCGGGGCTGGTACTTACTAATTTACCGCGTTCCCAAGTCTCCTTTTTTTCTACTTTCAATTTATCATCAAAGTAATACCAGGTTCCATTCATTAAGCCTTTAATATACTTTCCCTTTGCGCGAGGTTTTCCAAAACTGTTGTAATAAATAACCTCGCCACTCATCGAGCCCTCTTTAAAAGAACCTTTGGCACGTGGCTTGCCATTTTCAAACTTCATAAACCACTCCCCTTCTTTTACATCATTTACATAAATGGTGCTTTCGGCTATCTTCCCGTTGGGATACAAAACCAATGATAGTCCTTCGCGAACACCTTTTTTGTACATATCTCTTGCCACCACATTACCGTCAATATCATAAAAGGTCCAAATACTATCACGCTTTCCATTAATGTATTTCCCTTCAGCTGCTATTAAGCTATCACCGCCAAATTGATACGAATAACAAATACCCGTTTTACCTCTAAATTGGTTAATCACCTTTAAATCTCCGTTCTCAAAAAAGTATCTAAACTCTCCTACTTCTTTGCCGTGATCAAAAGTCCCAATGTAGCGTGTTTGGCCATTATCAAAGGTTTTCTTCCAAAGCCCGTGTCGTTTTCCTTGCGCATCCTTATTGTTGGATTTAGGTTGTGCAAAAACCACCAAAGTGGCCAAACTGAAAAATAATGTGGTTAGTAATCTCATGCTGGCAAAATTAAACGCAAAAATTGAAGTTTTAAATATAATATCGCGAATATCAATCTGAATATTGATTCGCACAAATATTAAGCAAAATCTGTTGACAGCTTCCTGCCTTTTACATCAGATATTACAATATAAAAAAGCAAATTTGCAACATGAAAGTAGTTATTCTAGCGGGGGGCAAAGGCACTCGTTTAGGTTCGCTTACGCGCGATATACCTAAGCCCATGGTACCTTTATTAGGAAAGCCATTAGTGGCGTATCAATTAGATTTAGTAAAGCGTTACGGTTTTACCGAAGTTATCTTTGTGGTGAATCATCTGGGCCAAGTAATTGAAGATTATTTTGGCAATGGCGAAAAGCTCGGTTTACAGATTAGTTATTTTCATGAAAGTACCCCTTTGGGCACAGTTGGCGGCATTAAAGAAATGGAAGCGCAGCTAAACGAAGATTTTTTGGTACTGTATGGAGATGTAATGATGGAGATGGATTTAAATCGCCTCTTGCAATTTCATAAAACAAAGCAAAGCGAGGCTACTTTAGTGGTACACCCCAACGATCATCCGCATGATAGCGACCTAGTAGAAATGGACGAAGATGGACGTATCTCAAATGTATTGCCCAAGCCCCACCCAGCAGGCATAAGCTACCGAAATATGGTAAATGCTGCAGCCTACATTTTTAGCCCCGTTATTTTTAACTATTTGCAAAAAGGGGTAAAAGCCGATTTTGGTAGAGATATATTTCCGGCTATTTACCAAAAGGTAAAAATGTACGGATACAATACACCCGAGTATTTAAAGGACATGGGTACGCCCGAAAGACTGGAGCAAGTAGCCGCTGATATTGAATCGGGTAAAGTAAAAAGACGAAGTTTGGAGCAACCGCAAAAAGCCATTTTTTTAGATAGAGACGGTGTTTTAAACAAGGACAATAATTTAATAAGTAACCCCATAGATTTTGAGCTTTATCCCTTTGCGGCTGATGCTGTTAAAAGGATTAATACATCTGATTATTTGGCCATTGTAGTAACCAATCAAAGTGTAATAGCTCGAAACCTTACTACTATAGAAGGGTTAAATGCCATTCACAAAAAAATGGATACCGAGCTGGGCGCAGACGGAGCCAAAATTGACGCTCTTTACTTCTGTCCTCATCATCCCGATAAGGGCTACCCCGAAGAAAACCCCGATTTTAAAATAGACTGCGATTGCCGTAAACCTAAACCGGGTATGTTACTACAGGCTGCCGAGCAGTTTAATATTGATTTAAGCCTATCTATATTAATTGGAGATGCCGAAACAGATGTACAAGCTGGGTTAGCGGCAGGTTGTACCACCATTGGCTTGCGCAGCGGACGTGGTTACCCAAAAGCACGGGTAATGCCGCATTACTTTTTTGATGATGTGAATGAAGCGGTGCACTTTATTTTTGATGAAAAAGCTAAAAAAAGTTGTCAATCTATTATTGAACAAGCCCTTGCTTATACAAACAGCACCAAACCATTTGGCTTAGCCATTGGTGGCCATAGCCGGAGCGGAAAAAGCAATTTGGCATCTCATATAGAAAAACGCTTGCAGCTGGCTGGTAAAAAAGTATTGCGAATAAATTTAGACGATTGGATTATACCCAAGAGTGAGCGAACCGAAGAAAACAGCGTGTTAACCAACTTTAGGCTGGGAACTTTAAATAAAGACTTGCAAAAAATTGGAGATGGCCAATCCGTGCAGTTAGAAGCGTATCAGGTACATCCTAACTGGCCTTTGGTATTAAAAACCTATGAGCTTGCCGCTAATACTGATGTGATTTTATGGGAAGGTGTGGTAGCGCTTTGCAGCAAATACATCCTGCAAAAGGCTGATTTAAAAATATTTACAAGCTATTCCGAAACCGAAAGATATAAGCGCTTTATTGCTTTTTATGACTGGAAAGGTTTGAATGCCACCAAAGCACATGAACTTTGGGAGAGCCGCCAAAAAACGGAGTTTGCAACCATTGAAGCCAGTAAAAAAGAGGCCAACAAAATCATTGAACACTAAAAACAAGGTGGCAATAGGAAACAAAGCCACTTGGCCTTACCTTCGCCCTGTACTTATAAAGTAGCATTAGTTATGAAAAATTTAGGAGTAGTTATAGGCGTTTGTTTGGCTTTGGCAGCTTGCAAAAACGATAGCTACTTTAAAATGCGTCATAATACAGGCACTAAGCAACTATTGGCTACCAGCACAAGTAAACGCTATTACAGCCAAGCTGGAGATACGGTATTGTTTAAAGTGGTTTTGGCCGATAATGGTTTAGCAAGTATCAAAGCGCCTGATGGTGCCAATAGCAGTTTGTTAAAAGCCCAAAACTTAGAGTCGGAGTACACTTCTAGAATACTTAAAGTAGATACCTTAATTGATTACGAATTGCTGTTTACTGCCCAAACATTTTACGATGAAACGGCAGCTCAACTTTCGAGCGACAGCTTACAAATTAGCCTTAACAGCGATAGCCTAAACGAAACCAGCAGGTTAAACTTGGTTTGGAACGACAGTCTAAACTGCCTGGATAATGCCTGCTATTGGCTAGATAGTTTAAACCTGCTAGACGCTACTTTTACCGATGTTTTTGCAACGGGTGATACCGCTCTTGCCGAAACGCAATTATATGTTAACAAAACCTTGGGTGTGGTGGGCTTTAAACTAGCCGATGGACGCACCTACCAATTAATATCAAATTAATGGAAAGCAACAAATTAGTAGTACGAACGATGGCCGAAATGATGGCCGCTGGCGAAAAACCCGATGTCCTTTTTTGGGTAGGTTGTGCCGGTAGTTTTGATGATAGAGCCAAAAAAATAACAAAGGCATTTGTTCAAATTTTAAACAAATCCAATGTCAATTTTGCTGTTTTAGGAGCCGAAGAAAGCTGCACAGGCGATCCAGCCAAGAGAGCCGGTAATGAGTTTTTGTTTATGATGCAGGCCATGACCAATATTGAGGTTTTAAAGGCATATGAGGTTACCAAAATTGTAACTACCTGCCCCCATTGCTTTAATACCTTGGCTAATGAATACCCCGAGTTAGGCGGCCAGTACGAAGTAATGCACCACACTAAATTTATTAATCAACTTTTAAAAGAGGGCAAGCTAAGTATTAGCGGTGGTGCCTTTAAAGGCAAACGTATTACCTACCACGACCCTTGCTACTTAGGGCGTGCCAACGGTATTTACGAAGCACCCCGCGAGATTATAAAAAAGCTAGATGCCGAATTAGTAGAAATGCGCAGGTGTAAAAGCAATGGCTTGTGTTGTGGTGCTGGTGGAGCTCAAATGTTTAAAGAACCTGAAGAAGGTAAAAAAGACATTAATATTGAACGTACCGAAGAAGCGATAGAAACCAAACCCGATGTAATTGCGGCCGCTTGCCCCTTTTGCAACACCATGATGACTGATGGTGTAAAAAACAGCAGTGAAGAAGGGAAGTTACCGGTAATGGATTTAGCCGAACTTATTGTTTCAGCACCCGATTTATAATTAGATAAAAGCAGCACCTTATGTATGTAAATTTTGATGAACTTGGTGATGATGCGCGGGTGTGGATATTCCAATCTCCAGAGTTTTTGGAGTTTGAAAAGACCGAACCGCTGAGTGGCCGTTTTTTAAATTTTTTAGATGGATGGCAAGCACATGGCAATCCGTTAAAAGCCAGTTTTAAATTAATGTATAATCGCTTTGTGATTATTGCCTTAGATGAAGCCAGCTACCAAGCCACAGGTTGCAGCATAGATAAACTTACCCACTTAGTGCAAGATCTAGAGCGCGAAATGCAACTTTCGTTGTTGGATAGAACCCAAATTGCTTACCGCGATACGGATAATGGTATGATAGACACCATGCACATGATGAATTTTAGAGCGGCATTAGAATCGGGTGATTTAGACCAAGATAGCACGGTATTTAATAATCTTATTGAAACCAAAGAGCAGCTAAGCAACCAATGGGAAACAGCCGTTAAAAATAGCTGGCACAGGCAATGGCTGCCAGTAGCATAATACTTTATCGTGTATTCCTTTCTAAAAGGAATTCTAATAGCTGGTAAAAAAAAGTAGGCCTTAAACACTTTCATTTATTTAGTAAATTCGCAACTTCTTAAGTATTTAAGCAAAAGCAAGGTAGCCGACCTACCTAAATTGTGAGGCCTATTACTTTTGATTTCTAATCTTATTACTCTAAAAATGAAAAAAAACTTATTCATTATTGCCGGTCTAGTCTGCTCAAGCTTATTGCAAGCTCAAACCTTAGACCCCTACTTTTTAAATCCCGAAAACAACGTATTTACTATTATTAACGCCAACGGTGGTAATGGAGTAGTAAAACCAAACGATCTAGATTTTAACCCTTTAACCATAAATTCACCCATGGAATTATGGGTGATTAATGAGGGTACTGAAAATACAGGAGGTAAAACCGTAACCTTTTACGATGCCGGTGAGGTTTCACAAACCTTTAAGGTAAAGCAAGATGGCAATGCTTGGCATTTTATGTCTTTACCATCAGGTATGGCGTTTAGCGAAACAGGAGACTGGGCCAACAGCCCTAATGTTTTTAGTGCTAATCATAACACCACTCCATTTACGGGGCCTTCATTATGGTCATCAGATATGACGGTGTATGCTGTAAACCACGGACCTGGTACCAACGGTAGCCACTTAGATATGTTACATCAAAGCCCTTACTCTTTAGGTATTGCTAGCGATACTCAAAACGTATTTTGGGTAAACGATGCTTACAATCAAAACATAGTACGTTATGATTTTGCTTTAGACCACGGCCCCGGTAACGATTTTCATGGTGATGGAAAAGTGCACTTTTACAAAGAGATTAGAACCGCAGCACGCCCTGCTGGTTTACCAGGATTACCAAGCCATTTGGTGATGGATAAAAGCGACAAAACATTGTACATCTGTGATAATGCCAACAGCCGTATCATTCGTATGGATAGCCGCTCAGCTACTAAAAAAGCAGATCTTAATTTTAATTTAGAAAACTTAGCCGAACGTTGGGAAATGGAAAACACCAATTGGGGTGTTATTAACGCCAATGTAGTTGCCCCTACGGGTATTGATGTGTATGGAGACCGCTTAGTGGTTACCGATAACTCTACCGGTGAGTTTATCTTTTTTAACATTGCCGATACCAGTAACATTTACGAAACAGGCCGTATAGCCGTAGATTACGCACCGCACAATATTAGAGGGGTTAAGGTTGGCCCTGATGGTAAAATTTGGTTTGTAGATTACGGTTCTAACAAAGTGTACCGCATTGATAACCCAAGTGTTTGGGGTATTGGTGTAAACGAGCACAGTGTAGAAGTTCCTTTTGAGGTGTACCCTAACCCAGGTAGCGATTTTGTAAACGTAATGGTGCCTGAAAACTTTGAAGGAAGTATAGAAATACTTGCTGCCAATGGTCAGAAAGTAGCCGAGCACTCGGTGCACGATTTTACCAACCGCATTGATGTAAGTCAAGGAAAAAAAGGCCTGTATATTATTCAACTTATTTCTAAGCAAGGTGCTATAGTAGGCCGCCAAAAGTGGCTTAAAAGCAACTAGTACTTAGTTTTATAAATTTATAAAAGCGCGATGAGCATTTAGGTTCATCGCGCTTTTTTTTTGTACCCTACCGGCCTATCAATATTTGTTTACAAATACTACAAATCGCTGTAGCTCTTTTGCCTACTACATGTTATATTTAGTGCTCCATTTAACCTAAAACAAAAAACCAATGAAAAAAGTTAGAATCCTTTCCATTGATGGCGGTGGCATTAGAGGCATATTGCCTGGTATGGTGCTCAACCAAATTGAAGAAAAACTCCGAAAGAAAACCAAAAACCCAAACCTAAGGCTGGCCGATATGTTTGATTTTATGGCAGGTACCAGCACCGGAGGTATATTAACCCTGGCCTACTTAACACCCAATAAAAACAACCGGCCAAAGCTTAAAGCTACCGAAGCTGTAAACCTATACCTAGATAGAGGCGATGAAATTTTTGATATTAATATTTGGCAAAAATTTAAAAGCGGAAAAGGCGTAACAGACGAAAAATACAATGCCAAAGAATTGGAAGAAGCCCTGGAAGATACTTTTGGCGAAACCAAATTATCCCAGCTTTTAAAGCCTTGTATTATAAGCTCGTACGATATTAGAAATGGCAAGCCCCATTTTTTTAAGCAACATAAATCCAATAACAAAATTTACAACTTTAAGGTAAAAGATGTGGCTAGAGCTACCTCTGCTGCCCCCACCTATTTTGAAACCGCCAGGGTAAAAAGCGAACTGGGCACCCCCTACCCTTTAATTGATGGTGGTGTGTTTGTAAACAACCCAGCTTTGGTGGCCTACTCAGAGGTACGTAGTATGGATTTTGAAGGTGTAAAAAAACACCCTACGGCTAAAGATATGATGATCGTATCTATAGGCACAGGAAGCGAAAGCAAAAAATACGAATACAAAAAGGCCAAAGACTGGGGTGCTGTAGGCTGGATAAAACCCATTATAGACATTATGATGGCCGGAAGCGCCCAAACGGTGCATTACCACCTAAACCAAATTTACGATACGCTAGAGCCTGCCCACCAAAAGGACTACCACCGACTGGAACCCAAAATTGTAACGGCCGATGCCGAAATGGACAATGCCTCTATTGAAAACCTACAAAAACTAAAAGACGATGGCCTAAGCTATGTTTCTAACACTGCCGTAGATAAAGAGTTGGATGCCATTGTTGAAAAACTCATAGCCTACCAAGGCTAATATAAATGGAGGGCGGCTTTATGCTACATTTTTAAAAAAGAGCAATACACTTTAACGGTAAGGGTGCTATTGCGGTTAACCTCCGGTATAGTAACAAAATCAACAATAGGCTTAAGCTTGCTCACTTAGGCTAAAAAGTTTGGATAGAAGCCTTGAAAAGGTTTCTATCCGTAACAAAATGGGCTTATTACGAATATAATCAAGTTACCAAACATATGAGAAAAACATTGCTAATAACAACATTACTTCTATCATTCAATGGATTTTGTCAATCTACCCAAGATTGTGAAACAATTTTAAAGAAAGAAATAAATCTGATTCCAAACGATACGGATAATTTGAAAAGATTTGTAGAAGACTTCTCACTACTTAAAAATTGTGGACTTGACGATGGAGATATCGAAGTTTTTTCAAGTGGTCCAGTTTTAGGAACAATATTAGTCGAATTAGCCTCAAATAAGGAAAGTGATGCCAAACTAACATTTCAAAAACTATATGATAAAGTATTGGAATTTAAAGAATCAGAAGCTTATGAATTAACCAAAACGGCAATATTGGTTTCAAATGAACTGGCAAAAAGACCTGCGAATATTGACAATTGGCAACAAGACAAAATTTTATTAGAAAAATTGCAAGTCCCATCTGCCTTTATTGATAAGTTTTATAATTATTTAAAAGAACATTCAAACCCTGAAAAAACATATAAGCAAGTATTCGCAGATTTTCAAGAAACTCAAAAACCAAAACAAACGGAAACTAAACCAAAAACAAAAGAATACAATGGAATTTTTAAAAATGCTGGAAATGTTGACTATAAAGACCTTTTAATTAAGTCCAATGAATTAGAAAAACCATTACTTCTTTATTTTACAGGTTTTGCTTGTGTAAACGCCAGAAAAATAGAACACTATGTCCTTTCTGACAGCAAAATCACGGAAAAATTAAAAAATGAATTCTATTTTGTGAACCTTTACGTTGATGACAGAACGAGTTTACCAAAAAATGAAAGTATTGAACCTAAATCGAATGAAAAGTTGTTTAAATATGTTGGACAAAAACATTCGGAATTGCAAAAAACAAAATTCAATAGTAATAATCAACCATATTTTGTAATAATTGACAAAAACGGAAACATTATAAAGGAACAAGGATATACAACAGATATTAAAATATTTGAGGAATTCTTAACTATAAATGAATAAAATACGTGTGGTAACACCGTGTATAATTAATGGCTGGTTCTTGCCAACTTACGAAAATCCTCGCGGATTTTCTATTCGGTTTGTATTTGCTAAACTACTTGCTTAAACACGCCACTAATCATACACAAACACGTTGTGGTGCATTTAAATCAGACAAAATTGACCCAAGACAAAATCCATAGAATATACAGACTTGTTGCATATATCTTAGGCGGAATTAGCTTGATTGTATTACTTGTTCCATTTGCCAACTACAACTTTCCAGACCGCGTTGGACTTGCATTGACTATGAACCTCGGATTTCACCTATTTTACTGGATTATAAGTATAGCACCTTTATCTCAGCTTAGCTGGCTAAAAGACAACTCAATAGTAAAGGAATTTGCAAAACGAGCGTTTACAGCATTTTCATATTTAATAATAGCTTTTTGTCTGATTATTACTATCTCAATAATCAGCGAAGTAATCTCTACTCAAGAGTTTTATCGACTAACAGGATTGCTTACTGCTACAGGAGTAATCTTAGGAGCATTGAAATTAAATCTAGAATTAAGAGGAAAAAAATAAAAGAAAAACGACACCACAACAAATAATAAACGTAAGTCTGCTTTAATCCCGCACCGATTGGGTGTTAACGGTTAACAGAGAAACCTTCCGTTTCTTTACAACACCACGGAAGAAGCCTCCCTGCGTTTATTCAAACAGTTGTAGAGCATTAAAAAAAGATGAGAAATCTATACTTAATAATATTACTAATTATCTCAATAAACTGCTGGGGACAAATTGGAATTGTAACCGACTCCGATGGTTTTTTGAATGTTAGAAAAAGCCCTTCAGGAAAAGTAATTGACACACTTCAGGAAGGGGAAGTATTCTTCATTAGTGTGGATTCTGAAAATTCAATTTGGATAGCGATTGAATACGGAGAAGATTATAAAACTGGGTTTGTACACCACAGCAGAATAATCGAAATCACAAAACTCGAGACTTCGGCAGAAAATATACCTGAACTTCTTTTCAATACTAAACCCGCCCAAAACTCTGAAAACCGAAAATTCTATGGCGGAATGAATTTACCATTAACTGAGTCATTTGAATTGGATAAAATTGATATTGTTCAGAATACCGATACAATTCAACAAGATTTTAAATATTCAAAGAATGTATTGACTCCATTTTTGCCATCAGGAATATATTCTAGTTCGAACCTAGTGTCAAAAGGGAAACTAAAATTATATCGCTATAAAGACTTTGTTTATTACCGCATGAAACTAGGAGACGGAAGTGAATATTATGAATCAATTTGGGTTGTGAGAAACGGAAAAATAATTCAAAGATTAATCGGATGGATAGTCTAAAATAAAAACGCTCTACAACAAAGAACTGTGCTGAAATCCAACTAAAAACCGCCTTAATTTCTATTTTATTTTTCCTTTGAAAGTCCTTTTTTGGGGTGAACACCTTAAATAAATTAGAACACTTGCAAACTACCGCTTATGTAGTTAATCTTGCCAAATGGTATTTAGCAGCATACTTTTTCTGCAATATTTTTTACCCCTATTTTTACTAGCGTATCATTTGGTACCTAAGGGTGCTAAAAATCTAGTTATCCTTGCCGCCAGCATCGTATTTTACGCTTGGGGAGCCCCGCGTTTTGTATTTGTAATTTTAGGATCTACCATTCTCGACTTTTACTTAGTACAATGGTTGTACAACAGTAAAAGTACTCAAAAACGCAAAGCGTTACTAGCCACTTCGATTTCGTTAAATTTAGGACTTCTAGCCTACTTTAAATACGCCAATTTTTTTATTGAAACCGTCAACCAAGTTGCAATTAGCCTAGGTACAGCACCTATTTCATGGCTCAACGTAGCGCTTCCTATTGGCATATCTTTTTACACTTTTCAAACCATCACCTACTCTATTGATGTGTATCGAAAAGAACATGCTCCCTTTGCTAAGCTTACAAATTACCTATTGTACATTATGTCTTTCCCACAAATGATAGCGGGGCCCATTGTTCGATTTAATACCGTAGCAGATCAAATAATTAGCCGTGTAGAAACTTGGGATGACAAAATCATAGGCTTCTTTAGGTTTTCATTGGGCTTAGCCAAAAAAGTACTTGTTGCCAATGTACTGGCCGTATATGCCAACAGTGTTTTTAATGGCACCATTGAGAGCCTGCATACTACGCAAGCCTGGCTCGGAGTTTTAGCCTATACTTTTCAAATTTATTTTGATTTTTCGGGATACTCCGATATGGCTATTGGTTTAGGAAGGATGCTTGGTTTAAAGTTCCCCGAAAACTTTAATTCCCCCTATGTTTCTAAAAGTATTAGCGAATTTTGGCGTAGATGGCATATTACCTTAGGGAGCTTTATGAAAAACTACTTGTACATCCCCTTGGGTGGAAATAAAGTGTCCAATCCATTGCGCTTATATTTTAACTTAGGGCTGGTATTTTTAATATCTGGATTATGGCATGGTGCCTCCTGGAACTTTGTACTGTGGGGTGTTTTTCATGGTTTGTTTTTAATTTTAGATCGACTTTTTCTTTTAAAATTACTGCAAAAAATAGGAGGCATACCCGCTACCATTTTTACTTTTTTTATAGTAGCCATGGGTTGGGTGGTTTTCAGGTTAGAAAACCTAGTTGACATTAAACAATTCTTCCTTAAACTATTTGATTTCCGTGACTTCATTCCTCCAAGTATTAGCCTTGAGGCAAGTGTAATAATGGTTATAGCCATTATTTTTTCAGGAATTACATATTTCCCATTAGGACAGCGCTGGCAGCATTTTTTCTTTGAAAAAAGCAATTATAAAACTTCCAGTCTTTTAGCCCTCAGCATAGTGGGGATAGTTCTCTTAATTTTATCAAGTAGCTCCATTATATCATCAGATTTTAACCCCTTTATATACTTTCGGTTCTGATGACAGGCATTAAAAATAATCGACCCTATTTAGCTCTAGTAGCAACTGTACTGTTGCTGATTTTATTAGCCCCTTTAATTCAACATTTGGCAAAGCCAATTGCTCTAAAATCTTTAAATGGTTATCATCAAACATCTGCTGAGCCTATGTTTAGCTTAAGTGGTTGGTTTTTGGGTGATTACCAGCAAAACGCTGAAAAGTATTTGGAAGAAAATGCCGGCTTTAGATCGCTGGAAGTACGACTTTACAATCAACTACAGTTTTCTCTATATCGGGAGGTAAACACGCAAGGCGTTGTTATTGGTAAAGATGGTTACTTATACAGCCAGGATTATATAGATGCCTTTTTGGGTAATGACTTTGTAGGCGAAGAAAAGATTAAGGAACGAGTTTGGGCACTCGGTAAAATACAAGACACCTTAAAAAAACTAAACAAAAACCTTTTGGTTGTTTTGGCTCCGGGTAAAGCCAGTTATTTACCCGAGTATCTTCCAAAACAAGTACATTTTGAAGATGCTGGAATTACAAACTATGAAATTTATAGCCAAGCCCTGAATACTAGCTCGGTTCCATTTTTAAATTTATTTGAATGGTTTAAGCAGGCTAAAGACAGTTCGCGGTTTCCGCTGTACCCTAAAACAGGGATTCACTGGAGTAGGTACGCAGAACTTATGGCCGCCAACAAAATACTGAAAATAATAGACAGTATTCAACCAAAGCCAGTGCCTTACTTGAGATTTACAACAATTGATCAAAGCCTTGAGATGAACTTTACTGATGATGACATCGAAAAAAGTTTGAACCTGTTATTTGACATTGATGATCTAACTATGGCCTATCCGAACTACAATATAGAGGACACAGATGATCAAAATAATCCTAAAGTATTAGCTGTTGCCGATAGTTATTTTTGGGGCATGCATGCTTCCGATTTTAACAACAAACTGTTTGGGAAAAGTGAATTTTGGTATTACCACACGGAGGTTGACCCTATGCCTGGTGTTGAATCTAAAAAGGTGGCTGATTTAGATTTGATAGAGGCCGTTGAAAATAATGACGTGGTTATGTTAATGGCTACCGATGCTAACCTTTATAAATTTGCCTATGGTTTTATTGATGAGCTGTACAGCGCTTATTATCATGACACTTTGAGGTTTTCGCCTGCTGCCCAAAAAGCCAGTAGAATAAAAGAATTAACTGATTTTATTTTGGAAGGAACCAAAGCCGACTACAATGAACTGGTTGAAAAAGGTATGATTAAAGAGGGTATTAGTCGGCAAACATCAGCCCAAAACCTAGCCGATTTCTTGTACTGGCAAGAAACCCAAGACAAGGCACAACACTATAATTTTCATAAAAAAAGGAAGCCGTAGAGCTTCCTTTTTTTGTTTGCAACTGTAGAACCAAATTAGTACTTAAGTGTGTGTACTTCGTTATCCTTGGTTAATTGAATAATGTAAATTCCTTTGGCTACTTTTTGAGGTAACGTATAAAGATTTTCACCTGCCTCTAAATCAAAACTTTTTATCAATTGCCCGCTCAGGTTATACACTTCGCATTGTGCTGGCAAATAAGCATCTGAAACATTGAGATAATCCACGCCTTCTACATTGCTTGCAAAAAAAGTAGCGCCATTCTTATTTTCATCAATAGTAAAAGTGCCTTTGCCCAAGGTTAGTTCAAATCGGTTAATCCAATTGGTATCTAGCTTGAAACTATAGGGGTAAGCCAAATTGTGATTTAATTGTAGTTTTTTGTCCCACAACCATAACTCATGCCCCATTAAGTTTTCCTTTATCACCGTAAGGGTAAGGTACTCTCCTAAAGTAGTGGTAGCCGCTACTGGTACGGGTTGCGTGTAGGTACCCTGATATTTATACTTACCAATACCTACTGGCTGATTGCTCGCTAATGAAACTAGGTGTATTCCGTTACCTCCAAAGTTCTTCTGCACATCCTCGTTCATAGCATAAGTATTGCTATAGCTACTGTCAAAAACCACGGCCATCTCGTCCATAGCATTTGTATTTACTTCTTCTAGCTGTAGCTTGGCATACATAACGGGTTTTTGCACTATGTTATAGTGGGCAGGTGTTTCACAGCTTTCGCGATGGCTTTCTTTAATACTTAAAGTTCCTTCGGTACCAACTCCAGCAACACCACAATTGCCATTTACGGCTCCATTATGTAGCATAAAAAAGCTTTGAAAAGGAGCAATAAACCTGCCGTTGGTATTTAAGCTCGCATTAATACTTAAACCAGTTGCTCTATCATAGGTAGTATAGTTATTGGCTGCCGGATTCCAAACATAGCTTACGGCATTAACATTGGCATTGACAAAATCAATATCATCTACGATATCATTAAAATCAATACTTACAGGATACGGGTTAGACACATTGTTCCAACCACCCATATCTGCATGAATAGTGCTGTTTTGGGTTCCGGCCAAGGTGGTACCCGTAAACGAAATAGTTTGAGGAGCACCGTTAAAATAATGATTAATAAACAAGCTGTAAGCATTATTCTCTAATAGGCTGGCATTGCTAGGCATTTCATACGTTCCCCATGCTTCGCTAGTGTATGCGCCAATAGCAAAGCCAATATCCACACCACCGCATAGCTCGGTATTGTAGCTTAATAAATTTTGAGTGGTAGATGAGTTGGTAATATTAAAAGTTCCGGCAGCATTAGCCGCAGCTAAATCACCAATAGTTCCAGCAAAAGGGAAAGAAACATCGTGCCATCCATCTTCATCAATATACAATTCGGCTGTTACATCTGCCATCGCAGGGCCTTCGTACTGACCATAGTTAGTAACTCCATTGGCTCTTAATGTTAATGTACTATTGTTTGTAGCCGTAATGGTAGAAAGACAAATACCAGGAGCCACTTCTAATGGTGCATTAATTTCAATGTCGCTTACCGAAACAGTAGATGTTAAGGTAACCGCATCGTTAATATAAACGGTTTTACCCAAATCTAAATCATTGGGGGCCTCACCTGCACCTGAGCCGCCTGTCCAAGCACCCGATTCATATACAACTGCATTCCCATCACCAAAACTAAAATACTCCGTACCATTAAAGTTTACTTCTCCCGTTACTTCATAGTAGCTTCCATTTCGCGGCATATCAAAGGTTCTAACTCCTGTGGTTAATGCAGCATTGGTTGCCATAATCAAAACAGGGTTATTTCCACCGCTAATGTTAAGCATTGAATCAAGAAAATCTCGGTCTACTCTAAATCGCGTATCTCCAACCGTACCAATTTCTTGACTTGTCCAAACTCTATCAATATAATTTGCCGATTCTGAACCAGCGTAAGGACTAGTTGTTAAGGGGCCATTATCGTGGCCTACAAATATCCATTCGTTGTCTCCTAAGCCTGATACTCCATTTAATCTTACAACGCCTTTACCTTGCGAGTTACGATGACGATCGCTACTACTTAGTCGCCCTACCCCCATTACGTCATAGTCATATCCTAGATTATCTTGAGTATATAAATCGTTGGTGGTTAAAGTTAGCCCAAACTTTGCCGCTAAATAGTTATCTATGAGTATCCTTTGTGTTTCGTTAACATCAATGTTAAACACAATTACCTCGGCAATATCTCCTTGCCAAGATTCACTTCCTTGGTGGCCAATACTCATGTACTCCCATGATTTTAGGCCTCCAGCAAAAGTGTTGTTGCCAACCAAATCATTATCAACATATTGATTTAGATCTCCCCCGGTAGTATACACGCTGTTTACAATGTACGGGGTGTTAGATGCCATAGTAAAGTTTTGTGGCAAGTTTACTTGCGATCCGCCCGATTCAATGGCACGACCCCAAAGTTTAGTACCAGTTCCTGAATTTACCCAAATCCCAATTGCCTTATCTGCAGGTGCCACGTTAATAGAATTCGTATTAGCTCCTTGCAACAAACCAGGGTTTGGCGAAGGCAATGATGTATAGCTACCAATAATAAAAGTTGAAGCTGTATTGTTAATCAACAAATTAGAGGATAACAACAAATCATTATTTGCAGCGGTGTATCTAATAGCCGGATGACCATTTAATCCGGCTGTTATAAAATTGGGGCGCATACCCGTAGTAGCCTGCACCGCATGCTTATTATTACCGGATTGGTCGTTCCATTGTTCAATATTATCATTATTGCCAGCGGCTGTTATTCCGGTGTCGGTGTACACATCTTTATCAGGCATAAGCCATAATACATTAGAGGTACTATTACCCACCCCTGCGGGGCCAAACTGCGCAAAACTGCTTTGAGTAAAAAGAACAACGCTAAACAGCGCTAGGGAGAGATTGGTTGGAAATGTTTTCATTAGAATTTACCTTACAAATTATTAATCCTTAGTGGAGTAGAGAATCAATACCTCAACCTACAACGCTTATTGGTAAAAACAAATCTCTTTAAAAATTCTCTTTAAAAACATCGCTAAATGCCAAAATACAACTCTTATTTTCCTATCACATTTTCTATATCTTCTTTTTCTAGGGCATTGAAAATCACTTTTCCAAAAAACAACATTTTTTTAGGGTTAGTAAGAGTGAATTGTTTCAAAAAAATCAAACTAAAATGTAGATTTAAACTCTTAAAAGGACGGGTTAGCCAACATACTGTTGTTGATTTTGAGTGCTAAAATTCCCAAAATGGGGAATCAACTGAAAAGTTTGAAAAACAAGCAGTTAAGAACCATGCCATATAGACTACAGTAACATTCTTACTTTTTTTACATTTTGATATCTACAAAAAAAGCATCGAGTTTCCCCGATGCTTTCTATTACCAATTTATTATAGATTACCTCAGCACTAGGGTTTTACTTAAAACGCCTCCATCATTAAATAGTTTAACAAAGTAAACGCCTTTTTCTAGGTTGCTGATTTTTAGCGCCCCGTTTTTAGGATCAACTTCCTCCTGTTTTAACAACATACCCGCTTCATTGTATAGCTGCAATACCGCTATCCCTGTTAAGGCAGATGTGCTAAATGTTACCCTATTACTAGCCGGGTTAGGATACATCTGTAAAAGTGATTCGTTCAAAACTTCATGCAAACCACTGCTGCCACTACCCGCTGTATCAACTGTAATTTCAATCACTCCTCCTTTTTGGTAAATCGACATCCATACATGATCTTGACTATCTACAAATAAATCAGGAAAGTAATTTGCATTTGACGGCATATGGGTAGTCGTATCATTATAGTCATATGATTTGGGGTTACCTTGGGGGTCGATAATAAACAACCTCCAACCGCTGGTAATAAAGGTGTAGCCGCTTTTTGTTTGTGCAATTGCCTCGCATTTGCCAAAAGAGGCTGGCCAATTGGGTTTGGTTACCGTGTTGTAAACGTTCCAATTAGTACCTTGCCGTTTGGCAAACCAGTAATCGGCAACCAACCACATATCACCATTATTATCTTGATATACCTTATTTACAATGGAATCGATATAAGCAACATAACTGAGACTGGTTCCATCATAAAAGGCTACTCCGCTATCGGTGGCAAACCAAATATCATTATTGGAATCCGCAAAAATATCATTGGGCTGCATCCCTTTTAATACGGGAAAGTCCGTTTCATCCCATTCGGTAAGCTGCCCATTAAAATAATGCTGAAACTTAGGAGCCGTGCCTCCATTTAACACCCATAGTGCACCACTATTGTCCACTTCAATAACACCCTTAGCCATACCAGATGGAGGAGCTACCCAGGCCGTTCCGTTATAAACAGAGGTGCGTTTAGAAGTATGAACATATAAAGTATCGTTAGGGCCTACCTCTACTCCATAAGCGTTATTACCCAACCAATAATTGGTTCCGGTTGAGTTTCGATGTTGCAACCATGTGCCCGTTTTTCGATCATACTCTAATATCCCATTACCATCTTGACTCATGACCAAAATGCTATCGCTGGTTTCCGAAAAACCCGAGACACTTGCTATAGTTATTCCACCAGAGGTGCTAGCATCATGCAACTTAAAATCTTGCCCTAAACAAATTATACTTAGAGAAGTTAAAGCGCTTAAAAGGATAATTTTTTTCATAATAATTGCTATTTATAATATACGCCAAACTTCCAAACACACCCTCTAATAAACAATACGAAATACTCCGTAGTTTGCCACATTCCAATATATTGAGTGCTTTTAGATTGCTCATTTATTGAAAAATTTAGAACCTTAACCACCTATTCTTAACTTCAGGTTTTACCTTTACCCAACCAAGTAACACAACTCATTTATGCTCTTTAATCATCCTGCTCGTTACCTCGAAAAAGACTTAGGCAACACCGAGCAACTCCTTAACCAAATACAAGAAGGCGAACATACCCGGCAAGATTTTAAATTTAGGATAGATAGCTCTGTAAAAATTGCACGTACCCTATCTTCTTTTGCCAATACCCTTGGCGGGAAGATATTGATTGGGGTAAAAGACAATGGACATGTAGCAGGAATAGACTTGGAAGAGGAATACTTTATGATAGAAGGAGCTGCTAGTGTGTTTTGCAATCCTCCAGTACCCTTTAGTGCTTGTGCCTATCAATACGAGGATAAATTGGTTCTTGAAATTAATGTGGCGTCCTCCAAGCTAAAACCACATTTGGCCAAGGAGCCTGACGGAGCCTGGCGTGCCTATATACGGCAAGAGGACGAGAACTTTATGGCCAACGGTGTTTTAGTGCAATATATGCGAATACAAAACCCAACCAATCGGCAAAAAGGATTAATTAGCTATGGCGATCACGAACGAAAACTTTGGGATTATCTTCAAAATAATGAAGCCATCAGCTTAAGTAAATTTTCCAAAATATGTAATATAAGTATTAAAGAGGCAGAGCAAATATTGGTACTGTTCCTAAAATGGGAGCTGATAAAATGGCAGGCCCATCAAAATGGAATTCAATTTAAATTAATCGAATAACTTTTTCACATTCAGCTTTAACAACTCTTCATCCATACCACTACACCAATCTAGTATAGGGCTCATCTCACCACAACCTCCCTCCCAGTCAATACAATACACCATTAAATGACGGTGCCTGCAACTGGTACACTCTCCTACATTTTCGAATAGATTTATTTCGGTATTACACTGTTCACAGGTCCATTTACTATCCTGTTGAGGTATCCAGCTACACTTTGGGCATTTAATTTGCATGGAAATTGTAAGTAAGAATTAATTAACGGTAAAGTAAAATTAAAAGTCGATACATTCAAAAGCTAGGCTTTAAAATTAACTTCTTCGTTGGGCTCTAAAATGATAAAAAAAGTACTGTTCTATACTCTTTGTTTCCTCTGCTCTGCTGCGCTATTCGCGCAACAGAAGGCACCGAGTAGGCGTACTTCACAGGATTCTGCCCTATCCTTTGCTCGTCAAATTTGCTATACACAACCTCATCGCGCCATTTCCATTACTAGCCAAAATTATGCTAAGGGTTTACGCCTGTTAGATTCTAATCTAATGGCGAACAGTCAACTTATTCAAGCGCAAGCACAGTTTAATTTAGCCAACGTTAATAAAGGTTTGGCCTTAGCCAATGAAGCATTGAGTTATTTCCAAATCGAGAATAATTTACAAGGACAATGGGACTCTTATCTCACTTTGGGAAGAATGGAAGTCGTTTTTGGAAATTATGTTGAAGCTGCTCATAAGTTAAAACGTAGTGTCGATATGGCAACCCAGCTAAACGACAGTATAAAACTTCTACAGTCGCAAATTAGCCTTAGCAGTGCCTACCAATTATTGGGGGAAATTGAGTTAAGCGAAAACAGTAGCTCTTTAGCCAGCCAAATTAGCAGCAACCTACCTAGGGAAAAAAGAACAGCTTCCTTAAATCTTTTATTGGCTGAAAAAAATCTGCATTCACGTAACTTTATTGGGGCTGAGCGCCAGTTGCAAATCGCTACAAAGCTTAGCAAAATGCAGGGAGATAGTTTAAGTAGCCTAGAAATAAACCAACTGTATGGGCAACTTTACTTTAATAAAGGCGAAGTAAGTAAAGCATTGACCTACAACCTAAAAGCATTTGATTTAGTTAAACTTGTTGCCAAACCACAAAGTTTAACGCAGCTACATATCCAAGCATCTGAATTGCATTTGGCCATGGGTAGTTTTGACATGGCACTGCAACACGCACTCCAAGCCAAAAAGATGGGGCTACAGCTCTCCGAAATGTTGGTTATTCAAAAAGCCGCATTTAAACAATTGTCTAATGTTTATTTACAAAAAGGAGACTCTGCTAAAGCTTTTAAATACGTTAGCAAGGCGCAAGAAGTAGAAAGCCAATTGGACCCTATAAGGCTAACGAAAAGTATAGGAAACAGCAAAAAACCTAGTAATACCAATAAAGATACGGCTGAAACAGAGGTTACTACAACCAACGGTGCAAACTTTAATGCTTGGCTCATAACCATTGGTTCCATCCTAGTTAGCATTCTGCTTTTTATTGCCCTTGTTCGAAAACCCAAGACAACCGCTGATACCAAAATAGTAGAAGTTGAAGTACCAGTGGTGGAAACCAATAAAGAAGAAGTTCTTCTCCTTAAAAAAGAAATTGTAGATCTCACCAATAAATTTGAAATTGAATTAGAAGGCTACAAAAAATTAGATGACACCAAAAACAAAGTATTCTCTGTACTTACGCACGATTTAAGGCAGCCTATTAATCAAATAAAATCGGTGTTAGGCCTATTAGAAATTGATGATTTGAGTGGCCCAGACCGTGTGGAAATCATTGAAAAACTTAAGGAATCGGTAGATAACTCAAGTAATGCCTTAGAAAACCTATTGTTATGGAGCAAAAAGCAACTTACAGGTATTAATACCAATATTGTAGATGTACATTTATTACCACAAGTGTGGCAATTAGAGAGTCAATTAGCCCCCAACCTTAACGGGAAAGATATCACCTTTAAAATTAATATTCCCGACTTTTTTAAAGTAAAAGCGGATATGAACCAATTGGATATTTGCCTTCGAAATTTAGTGACCAACGCCATTAAGTTCTCTAATAAAGGAGGTATAATATCGGTGGAAGCGGTGGAAGAGAACAATCAAAAAATAGTTCGCATAGTAGATAACGGTATTGGTATGGCTCCAGAGCAATTACAAAAGCTAAGAGAACTATCGGGTAACTTTAGCACCCTTGGAACCATGAACGAAAAAGGTACAGGCCTTGGCGTGTTAATTACCCGTGAGTTTATGAAAAACCAAAATGGCGATCTTGAAATTAACAGCCGTAAAGGAGAAGGCAGTGTATTTAGCCTTGTTTTTAACGACACCTCTCTAATCCTTCCTAGAGTTCAATCTAAAGAAACGCAGGTTTAGCTGCTTAGATTACCCCATTCATTAGAGACGATTTGCCAATACCAGTACTTGACTTTATTTAAAACCAAGTTAACAACAATTTTATACGATTGCCGTGGTGAGTATAATGAAAACTACATACCTTAAAAACCTCCTTTTATCTATGTAATACATTAAGCACGTGGCTTATATTTGGAACAGGATAAAGGAAATATAAACGTAACTGAGTTACGTTTACTAACTTATTGTGGTTCATTAACAAATGAATAGATATTTAATCTTAATATGCTTAGCTGCTTTTTTAATTTCTTGTAAAAGATTTTATGTAAGACATTTAGTTTCAAAAGAGAAATGGGAAAATGAAAAATTATATGTTGAGCACTGCAGAAATCAATGGAGTTATCTTGATTTAAAAGACACACTAAAAATTGAGGTTATTGATTTCAAAAATCAGTGGGGTCATTCAGTAGTTCATTTCCCGAGCTTTTTTATTGGCATTACTTCTAATAAAGATACGGTCGGAATAATTGATTACGATTTCAATAGCATGGTGGAAATTGGAGAGGAACTAAAATTTGCTCCAGGAATAAGTCGATACGAACCTGAAAAAAGACTTAATGGGCATCGCCCTTGTTTTTCTGTAAGTCATAAAAGAGAGTTGAATAAAATAAACTGTTCAATTACAAATGTCTTTTATGGTGTATTAATAAGTAAAACGAACCATAATAACTAAACATTCGTTTTGCCAATAGGCCAAAAATAAACCACTATGGACTGAAAGTACCATAGTTTTTATCACAGACTAAAAGTCTGTTACTAATCAATGATGAAATTTGAATCATCT
>CAKZRR010000041.1 GCA_937146805.1 uncultured Owenweeksia sp. | reverse complement strand
GTTAAAATATCAATGTTTTTAGGGATTACAAGCCAGTAAAATTGAATCTCAGATTTTTATCGGACACTATTGATTCTAATCCTCTTTTTAATTGATCTCTACGCTTTTCAAGCTTTTAAGGTGGCCTTTAAAGAATACTTCAATATTAAACTGGTGTATTGGCTATTTTCGGCTACAGTTTGGGTTTTTATTTTTTATGTGTTTTTAAAATTTGATAGATCCTCTGGCCCCAGCCAACAATTTGGGTGGTTTTTTACTTTTTTGGTACTTTCATTAGTCCCCAAGCTTATTATTTTGGCCGTACTTTTTAGCGAAGACTTAATTCGCTTATTAGCTGGTTTTTGGGGGCTTATTAGCAACACCTCTTCGGATGAGTTTTTACCCGACCGAAGAAAATTTGTAAGCCAAACTGCTCTGGTTCTTTCGGCCCTACCCTTTATTGGCGTGCTACATGGCGTGTTTTTTGGGAAATACCGCTTTCGGGTATTAAAACACACCTTAGAGTTTGACGATTTACCTGAATCCTTTGATGGGCTTACCATCACCCAAATATCCGACATCCACTCTGGTAGTTTTGACAACGCTGAAAAAATTGAATATGCCGTAAACTTGGTAAATGAGCAGCAATCTGATTTACTTTTGTTTACCGGTGATTTGGTAAACAACCGATCGGATGAAATGGACCCGTGGATAGAAACCTTTGCCAAACTAAAAGCTCCTATGGGTAAGTTCTCCATTTTAGGTAACCATGATTATGGTGATTATGTGGAATGGCCGACCGAAGAGGCAAAGCAAGCCAATTTAGAAAAGCTGTATGAAGTGCATAAAAAAATTGGGTTTAACTTATTACTAAACGAAAATGTGCGTCTGCAAAAAGGCCAAAGTCATATTGACTTGATAGGGGTAGAAAACTGGGGAAAAGGCTTTGCACAACACGGTGATTTGAAAAAGGCCACCGAAAATTTATCCAACGAAAGTTTTAAAATATTGATGAGCCACGATCCCAGCCACTTTGATGAAGAAATAAAAAAGTTTGGGAAATTTATCCACCTCACGCTAAGTGGCCATACCCACGGTATGCAATTTGGCATTGAAATACCCGGGTTTATTAAATGGAGCCCGGTATCATTGCGCTACAAAAAGTGGGCAGGTATGTACCAAGAACTTGGCCGCTACCTACATGTAAACCGTGGTTTTGGCTTTTTGGCCTTTCCAGGACGCGCAGGTATATGGCCCGAGATTACCGTAATTACGCTGAAGCGAGAACCAAGTTAGCCACTTAATTTTGTTTTTATTTTGCCCATTTTTATTTCGCTCAACTCCAAGCAATTCAATTACCTTGCACCCCGCTTTTTAGCCTTAAATAACCGTTGGTTAGCAAACTATTAATCACGTAAAAAATTTACTAAATGCCGCTAAAAGAAGAATTTAGATCACAAGGTGATTTATTATTTAAGTACCGTAGCTACTTTCCAATTGTAATTATTATGGTAGGCCTAGCTGTATATTTTAACGAGCTAGCTAAAGGCGGAGATTCGTTGGAATATATAAACAGCTTTAACTACCAAATGGTATGCTACGGCATTGCGGCTTTTGGTTTGCTGGTTAGAGTATTGGCTATCGGCTTTTCAGCCGATAATACTTCGGGAAGAAACACCACCGAAGGCCAAATTGCCGATACTATTAACAAAACGGGGCTTTATTCTATTTTTAGACACCCGCTGTATGTAGGTAATTATTTTATGTGGCTGGGTATTGCCTGCCTTACCGCCAACCTTTGGTTTATTATTGCCTTTACCTTTATGTTTTGGCTGTATTACGAGCGTATTATGTTTGCCGAAGAAGAATATATCCGTAACCTTTATGGAGATGCTTATGTTGAATGGGCGAGCCGCACGCCTGCTTTTTGGCCTGCTTTTACCAAATGGAAAAAACCTGCTTTAAAGTTTAGTTGGGTAAAAATTATTCGCCAAGAAAAAGCCGGCATCTTAAACCTGTTTTTAATAATGATGGTTTTTAATTTTATTAACCAATACTACTTTACCGATACGGTAAACATTTACAATTATGCTAGCTACCTATTTGCGGGCAGCGTAGTTTGGTACATCATTATTAAGGTAATCCAAAAAACCACTTCGGTTTTAGAGTTGGATAGAGCCTAGAGCTACACTTAGCATCTCTTTACTTTCAAAACATCGGAACTATTAATCTTTTTTAGTTTTAGATGTGACATGTCTTCAACATAATCAGTTTCGAAACCCTCTTATATTTTATTTTTTGACTTGTTTAGCGACTATATAAATTAACTTTAGTCGCAATCATCATTCTCTTAAATAATTTTACTTAGTTTCAACAGCCTTAACTAGTAAGTGACCTAGATGTGACTAAACTTGAAAAACTGAAACTTATATACCTATATATCGAAAGTATAGCCATCTAGAAGGATGTGACTAAATATGGAACAGGAAGATCTGCAAATACTTATTGATGAGCTACGAGCTTTACCTCATGAAAGTGAATGGGTAGAGTTTAAGCAGAATAATAAGAATCCTCAAAAAATAGGAGAGTACGTTTCTGCCCTAGCAAACTCTGCCTGCATAGAAAATAAAGAATACGCGTATCTTGTATATGGTATTAAAGACGAAACGCATCAAGCTGTAGGCACGACTTTTCAACCTCGAAAGGAAAAAATAAATGGCCAAGAGATAGAAAATTGGCTAACTACCCAACTGGAGCCTCGAATAGGGTTAACCATTTTTGAGTTTAAATATGAAGAAAAACCAATGGTGGTTTTTCAAATAGAACCAGCGAATAATAGACCTATTCATTTTAGAAACATCTCTTATGTTAGAATAGGCAGTTACACCAAAAAGCTGAAAGACCACGATGATAAAGAAAGTAAGATCTGGCAAAAAGCTAAACAAGTAGTTTTTGAAAAAGAATATGCAAAACGCAACCTTTCCTCAGATCAAGTATTAGAATTACTAGAATATCCTTTTGTCTTCAAATTATTAATGCTTCCCCTACCAAGTAATAAGGATGGGATACTGGAAAAGTTACAAGAAGAAAAGCTTATTGTTAAACGTCTAAAAAAATATCACATTACCAATTTAGGCGCCATCCTATTTGCCGCAGATTTGAATTATTTTAATGATTTGGCTAGAAAGTGCCCACGAGTAATTATTTACAAAGGGAATAATAAACTGCACACCATAAAAGAACAGGTTGGAAAGTTTGGCTATGCTATCGCTTTTGAAAGATTAGTCAATTATGTAAACGACCAGCTCCCCTCTAATGAAGAAATAGGAAGAGTTTTTAGAGAAGAAGTAAATGTTTATCCTCGATTAGCCATCAGGGAGCTTATTGCCAATGCCTTGATTCATCAGGATTTTTCAGTACGAGGCACTAGTATAATGATTGAAATCTATAATAATCGTATTGAAGTTACTAACCCTGGCAAGCCTCTTATTGACACAAGGCGTTTTATTGACCATAGCCCAGAAAGCAGGAACGAAATGCTAGCTGGCTTAATGCGAAGGATGCGCATCTGCGAAGAGAGGGGCAGCGGTATCGATAAAGTAATTACTCAAGTAGAAATGTTTCAATTGCCCGCACCGGATTTTGTAGCTGGTGATAATTTTACTCGCGTAGTACTATTCTCCCCAAAGTCTTTACGTCAAATGTCCAAACCCGATAAACTGCGAGCAGTTTATCAGCACTGCTGCTTAAAATATATCAGTGGTGAATACATGAGTAATCAAAGCCTAAGAGAAAGATTTGATATCAATAAAAAGAATTATTCCATCATATCAAGATTAATAAAAGAAGTAATCGAAGCTGGTGTAATTGTGGAATACGACAACTCCAGAATGTACATTCCGTATTGGGGTAGATAAAACATGTGACTAGGATGTGACTAAACCACTTGAACAAATAAAAACCTTACTGATTATTAGATTGTTAAAATATTTGTAGATGTGACTAAGCAAAGTAAGTATTGCAAAAACCGCCTCCAAAACTTTAAGAGCATCCATAGAAATTAATAGCAATATTTAAACCGCAGTACTTTCCAACTAAACCATTTATCCCATAACTCAACACCCAACGTTTGGTTCAAATTTTCCGTTTTACAGAAAACAGTTACATTTAAGTTCTGCTAATTTTTTTGTGAAACCAAAGCCCATGACTACCAAACTATTCCTCCGTTTTTCAATTCTAGTATTTCTTTCATGTTTTGCCCTTTCGGTGCAAAGCCAAAACTGGAGCGTTTTTCCAGCAAACACCTCCAAGCTTTATTTTGAAGATACTGCGGGCTATTTATATACCCTAAAGATTGATACCAGCTATAGCACTAGTAACCAAAGAACCATACAGCTAGTACCCGCCATGGAGACCAGATGGTCATCTACCTCTTTATGGTGTGATGGCACTCCTTTTGGAGGAATATTAACCGGAAAAACCATTGTAGAAACTAATTCACTCATTGAACTCCATTTTGCGGCAGGAGTGGTTCCTATACCCTTACAGGCAAGTAGCCAAAGCTTTACTTTTGAAGGAGAAACGCTTACTATGAACCGCATATCTAAAAGAGATACCCTTTTAGGTGGGGCGGCCGATTCAATAATGGAGTTTAAGGTTACCACCTCCGCCACTCTTTTCTTAAATTGCTTTAATTATGGTTCTATTATCCTCAGTAAAAATCATGGACTTTTAACCTCTATTGGTTGTTTCTCAAAAGCTCCTAATGTTAATGCCTACGAAATGCCCGTAGGCCACGTTTTTAGGTCAGCACCTGAGATGCAAGCTTCTAAAGTTTGGGATTTTAACGTGGGTGACCAATTTCATTTTTTGGATGAATACTACAGCGGTAGCTTTAACTACCATACCTTTTCGAATTACGAAATTACAAGCAAAATAGTTACTACTACCGACTATGTTTATACCGTAGATTTTGTGATGGAAAGAGTAGGTAAATCAGACTCGTCCGGAACGACCACATGGACAAAGCCTATGCAATTTGTTATTGCTGACAGTGTAACCTATAGAATGAAAGCACCTATCGTGTTTCAAGGCAGAAACATTTATTATTTATGGGGAAACAACTGGAAGAGTACTCAAAGACCCCATTACCTAGAATTAGAAGGGCTACCACTAATGACAAATGACAGCTGCCTACTCTACACCCCTCTAGACCCAAAGCTTAACACAGTAGAATATGTTGAAGGACTTGGAAAGGTATTAGATTATTACAGCGGGTATGACACTGGCCAAAACTTTGCCAATGGGCAGCGATTGGTTTTTTACAAAAAGGGAACCGAAACTTGGGGTAATGCGCACTATGTTGGGCTTACAGAAAATACCGTTTTATATAATCCTATTTACCCCAACCCCGTAGCAAAAACCCTAAATATTGAAAGCCTGGAAAACACTACTGCCTTAGCTTGGCATATTAACACCAGTACAGGGCAAAAAATAGTTGAGGGCTTTTTACAAGTTGGTCAAACAAAAATTAACGTAGCCCATTTGCCCAAAGGCATTTACTTTTTGGCTTTGCAAAATGGCGGTGCGTATAGGTTTGTAAAAGACTAAACTTTTTCCAGCATTTCTTTAACCATAGCTTCTAAGCTGTAATCGGGTTTCCAGCCCCAATCTTCTTGCGCTACTTGGTCGTTAATACTTTGAGGCCAACCTAAGGCAATTTCGTTGCGGCTATCTATTTGGTAACTTATAGTAAAATTGGGGAGGTGCTTTGCAATAGCCTCGGCCAATTGCTTGGGTGTAAAACTAAAAGCGGCCAAGTTATACGAAGTTCGCTGTTTTATTTGCGCTGCTGGCGCCTCCATTATTCCAATGGTAGCCTTAATAGCATCTGGCATATACATCATGGGCAGGGCGGTATCTTCTGCCAAGTAACACTCATAGCTGCCTTGTTTTTTGGCTTTATGAAAAATATCCACGGCATAATCAGTAGTACCACCACCGGGCTCTGTTTTGTAAGATATTAATCCTGGGTAGCGAATACTGCGCACATCGCAACCGTATTTTTTATGATAATAATCGCACCAAAGCTCCCCACTTAATTTACTAATGCCGTATACCGTACTGGGGTCCATTACGGTGCTTTGTGGGGTATTTTGCTTGGGCGTGGTAGGCCCAAAAGCAGCTATAGAGCTTGGCCAATATAGTTTGCTAAATTGCTTTTCGCGAAGCATCTCAAGCGTATGAAAAAGGCTTTGCATGTTTAAATCCCAACCTTTTAAAGGCATCTTTTCGGCTGTAGCCGATAACATGGCCACCAAATGATAGATTTGAGTAATTCCATGTTTGGCCACCACCTCCTCTAAACGTGCCCTATCGGTAGCATCTACCTGCTCAAAAGGACCTGCTTGCAATATATGGGCTGCGGGCTGGCGTAAATCGCTGGCTACTACATTTTGGCTACCATACTTAGCTCTAAGCGTTTCTACTAAGTCCGTTCCTATTTGGCCCGAAGAGCCCAAAACCAATATTTTTTGTTGCATAGCTGTATTTCTAAAGTGGGGCAAATATAAAAATGCCAACTCATGTATAAACGGGCTTTGTAATTATCTACTAGACACCTCCGTAATTTTCGGTTAACGAAGACCTATCAGCTAAAGCCCTCCTCTCTGTCTAAACAAGAAATAGCAACAAAAACACCCGTTGGTAACAGACCGCGTTTTACTATATTTAAACTCTATGAAAAACTGGAAAAACTCCATTATCCAAAAAAAGTGCTACCAATTGCCCATGCTACTTGTACTATTGACTTTTAGCTTTTTAGCAAAATCTCAAAGTACTCCTACTATTGTAAGTATTCAAACCATTCCGCAATTCCCTACTATTTACGATCAGGTAAAAATTAGTACCACCATTCGGATTGTAACAAATGGGCGTAAAACGTTTCAAAGCCTTACGATAAGTGCAGATAGTATTTCTATTTGTAGCCAATTTTCACATAGCCCCCTAATGGCTACCCGCACTTTTGTAGATACTTTTAACGTAGGCTATTTAAGTGAAGGGCTTCATACGCTCCGCATACTCGCCACCCATGATACGCTCAACAAATGCAAAGTTGGCGCCCATACCAGCGTAATTACCAAAGTAGTTGAGGTTTCTAAAAACATCAGTTTACCGAAAGTGGCTAAGTATCCCAATATAGAGATGAGGCTTTACCCGCAACCAGTTATTGATTTTCAAACGATTAGTATTAATACAACGGTTCCTCAAAACATTGAAGTTAGTTTGCTTAACCTATCCGGCAAACAACTAAAGTTAATAATACCCCAGCACGAGGTACTGGGCTCTCAAAACCTAGTGGTGGATTTACGTAACCTACCCAAAGGGGTTTATTTCTATCAAATTTTGGCAGGTAAGCAATGGCAATTTTTTAAAATGGTTAAACAGTAGCCCGTTTTACCCACAAGGTGATCTTCATCATTTTTTACACTTCAGTCTTTCGTAATTTTGCCGCTTCTTTAAAACATTTTTCAATGGATCCTAACGCAGGCAAAAAGAAACTGATAAATAAACTAAGCCCTCAAGACCTTCAAAAAAAACTGGAGGCCGAAACTTTTAGCAGGCGCACCATTTCTTTTTATCGCTACGTGCATATTACCCATACCCAAGAAATGCGCGACACCTTATATACCAAGTGGATGGAGCTGGATTGCAACGGCCGTATTTATTTAGCGCAAGAAGGAATCAATGCGCAAATGAATGTACCCGAACATCATTGGGATGAGTTTGTGGCGCACCTGTACCAACTAAAAGAGTTTGCCAACGTGCCATTTAAACTAGCGGTAAAGGACGATAGTAATTCGTTTTTAAAACTTACTGTAAAAGTGCGCAACAAAATTGTAGCCGATGGTTTAAACCACGATGATTGGGATGTAACCAACGTAGGGCGCCACCTAAATGCCGAAGAATGGAATACAGCCATGGATAGCGGAAAGGCTATTGTGGTTGATATTAGAAATCACTACGAAAGTGAAATTGGCCATTTTGAAAATGCCTTATTGCCTCAATCCGAAACTTTTAAGGAGGAGTTGCCCGAGGTGCTTGAAATGCTAAAGGGTAAAGAAGATGAAAAGGTACTGCTGTACTGCACAGGCGGCATACGTTGCGAAAAAACCAGCGCCTTTTTAAAGCACCATGGTTTTAATGATGTAAACCAACTACATGGTGGTATTATTGATTATGCCCGCCAAATAAAAGAAAATGAATTGGCCAATAAGTTTAAAGGCAAAAACTTTGTGTTCGATGATCGTTTGGGCGAGAGTATTTCGGAAGAGATAATTGCCCAATGCCACCAATGCAATGCCCCATGCGATACCCACGTAAACTGTGCTAATAAAGAGTGCAACTTGCTTTTTATACAATGCCCTAGCTGCGCCAAACAAAAGCTGGGTACTTGCTCAAGCGAGTGCCAGGCTATTGTGCAATTACCGGAAGAGGAGCAAAAGAAATTACGCCAAGGCAAAAAGCAAGAAAAAATATTTCATAGACATAAAAAGAAGGGGTTAAAAAAATAGCTCAAATTTGTGTGGTGTAAGGCAACCTTTTCAGAATATACCTGTCAAAAGAAAAACAAAACTAGCTACACCATGAAAAAATTATCCCTTCTAACCCTGCTCCTACTTTCCTCCGCTTTAGCTTTTGGCCAATTAACTTTGGCCGTAGATTCGTTAGCGGTAAACACCTTAAAATTAGCTGTTTTTGCAGATGGTGGTTTGCGAAATGTGGAAACAGCTGATAGCTCTAAGTCCTTACTATTTACTCAGCATTTATGGATTGGAGGGTACGATAAGGGCAATAACCTGCATCAATCCTATGAAACCTACCGACAAGGCAACTTAGGCTATACTCCCGGGCCTATATCCAACAACCCCAACGCCTATTTAAATTACAATCGCCTGTATAAAGTGAGTCAACAAGATGTTGCTGCTGTAGTGAACTCTGCGGGTAGCAATGTACCCCAATCCGTTGCCGATTGGCCAGCCCATGGCGATACTACACAAGGAGAAGCTTGGTTCCTAGCGCCATTTGTGGATACAGATAACAATGGTGTTTACAATCCATCAAGCGGAGATTACCCTGCTATTAAAGGTGATGTGGCTATTTTTAGCATGTTTAACGATTCTATTTTAGTGGCCAATAATGGCTTGGGCATAGAGGTGCACTCCATGACGTACGCTTACAATACTGGCACCATACAAGATAGTATTGTATATACCGACTACCGTATAATTAACCGTTCTATTCGCGATTACCATGATGCCTATATGGGTGTGTTTGCCGATTTTGACCTTGGTAACCCAACGGACGATATTGTAGGTACTAACATAAACGCCAATGCCGTGTTTAGCTATAATGCGGATAACGATGATGAACGCGCCAATGGTGGTTTTGGCAATCGGCCCGCTACCGCAGGTATTCGTGTTTTGGCAGGCCCAAAGGCCGATATATTTGACGGCCTTGATAATGATAAAGATGGTTGTATTGATGGCGTAAGAAATGCCCAAGGTATCTGTATTACAGAAGACTCAATCCTAGGTATTAGAGAGCGGATCAGTTTAAGCGGATCGATGTATTTTCAAAACAATGCCACTTCTATGGGCAACCCTGATAGCGCTCAGGGTCACTACAACTACCTAAATTCTAAATGGAAAGATGGCATGCCTCTTATAATGGAAAACCCCTCAGGCTTCCAAAGTGCGGCCAATGGAGATGGCTATGTGCAAACCGGCTTAGGTGCTCCCACGGTGTTTATGTTTCCGGGTAACTCATATGATTCGGTGGGTGCCTATGAGCCTAGCAGCCCCATAAACTGGTATTGCTCTCCCGTCCTTTCTGGAGGCGACCTACGTTCAATGGCCAACATGGGGCCCTTTAGCCTAAAAGCAGGTGAAGAAACCATGTTGCAAACTGCTTTAATTTGGGCAAGAGCCAAAGCTGGCAGTACGGGGTATGATCTAATTAATAAAAAATTAGAAAACCTAAAGCAATACGCCAGCAACCAGCCGTCTAATCCTTTTTCGCTGCACCATATTGCCCCCCCCAAAGAATTTAACTACTACTACCAAAATGATGAATGGTTTGTTACTAATAGCGAGAAAACACCGCTTAGCTTTAATATTCTAAACCTGCAAGGCCAGTTAGTAAATAGCTTTACGATTGATGGACAAACCAATGGACAAACCAATGGACAAATTCCCCTTGCTTCTCTTCCTCATGGTATTTATTTAATTCAGTTACCAGGAAGCAATCAAACTTTTAAAGTCCTAAAATAGTTCAGCTAAGTATTTGCTGTGTTCAACCCATAAATGCAACACATCGGTTTTTTAGTTTTTCAATAGGGCTAATGTAATCGAACTTTCTAA
>CAKZRR010000040.1 GCA_937146805.1 uncultured Owenweeksia sp. | reverse complement strand
TACTTAATGGAAATCTCGGATGGTGATCTTAAAACCAATAGAAGATTAGTCAAAAGGTAAGTAACACTTCCTTATAATTTATCAAGCCCCTTTAGGTTTTCCTAAAGGGGCTTTTTTGGTTTTGAGGAGAATGAGAGAAGGTTTTATTCTCAAGGAGTGTTAGAAAATTTCTCCTATCATACATCTAATACTTCCGCCACCTATTTTTTCAATGGTGGGAATAGGAGCGTGAAGAATAGGCGCTTCTGCCCTAAGGCTCTTAATTTGTGATCGGCTAAATGCCTTATACGCTTGGCTAGACATGAGCCAATACGGGGTGCCAAAACGATTTTTAACGAGTAGTATATTTCCACAGAAGGAATTCATCTGCAAAGAGCTAATCTCAATAATTGTTTTTCCTTGCTTGGTGATGAGTTCTTTAATCTCTTTTCGTTTATTATCATCCACAATAGATTGGCAGCAGAGTATTACCTGAGTTGGAGAAACACTCATCATTACGTTGGTATGATACACAACTCTATCATTCATATCGACCGAATGAAACGCGATAGGCGTATAGTTGAAGTCCGCACAAAATTTTTCTAAAACTCTAAGGTGACTTCTATGGGAGAGCGCGCAAAAAGCGAGGCGATTGATTCGATCTAACACCATGCTTCCGGTTCCTTCCAAAAATTGTTTGGCTTCCTCGAAGTATGAGTAATCAGTAAATTTACTGCAATGGGTATGCTTTTGTAAAAAAGCTAATGAGTGGTCATTTTTCTCTAATCTCCGATTAAAGGCGGCCATTGGAAATAGACAGAGGTTTCCTTGGTTATCAAAGTAGAACCAGTTGTTAGGAAAAACAGCATCCGGTTGGTTATGACCTGAGATCGGAGAATAAATGACCGTATTAATATGGTGTTTTTGGAGCAGCGTAATCCAATTGTCAAATTCATTGATTGCAGCAAGAGCAATCGTACTTTTACCCTTGCTAAAGTTTTGAAAATGATTGCTAGAAGCTGTTTCAGAGTTGTAACCAAAATAAGTAGGCCGTACTACAAATAGGGTTGAGGCCAACATTATTAGCCTTGGGGTAATTTTAGAACAAATTCGGTTCCCAAGTTTTCGGTACTGGTAAAGCTAATACTTCCGTTCATAGCCTTAATAAAATCAGAGCACAGTACTAAGCCAAGGCCTACGCCTGTTTCTGAATCGGTGCCAGGTGTTGATTTTACAAAGGAGCTAAAAATGCCTTGTTTGCGATCCTCTGGAATTCCGATGCCATAATCTTTTACTTTTATAAAAATGGCGCCTAAATGGTTGGTACTCTGTACTTCAATAATTCCACCGGGGTGACTAAATTTAATGGCATTTCCCAATAAATTTCGCACTACCGTTTGCAGCATTTGAGCATCCGCAATGGCGTTGTATTTAGCGCTACTGGTCAATTTAATTTTAATCTCCTTTTTAGAGGCTACCGCCTCAATCAAGTTTACCGTGTCAAGTAAAATCTCCTGTACATTTATGGTTTCTAGTTCGGCCGATTTGGAATCAAAAGAAGCCCAGTTTAAAAGATTGTCTAAAAGATGAATGCTGTTGTTTGTTAAAACTTTAATACGATCGATAAATTGATCTCGCTCCTCAACAGTAAGATCATCAAAATCAATCATCTCAAAAAAGGAAGCAATAGAGTTTAGAGGCCCTCTAAGATCATGACCTATAATGGAAAGTAATTTGGATTTATCCGAATTAACATGCTCTAGTTCCGAGTTCATTTGTTTAGCGGATTCCGTTTGATGTACAGCTAGCTTTTTTTCGGTAATGTAGGTACGCATTACAAAGGAGGCAATGAAGTACATAAATAGGAGGGTCATAAAATGTTTAAAACCAATATCAAAAAAGTGCTCAAACTCCGAGTTGTAAACTTCGTTAATTAGGTTAGGATGAAAGTATTCCATCATTAAAAGCCCCGTACCGGTAATGGAGTGTAGTATTAACCAATAAATGTGGGTTTTAGGATTGGTAATGATGATAAGAAAAAAGAGTGTGAGCGTAAAAACATTTAGGATGGGGCCGCCAATACCAGAGAGGATGGTGTACTGACCGATAAAAAACAGATAGCTTACCACTACGTAAATGGAAATGGCAAGGGTGTGCATTTTAAGCTTTCGCGATAAAAAATCAATAGTGTCCGATAAAAGTATTTAAAGAAGTTCAAACCGTGGTTTGAACTTCTTATGGTTATTTTGTGTTTAC
>CAKZRR010000039.1 GCA_937146805.1 uncultured Owenweeksia sp. | reverse complement strand
ATTATGACTCTTGTGAATATGCTCACTCATAGTCACAAATCTAAATATCTTTACCCGACACCCGAGGCAGAGCCTCGGGGAATTCTATTGATTAAAATTGCATACCCAGATAGCGCCAAGGATGCCGAGGCTATGTGGGTAGATCCTATAAATGGTAATATTTGGATTGTTAGTAAGCGTGAAGCAGCGGTGGGTGTCTATTTTTTATCATCAGATAGTATTGATTTAAATAAGATAAACACGCTTCAGTTTATGGGAAACTTACCCACTACGGCCGTTACCGCAGCTGATATATCGGAAGATGGAAATAGGCTGCTGCTAAAAAGCTACTACAGTATTTTGCTATTTGAAAAGAGTAGCACTCAAAGTACCCTGGATATGTTGGCCTTGGTAGAGCCAAAATTACTTCCTTATGACCCTATTGAACTGCAAGGCGAGGCCATTTGTTGGGAGCCCAATGGTGGGTATTATACACTGAGCGAGAAGGTTCAGAATTTTACACCTTTCTTATTTTACTATCAAAAATTGTAAGGTTATAAGTTGGATTTAACGGAAACGGATTTATTTCCTCCAAACAAGAAAAGCGCGGCTAGCATGGAGCAACCAATCATGGTGTAAATCATAACGTTCTGGCTTCCGTTATTAAAAATACTTACTGCTGCGGAGCTTGCAGCACCAATAAGCATCCTAAAAAAGCCCAAAAGGGCAGAGGCAATACCTGCATTACTTTTAAATGGTTCTAAAGCTAGGGCGGTACTATTAGGGTTTATAAAACCTAAAAAGGTTAAGAAAAAAAAGATGGTACCCAGCAGCCAAATATCGTTGAGCCATTGTAACTGTAGAAATACCGCGATACAGATGGCCAACAGCAGCAAGGCAATCATAAAAAAACGAGTAAGTGTTATGGCTTTGTTTGTTTTAAGCAGGTATCTATTTAGTTGGCTTCCTCCAATAAATCCTAGTGCATTTAACCCAAAAAACCATCCGTATTTAAACTCTGAATAACCGTATAAATCCATAAAAACAAAGGAAGAGTCGGCTATATAAGCGAACATGCCAGCCATGGCAAAACTGCCCATAAAGCAGTATTTTACAAATTGTTTGTTTTTTAAAATATTCCAGTAGTTTTTAGCAACGGCCATGGGTTGTAATGATACCGAGGCATTGGGAGTGCTGGTTTCTTTTATCAGTTTAAAAATAACAAAAGTTAAAGCCAATGAAAAAATAGCGAGTATCCAAAATATATAATGCCAACTTACCTCTTGTACTAGTAAACCGCCCATTGTTGGAGCTACAATAGGAGCCACCCCCATAATTAGTATAAGTGTGGAGAAAACTCGCGCCATCTCTTTGGTTTCAAAACTATCGCGCACCATAGCTCGGCTGGCAACCATACCCGCACAACCGCCCATGCCCATTATAAATCTAAGAGCGATTAAAGTTTCTACATTGGGAGCAGCCACACAGGCGATAGCACTTATAAGGTAAAGAGATAAGCCCACTATTAGGGGAGGCTTTCTGCCAAATTTATCAAGCAATGGTCCGTAAATTAACTGCCCAACCGAAATGCCGATAAAGTAACTGCTAAGGCTAAGGGCGACTTGGGCATTAGTGCTACCTAAGCTTTTAGCTATGGCGCCAAAAGCAGGCAAATACATGTCAATAGAAAAGGGGCCTAAAGCAGCGATAGCACCTAAGATCCAAATGAATTGGCGCTTTTCGGATTGATTCACAAAATGGTTTTAAATGAAGGCCACAAAGTTAATTTCAAAATAACAGAATAGGGGGCTTACGGAGATAGATAAAGTCTATACCAAGAAATTAACGGGCTTTAAAAAGTGTAAACTATTCTTATGTTGCTTTTCCAAACAAAACCAAAATCATCATAACCTCTAAAATCAATCCTTTGATTAACGGGTTGTACCGAATTCCCCTCCTTTTCACCTTTGAAGCTGGAAAGGTAAACGCCAACCTCAATCATACTTCTAACCTCCAAACAGGGTATTATTTTAAAGGCGAAACCATAGCCAAGTGTGTTGGCAGAGTAGGCTTCTTTTGATTCGTATTGATAGACAATAAACTCTTGTTTTACATCATCAAAAAAAGTGCCTTCCCATTCATTTTCGTAACGCTGTAGAGTAACCTCATAACCAAAAAGGAGGTCTAGCTTTTTAAACTGGGTTTCAATACAAAACAGGTAATTTAAAGCCGCCCCATTGAGTTTAATGTTATTGGGTGCGTTTTGTGCTTCGCTTGAGTAGGTTTGAATAATGGGAGCAATTCGTAAGTTGTGATTACCACGTTTTATGCCTAGTCCGTATTGCATTTCCAATCTTTCGGTAAGGTCAACACCCATATAGCTCATTCCTGCATCAAAAGTAAATTCGGCTTTTTCCTTTTGGCTCCAAAGTATAGTGCTAATGCAGATGCTCAATATGGTATAAAGTTTCCTTTTATTCATTCCTTAAAAAGTTCAGTCATTATATCACCTTTTACTTGCTCCATTTTAAAACCTAGTAGTTCAGCAACGGTTGGGGCAACGTCTATAAGGTGGCGTTGGTTGTTAAGTATTACTCCAGATTTAAAATCAGGCCCATAGGCATAAAAGTTAATGTGTGTGCAGCCTAAGCACTTATCGCCATGGCTTACAAAACCGTTTTGCATTCCTTCTAAATGTCGGCCATGATCGTTGGTCATTATAAGGCTGGTTTTCCCCGCATATACCGAGTCGGTTTCAATAATAGTAACCAGTGCATTTAGCATACTATCTGTTTGTCTAATACCATATTTATACATAAACCAATCATCGCCATGGCCCCAAAAATCAGGGCCTTTTAAATTGATTAACATTAGTTTAGGATGATGGGTGCTGATTATTTTCTTTACCTCTTTAAAGGTTTCTTTATCAAGTCTATCTACGGTATTAACCGATGGTAAGTAGGAGTTACGCCAGCTTACGCTAGAACAATTGGAGAGCACTTGTAGTTTCTTTTTGGAGCCTACGACCCAAGCTTTGGCTGGGGCATTTTGTGTTTGATATAACCAATGCTGTAAAAAGGAAGGGTTGGAAGGGTATTGCCTGCCGGTATTGCTAATATCTTCATATGTTCCAGTGGCTACCGCAGTATGCCCAGGCATAGTATGCGTAGTACCCAAGTTGTAAAACTCTTGGTTAATAATTCCTTTTCCCGCTAGGGTATTATGCATATTTGGGATTAACGAATGAGTAGGGTCACCCCATGTCTCACTATACCTTGGGCCATCAATAACTACCACAAAAACGTTTTCGGTTTTATAGTTGGTTTCAATAGCCACCGAATTTAGGTTAGCGGGCTTGTGGCAACCTGTAAATAAAACTGATGCAAAGGCGAATAAAACGGTAAGATAGAGGTATGAATACTTGGGGTAATTCAAAAGTTAAAGGCTTAAATATTATTAGGAAAATACGGATGCGCCAAATATTGATTTTTTAAATGAAACTTCAAAAATTTACTGGTTTAAAGGTGGTTAGCTTACGTTATTTTTACTTTGGCTCATTGGCTAAAACAATTACTTTTGAAAAAAAATAAAACGTATAAACAATAATATAATGGAGAAATTAGAAGTGTATTGGGATAAAATTATTGAAATGGTGATGATGTACGCACCTAGAGTTTTGTTGGCTTTAATAGCCTTGTGGGGAGGATTAAAAGTGGTGAAATGGCTGGGGCGTATAGCTCATAAAAGCATGGAAAGAGCCAAGCTAGAGGTAACTCTTATTCGTTTTTTGGGCAATTTAATTTCGTGGGGTTTAAAACTTATATTGTTTATTAGCATAGCTTCTATATTAGAAATTGAAACAACCTCATTTATAGCAGTGTTAGGCGCGGCAGGTTTAGCCATAGGTTTAGCATTGCAAGGAGCCTTGGCAAACTTAGCGGGAGGTGTTTTAATTATCATATTTAAACCATACAAGGTGGGCGATTTAATATCCGCGCAAGGCGAAATGGGGGGCGTAAAAGAGATTCAAATTTTTACCACTGTTTTGGTGAATACTGAGAACGAAACTATTATTGTTCCCAATGGCGCTATGAGCAGCGGTAGTATTAAAAACTATTCATCCGAAGGAAAAGTAAGAGTAAACCTGGCCATGGGTATTTCCTATGAATCTAATATTAAACAAGCTCGTGAGGTGCTCATTAACATGATGGAGAAGCACGAATTGGTACTTTCGGATCCGGCTCCAAGTCTTATCGTATCTGAGTTGGGAGATAGCTCGGTTAATTTATCAGTACGTCCTTGGTGCAAGCCCGAAGATTACTGGACAGTAATGGGTGACATTATGGAGCAAGGAAAAATTGCCCTAGATGAAAACAATATTACCATTCCGTTTCCACAAATGGATGTGCATGTAAACAATGTGTAAAAGTTAGTGCTAACAGAGGCATTGAGCAGTTATCAAACAAAAAAGTGGCAAATATTGCTTTAAGTTTTGAAGATTGCTGAATGCCTTTAAATTTGCCTTTATAAAGAAAAAATTATGGGAAGAGCTTTTGAATATCGCAAAGCTGCAAAAATGAAAAGATGGGGAAAGATGTCGCGTCTTTTTCCAAGATTGGCGAAAGCCATAACAATGGCCGCCAAAGAGGGGGGTATTGACCCTGATACGAATTCGAGTTTGCGTACAGCTATTCAAAATGCCAAGGCACAAAACATGCCTAAGGATAATATTGAAAATGCTGTAAAGCGGGCAATAGCGAAGGATGCTGAAAACTTTGAAGAAGTAAATTACGAAGGAAAAGGCCCCAGTGGTGTTTTGGTTTTTGTAGAATGCGCGACTGATAATACCACTAGAACAGTAGCGAATGTAAAATCTTATTTCAATAAAGCAGGAGGTAGCTTGGTACCAACGGGCTCATTAGAGTTTATGTTTAACCGAAGAGCCGTTTTTGAATTAGAGGCTACCGAAGAAGTTGATCTTGAAGAACTAGAGCTGGAATTAATTGATGCCGGCTTGGAAGATATAGAACAAGAGGAGGATACCGTGTTTTTATACGGAGATTATACCAACTTCGGAACACTTTCAGCGGCTTTGGAAGATCTTAAGCTAGAGGTACAAAAAGCTTCGCTTCAACGGTTTCCCACCTCTCCGGTAGAGTTTAGTGATGAACAAATGGAAGACATTGAAAAGCTGCTAGAGAAGATTGATGATGATGATGATGTACAGGCTGTTTACACTAATATTTCGTAGAATATGGCAACAGCAACAATTAAGTATTTAGGTAATTTACGATGTGAGTTAACGCACACAGCTTCTTCAAACCACTTTATTACCGATGCACCTACGGATAATCACGGTAAAGGAGAAGCCTTTTCACCAACCGATACCATGGCCACATCTTTGGCAGCTTGTATGCTTACCGTAATGGGTATAAAGGCCAATAGTTTAGGATTTGATTTAGAAGGTGCCACGGCCAAGGTTACTAAAATAATGGCAGCAGCGCCTAGACGTGTAAGTGCTATTGAGGTAGAACTTAACCTGCAAAACAAGCTAGATATTAAAGTAATGAAGGTGTTAGAGGAAATAGGGCGTAATTGCCCAGTAGCCAAAAGTTTACATCCTGATTTGGTTCAAAACATTCGGTTTAATTGGAGATAAATCTCAGATGACATTAATTTTAAAAGGCTCGTGTAAACTAATTACACGAGCCTTTTTATTTGATATCTACCTAGCATGGGTGCAGCTGAAAGCCCGTCTTTTAAAAGAATGAATAGGATTACTGATTGTCGGATAGATAACATATAGCTATCTTGAAGGGAATCTTAAAAAAGATAATAATCGAAAATAAAATATTTGACCGAACACAATATTTTGATTTTTAACAGTTTAGTTTTTTAGGATTTACAACCGACACACAAAGTAATACCGTAAAATAATCCACAGAACCAAAAATTACATGAATCGCCTATATTTCTCCCACTAAATTTATGTAGGCCAATTATTATTTTAATGTCGATTAAACCTCACTACCAAAACTTAGAAACAGATAGCTTGGATGAAATAGGATCCATAAGAGCTGTTTTAGATGGAGAGATGAAAGATGCCACCTTACGTGAGTATCTAAACGATCGTATAGAGAGCGAAGAACGGTTACGTTTTGTACTGGAAGGTATTAACGCGGGTTTTTGGGAATGGAATGTAAGCTCAGGCGAACAGTTTTGGTCTAAAAGTTACTATAGGCTTTTAGGTTTTGAGCCCAACGAAATCGAATCGAGCTACGAAAGTTTTGCCGAGCGAATTCATCCAAATGATAGGGACGAGGCTGCTAAATCTTTAGAAGCGTATTTACGCCTTAATAAACCCTATCGGGTAGAATTTAGAGTTAAATTAAAAAGTGGTGCTTACCGCTGGTTTGAGGGCAGTGCCAAGGTTTTTAAGGACACCAAAGGTGCCGTTGTAAAAATGGTTGGGGCTTTGGCTGATATTCACGAACGAAAGTTGTTGGAGTTAAATAATGTTCGCAGTGAGTTTTTGATGAATGAGGCGGGCACTATTTCTAAAATTGGTGCTTGGGAAGTGGATTTATCCAACTCTAGGGTTACTTGGTCCGACCAAGTGTACCAAATACACGAACTCCCGTTAGGTACGGAGCTGGATGTGGAAACGGCTATAAATTTTTACCATCCGGATTATCGCGATAGTATAAATAAGGCCATAGCTAATGCAATAGAAAAAAAGCAAGAGTGGGATTTTGAATACAAGTTAATAACCGCCAAGAGCCGCGAAATATGGGTACGTGCTAGAGGCTATCCAATTTTAAATTTAGAGGGAGAGGTTATTGCGCTAAGGGGTGTTTTTCAGGATATAGATGAAATAAAAGAGAAGGAATTACACCTGCAAACTTCATTGAGTTTGTTGCAAAAACAGAACAATCGCTTGTTAGATTTTGCTCATATTATTTCGCATAATTTGCGTTCGCATAGCAGCAATATCCAATCTTTGGTAACTTTAATGTCTAAAAGCCCCACTGAAAAGGAGCGGGCTTTTTATTTAGAGCAAATGGGGGAGGTATCGGTTCGATTAAACGAATCAATGGAATATTTGAATGAGGTGGTACGAGTGCAAACTAGAGCCGATTTAACTTACAAAAAAGTATATTTTGAAAAAGTGTTTTTATCTATAAGCACACGAATGGAGGAGGCTCTAATGAGTACCGAGGCCGAGTTAGAGACTGATTTTGAGGTAGCTTATGTAAACTACGTTCCTGATTATTTACAATCGATACTTCGTAATTTACTTTCGAATGCCATTCGTTTTAGGCAACCTAATGTGCCGCTCGAAATAAGCGTTAAAACATCTATAAATAATAAAACCGGACAAACCGAGCTGGCTTTTGCCGATAATGGTTTAGGGATAGATTTAGAAAAATACGGAGCGAAGCTTTTTGGTATGTATAAAACATTCCATCGTCACCCAGTGCACGTGGACTAGGCTTATTTTTAATTAAAAATCAGATAGAAGCCTTGGGCGGGAGTATTTCGGTAAAAAGTTTGGTAAATATAGGTACGTGTTTCACCATTGTCTTTGGTAAAAGTACTGTTCCTCAAGATTAAGCGATTCTGTTTTTATAAGCGTAAATCAAGGTGCCTCGTTTGGCAAAAACATTAAATTAGCCACTCAAAAAATCATTAAAAATGCTAGCAAATCTTTTAGAAGGAAAAAGAGGAATCATATTTGGCGCCTTAGATGAAAATTCGATTGCCTGGAAGGTAGCCGAACAAGCCAATGAGGCCGGAGCAATGTTTGTTTTAACTAATGCACCTGTAGCCATGCGTATGGGAGCCATTCAAAAATTAGCCGAAAAATGTGGCTCGGAAGTAATTCCTGCCGATGCTACTAATATGGAAGACCTAGAAAATTTGTTTACCAAATCAGAAGAAATTCTGGGAGGTAAACTAGACTTCGTTCTTCACTCTATCGGTATGTCGATAAATGTGCGCAAAGGCAAACATTACACCGATTTAAACCACGATTGGATGGCCAAAGGCTGGGATATATCTGCTGCCTCGTTTCACAGAGTAATGCAAACAGCTTATAAGCTAGATAGCATGGCCGAATGGGGGAGTATTGTAGCCCTTACTTATATGGCAGCGCAACGTACGTTTCCTGATTACAGTGATATGGCAGATAACAAGGCCTATTTAGAAAGTATAGCCCGTAGTTTTGGTTACCATTTTGGTAAAAATAAAAATGTGCGAGTAAATACCATTTCACAATCGCCAACACCAACCACAGCAGGTAGCGGTGTAAAGGGCTTTGATGGCTTTATAAGCTATGCCGATAAAATGAGCCCTTTGGGCAATGCCACGGCAGATGATTGTGCGGCCTATGTGGTATCACTATTCTCGGATCTTACGCGTAAAGTAACCATGCAAAACCTTTACCACGATGGTGGTTTTAGCAATATGGGCGTGAGCGATGCTGTAATGCAACAGTTTGTAGACGAGGATAAATAACCTCTTTTACTATAAGAATATCAAAATCCGTTTTGGCCCAGCTGAAACGGATTTTTTTTTGTGCTTAAGAGTAAATTTAGACTTGATATTAATCTGTGAGAAATCACGTATATTTAGCAATCCCAATACAAAATCTATGAAACGTCTTTTAGCAGGCCTCCTTATTTTTTTAGCCATACCGGGCATGTCTCAAACCACCACTTTTAACGAAGGCTGGTTTACCAAGGGAGTGGAGTTGCTTTGTAGTGGTTCTACCACCGTTGTGTTTTCTAACCGTACCAATGGCTTGGGAGTAAACGGTGTACTTACAAAGTATAAAAAACAAGGAAATGAATATGTGAAAGTAAACAGCCTGGTGCTACCCGAAGCATTGATTGAGCACCGCTTTGCTGCCACTAAAAAGTTGCACTTAATAGCCCTAAATGCAGATCAATGTGATATAAGCGACTCTACAAATTTTTGGGTGTATGATATAGATACGAATAATTTTTCTATAACCAGTTCTGTGAAGTTAAACACAATCGGTGCATATAATACAGTGGCATTTGTTAGCGACAATACCCTTGCAGTTTCTGATAATTCTGAAACCAAAGTTTATAATTTTAAAACCCAACAATTAAGCAATCAAAGTTTAACAACCTCTAGCTATACAGGCGATTATCTTACTTCAGTTTTTACCGGTCAATTTTTGCTTTCTTATGTAAAATCAGCGGGAGTATTGATATTAGAGTCTCTGAATGGAGTAGATTACGCAAGTAATGGAGGTGTAACTCAAAAGCCTTCTACGGTATATTCATATGGCTCCGATTCACTAATATTGGTAGGTAGCAGCTTGGCATATAAAACAAATACCGCACTTAATAATACGGTAACCATTCCATTGCCGTTCTACACGGATAGTAAAATTGTAAATAACCATCTCTATTTATTTACAGATAAACTCAGCTATAAATACAGCTTGCCCTCCTTAAACTTAGTAGCCACAGATAGCTTGAAGGGTTTAAGCTCAAAGTTTAAACTGGCTGCAATTAATCCAAACCCCAATTCTCTATCCGCCTTGGCTATTGCCGAAAATTTTAGTGCTCCGTACGAAATGTTGCTTAAAGCAGACATAACTAGCAGCAATGAAACCAACCGAAGTGAGCTGCGAATTTCGAATAGTAAACCAATTGATACAGTATATAACGGAGCCGAATTACCCAACTATGAAATCACCTATTTACTTACCCTTCATAATGATGGTACGGATACTATTAGGCGTTTCACGTTACTTTACTCCGATTTCTTAAAGATTGGTTCATGTTCTGAAAAGAAATCTAAAGAAGTAAACCTAAATATTGCCCCTGGTGACAGTATTACTTTGCAACAGGTTATTCGCATGGAACGAGATGGATCAGTATGTTTTCAAGTAGGGGCGCCTAATCAAAATTTAGAAAATGATTTATTAAACAATGAGAGCTGTTCGTATTTTCAGTTAGAAATAGCTGATTTTCATTTAATTGAAAGCTTAAAACTGTATCCAAACCCAACCAACGGTATTCTTACCCTTTCGGGCGAAATAAAGGATCTTTCCAATGTCCAATTTTACAATACAACAGGTCATCCTGTAAAAGTAAGCAGCCATCAAAAAACTAAAAATGAGTTAACTTATAACCTAAGCAATTTACCGCAAGGTGTATATTTTGTAAAAATGAAAGTAGGAGGGCAGCGGCTTACCAAAAAAGTACTTAAATATTAGTGGGGCAACAGGTAATTCTCCACCAACTCCCTCACGCAACCTTCACCTCCCTTGGCACTTAGTATAACATCGGCTTCCAGTTTTACTTTCCATACGGCATCAGCAGGGCAAAAGGAAGCTCCTACATTTTGCATAATGGCAATATCCGTTACATCATCGCCTATATAGGCCATTTCCGAAAGTTCTATTCCCAATTTTTCACTCCACTCCGTCAATATTTCCAGCTTAGGAGATTTACCTACATAGCAATGTTCAATGCCCAGCATTTCGGCCCTTTTTTCTACCAAACCGGTACTTATTCCTGCACTTATAATACCAGTTTTCATTCCAGCTTGCATCGCATTTTTAATGCCTTGGCCATCTTTGGCGTTAAAGCGTTTTATCTCATCACCATTTTTGGTAAACGTCATGCCACCATCGGTAAGCACGCCATCACAATCCATTACTAACATTTTTAGGCCACTATTTTTAATGGCATCCTGCATTTCCATATTTTTAAAAAGCAGGGTATCTACGCTAATTCCACTTTCGTGGGATATGTATAGCAGCGTTTGCAAATCATTTTCATCAGGAATTTCGAGCAGGTGATTTTGCTTTACGAGGTATTCTAAATTTTGAAGATATTGTTGCGTATTAAGCATGCAGCGCGTTTCTAATTTTCATCGATTTTTCTAAAATACCTTTCAACTTATCCAGTTGAAGCATGGTATGTGGGTCGCTTTTAGCGGTTTTAGGATCGGGATGGGTTTCAATAAAAAAACCATCTGCCCCTGTGGCTATAGCCGATAAGGCGATAGTTTCAATTAAACTAGGATCGCCACCGGTTACACCTTCTGTTTTATTGGGCTTTTGAACCGAGTGGGTACAATCCATAATTACAGGCACTGCGTGCTTTTTAAGTCGATGTACTGCCGTAGCATCTACAATTAAATCAGAGTAACCAAAGCTTACGCCTCGCTCGCAAACCCAAATTTTTTCGTTGCCCGTTGAGCGTACTTTTTCTACCGGAAAAGTCATAGCCTCAGGCGATAGAAATTGCCCTTTTTTAATATTAACGCCTTTGCCTGTTTTGCCTGCAGCCAACAACAGCTCTGTTTGGCGGCATAAAAAAGCCGGAATTTGAATATGATCCACATACTGCGCTACTAAAGCGGCTTCATGGCTTTCGTGAATATCGGTAATGGTTTCTAAACCCAATTCCTCGCCTACTTCTTTAAGTATGCTAAGCGCCTTTTCATCTCCAATACCCGTAAAGCTATCTAAGCGCGATCGGTTGGCTTTACGGTAACTTCCTTTAAAAATAAAGTTTATATCTAGCGCTTGGCAAATGGCTTTTACCTCGGTGGCAATATGCAAAGCCATTTCCTTACTCTCAATGGCACAAGGGCCGGCTATTAATGTAAATTTCATGTATACTCTTTAAGGTTGCGAAATTAAGGCTTTGAATTGAGGATAATCAAAAGTTAGGGTAGGTGTTTTTACAAACTCAGTAAGTTGTTTAAAACGAATTTATAGAGAAGACCGATGACTATGGCGAGGCCAAAACTTAGTAGTGTACCGATAAGTACATACTCTGTTAGTTTTCGGTCTTTAGCTTTTGATAGATCTCCAAATCGAAAGACGGATTTTGCGGTAATTAGTAAGCCAATTGCTTGCCATTGGTTTAATACAATAAAGCCAAAAACAAAAAGACGCTCTAAAACACCAATATATTTTCCTGCATTTTGCAATGATTTATCATTTCCTTCAATGGTCCATTGGCTCATAATTATTTTCATAATTATGGATGAGATATAGGTGGTGGACAATAGGGCAAATATGATTAGCAATGATTGTTGGGAATAGATTAAATGAAAATCTATTTGATAGGGCTCATAAATGTGTACGGCAAACATTATTACCAATAAATGTGCTACTTGATCTAAAGCAAATAGCAGCCCGCTAAATTTACCTTTATCAATATTCAGTTTAACTAGGTCAATAATAAAATGGCTTAGAGTAATCACAAGTATTAGTAACCAATAACTCCAATCAAATTTGAGCAACAAGGCCAGGAGCAAGGCATGAATAATTACGTGAAAATATAAATATTTGGAGCTATGCTTTTTCTTTTGCTTGCTTTTTACCCAATGGCTTGGTTGCAAAACAAAGTCTCCGATAGAGTGAGCTATTAGTAATTTTAAAAGAAGAGAAATCATGGAGAGGTTAGGTGTTTCTGGTAGTAGTTATTCAGGTTCATTATCTCTTCAAACCCACCTCGTTTAAGTGCTTCGCTAATGCCACTTTGAGATTTACGTAATATTTGGGCTATGTCTTTTTGATTTTTACCTGAGTTTTCTATTACCGTAGCTATTATCTCGGCTACCGTATTGCTCCAATTATTTGCTGTAAGTAGTGCTAGGCTAAGCATCAAGTTTAGGGTTTCGTCCCATTGGGCATCTTTTGATTTTATACCAAGCGTCTGCTTTTTGAGGCTTTCAAACATTTCTCCAGATCTAATGTAGGCGTCTCCGTTTGATTCTGATATTTTTTGAGCAGTGTATGTTTCGGTGCCAATGCCAATAGCTATTCTTACATCTTGATGCTTGGTTTGCTTTAGTACCGATTTAATGTGAATAGCCGCTACTAACGCTTTGTTTGGAGAAACAGATAATTGAAAACTATCTCCTCTAAAAATTTCCCAGTTTTGAGAAGTTTGGCCGTAATAGCTCAGTACTTCTTTAAGCTTGGTAAGCCAATCGCCCACTTCACTTTTTCTAGAGTTTATGATGTCTCCGGTTAATACTGCAATCATTATTTTTTTTTGGAAAGGTATCGGTTTAAAACCCGATATCCAAATATATCTGCTTAAAGACCGATATTTAATTATATCGGTTTAAAACCCGATATAGAAGTGGGGTCAGAATACCAACTCAGGGCAGGGTTGAAACATCCGACCAACCAAATTTCTACTTCCCGTACTTTACTACATACACATCATCATCGTTATTATGGCTAAACGAATTGCTATGACCCACAATGTAATAATGCCCTTGGTGTTCTAGTATGTCTTGACCCCAATCGGCTTTGCTGCCGCCTAAAACTTCTTCCGAAAGGACATCTCCGTTAGTGTTGGTGGTAACCATGTAAATGTTTCTGTCTCCGGCACCAAAACTGGTGCTACGGGCAATTAAAACATAATTACCCTCGCTATTTATTAGCATAGCTTGCCCACCATCATGACTAGTACCACCGTAATTTTTAGCCCAAATGGGGTTGCCTGTATTATCTACTTTTACCGTGTACATATCATGAATAGGATCGGTGCTGGCCGAATGGCCGTGTAATAGAAAATCACCTTTCTGAGTTTTCACCAGTTTTTGGCTCTCTTCATAATCATTTCCACCGTATATTTTTGCCCAAATAGAATCTCCGAGTGAGTTCATTTTTAACAAATAGAGATCGCGGTTTACAGCACCGTAGTTCTCGGTATAGCCAAATAGCAAAAGGTTATTATTTTCAACTTCCAGTAAATCAGCGCCTCCGTCAATGCCAGATTCTCCATGGTAAATCTCGCTTAATAAATTTCCATCTTGATTAACCCAAATAAGGTATATATCACGGGCACCGGCACCGTAGCTCTCAGTAGTACCCACAATACAAAACTCATTTCTACTAGTTTCAATTACGGTATTGGGCCAATCATCTAGCGGGCCACCAAATATATTTTCCCAAAGCAAGTTTCCTGCGGTATCTACCTTTATTACGTGTACGTCTTTTTGGTTGCTAGTGGTGCTTTCGGTTGATCCTACCAACAGTAGGTTGCCATCTTTGGTAGTCAGTATTTTAAAACCTTCTTCGGCCAACGCTCCGCCATAGGTTTTCTCAAATAGTATATTACCATTCAAATCTAGCTTTAACAAATAGTGATCGCCATTAGGCTCGCCAAAACTTTTGGTAGTGCCAAATACATACAACGCGTTATTTTTAACCAGCACCGATTTAGCTTGGTCATCTAGCGCACCACCCAAGCTTTTTTCAAATTTCACACTAGGGTTTGGCTCAGTTGTAATGTCCTTCCTTTTTTTGCACGAAAAGAGTAGCGTAGCAGCCAACCCTACCAAAAGCCATTTGTTTGTATTCATAATGTGCTTAACGATTCTTCAAAAAGAATATTTTTACTTCAGAATAAAGACTCCGATCACTCTCCTCGTGCCTTGGAGCCTAAATAACCACTGTGGTGGCGCTTAGCGTATTCCTGTTTGGTAAAGCCAATTTTTTCCATCATTAATACTACCAATACATCTCCGGTAACGGTCATTACCGTGGTAGAGGTGGTGGGTGTAAGCCCTAGTGGGCAAATTTCTTTAGGGTTTCCGGTTAGTAAGCAAACATCGCTAAACTGGGCAAGGTCGCCATCGGGGTTTCCGGTTAAGCCTATAATTTTTATATTAGGGTAAAGGCGTTTTACCAAAGTTTCTAATTCTATTATTTCGCGAGTTTTACCCGAGTTCGAAATCAAAAACATCACATCATTTTCTTGTACCATTCCTAAATCACCATGCTGCGATTCGCTGGGGTGTAAAAAAATGGAAGGTGTGCCTGTAGAGCTTAGGGTAGTGGAGATGTTTACCCCAATTTGACCGGCTTTACCCATGCCGCTTACTACTACTTTGCCTTTGTTTTGATGTACTTGCTGGTAAATAAGTTCTACCGCTTTTTGTACCACACCATCAATTGGAATATTTTGAATGGCTTCAATTTCTTTAGCTACTAAATCTTTGATTTTAGACTGAATCATGCAATTGGATTTGTATCGCAAATTTAGCCTAATCTAACGGTTGGCAATGCTATTTTTAAATTTCAATGCAGCAATAAACCGTCTTGCATTTTTAGTTGCCTATCGGCCAAAGCCGCCAAATCAGGATTGTGAGTAATTATAACAAAGGTGTTGTTAAACTCAGCTCTAATTTTAAAAAATAGCTGGTGTAGCTCTTCGGCATTTTTAGAGTCTAAATTACCTGTAGGTTCATCTGCAAATAACACCTGTGGGTTGTTTATTAAGGCACGTGCCACGGCTACCCGTTGCTGCTCGCCACCACTCATTTCGGCAGGTTTGTGTTGCAACCTTTCGGCCAAGCCCAAAAAATCGAGCAATTCCTTGGCTCTTTTTTCAACTTCGTTTTTAGGGCGTTTGCCAATAAAGCCAGGAATGCAAACATTTTCGAGTGCTGTAAACTCGGGCAGTAAATGATGAAACTGAAATATGAAACCGATGTGCTGGTTTCGAAATTGCGCCAACTTTTTGGCAGATAAACTGGCTATCGAGGTACCGCATAAATTGAGATTACCCGAGTCGGCTAAATCTAAGGTTCCTAAAATTTGCAATAGGGTGGTTTTGCCTGCTCCTGAGTCGCCCATTATGGAAACAATTTCGCCCGCTTTGGCACTAAAATCAACGCCCTTAAGCACTTTTAATGCCCCGTACGACTTTTCAATTTTTTGAGCTTCAATCATAGTTTATTGCTAAGTAGGGTCAAACCTAAGGATAAATTTAATGTGTTTTGAAAAGCCATTTCCCGCCAAGGAAAAAAGGGATTACCTTGGCCAAAAATTAAGAAATGAAATTAGTATTTACCCTCGCTTTAATGAGTCAAATTTTCAGCTTTAGTCTGATAAACCCCAATGATAGCCGCACTGCTGTGGTAGAAGAAACGCCTTCTTTTTACGATTTTAAAATAAACACCCTTATGGGGGAAGAGTTTGATTTTACGCAGCTAAAAGGAAAGCGAGTACTAATAGTAAATACGGCTAGTGAATGCGGTTTTACGCCTCAGTATAAGCAGTTGCAGGAGTTGTATGATGAGTTTGGTGGCGAGAGTTTTGAAATTATAGGCTTTCCGAGCAACGATTTTGGAAAGCAGGAACCTGGAACGGCAAAAGCCATTGCTGCTTTTTGCCAGAAAAATTACGGGGTAACTTTTACCATGCTAGAGAAAGTATTGGTAAAGGGATCGGAGCCACACCCAGTATATCAGTGGTTAACACAGCAAACAAAAAATGGGGTTTCGGATGCCGAAGTAAAATGGAATTTCAATAAGTTTTTAGTGAACGAAAAAGGGGAGTGGGTAGCCCATTATGGTTCACGTACTTCGCCCACCGATGATGCGATTAAAGCTTTTGCTAAAGGTAAAAAGTAGCCTAGGCAATAGGTTTGGTTTGCCGCGCCATTTTTATTTTTAGCAACATAAAGGTGGCTATGTTTTGAGCGTTTTGCTTGGCGCGATGTACTTTATCACCTTCAAAATGTTCATCCAGTGTGGCGTACCATAATTCCATCCATCTATCAAAATAGTTTTGCTCTATTTTTTCGCCCGTTTCTTTGTCGGCTTTTTGGTGCGCTACAATTGGGCTGCCTTTATAAGCCACTTGATTGAGTAAATTGGTAACCCAAAAATCGGTGAGTTTATCAAAATGCTTTTCCCAATTTTCTTCACTGCCTATTACTTCGTTAAAGATGGGGCCAATCAAAGAATCAGTTCTAACGGCTTTATAAAATTGACGCACCAAAAAATCAATTTCTTCGCGTGTATCTAGCTTTTTCATTTAACAAAAATAAGAGCAAATTTAATATGTTAAGATTAGTATTCATCAAGCTTTAAGTCTTAAGTTATTTAATAAAGCCACCTGTCATATTTAAATATCTAACAATTAAAGTGGCCCGATAGCAAAGGGAAAAAAGTGGTTTGTAACTAAGAAGCTGAGTTCAACCCATAAATGCAACACATCGGGTTTTTAGTTTTTCAATAGGGCTAATGTAATCGAACCTTCTTCTGTGTCACTTGAATTGGTATGTTTCTGTCTTTAATTAATCCAATAAGTAAAGTGGGTAGCTTCCATTTCGCTAGAGGCTTGAGTTTTTCGATAAAAGTTAACGGCTTGTTGGTCATCCGTTTCCGCTTCTACATAGGCTTCCTTAAAACCATTGTTTTTGCAATATTGGGTGAGGTAAGTTATTAAGCGTTTTCCAATACCTTTTCGTTGATAAGCTGGTTTTATGCCTACATCGTAAATATAAGCGGTTGGTTTTAGGGAGTAATAACTGCTTAAAAGGTGAACGGTAAGTCCACCAACTACTTTGCCCTTAGTTGTTGCTACCAGCACTAAAAAGTTGGACTGACTCAATAAGTTTTCCAGGTGTGAGTTAGGCGGTATTTCCAAGTCATCCAATTCAAAAACATCTTCAAATATTTGGATGAGCTGCACAAAGTCAACTACATCCTTGGGCGAAAGTGTTTTAAGTTGAATTTCCATTGGCCAAATATTGTTTTTTACTTCAACGATTCAAACAGAATAAGCAGCACCTCCTTGCCTTTTTCCATTATCACTTTATGCTTGCTATTTTCTCCTGCTGGTATCCAAAGTCCATCACCCTTTTTATAGACGGTCATTTCCCCGTTAAAATCTACATTCATTTCACCTTCTACCACAAAACCTACATGCCCGTTTAAGCACCAATCCTCCTCCATAAAGTCATCATTAAATCGCAGTAAACGCAATCTGTTAGTATCTTCTATATATACCTTTTGGGCAACTCCTTTATGGGGCGTTTCCCAAGGCATACTCTCAAATTTAATGAGTTTATTGATCATGGTTTGTGCGGGTTATTGTTTGCATTTCTTGTGGAGGAAGATACTAAGAAAATAGGATGGAGATTTTAAATACTAATTCTCAAAAAAAGGATAGACAAAGAAAAAGAAAATAGAAATTGAGATGATTTTCAGTTGGATTTCAGCACCGTTATTGGTTTAAAAACAGCCCGGAAAAGGATTTTTCTAGAGTACTTCTTTAAAAAACTCACTCAGAAAATCGCTTTCCCCTTAGCAAACCCGGATTCGTCAACAAGGCATTCATTTTTGGCCTATCGGCAAAACGAATGTTTAGTTATTAGCAGTATACTTTATTTTTTCTTTTTCTTTTTTCGCTTTTCTTGGTCTTTGTTGATTTTCTCAACAGCGTCCATAGAAATGACAGTTAACTGGTCTGTTTCACAATTCCAGATATTCAAATATTTTTTTGTGACTACATTGTGAGTTTTCCATTTGGCAAATTTCTCATAAAGCATTAAAGTACAAACATCAGTTGCTGTAATAAAGTCGCCTGTCTCTGGTAAATGACTGTGCATTGCGCCTTCAATTTGTTTGTCTTTCTCCTCTTCACCGCCATAATAAATTGGAATAATGTTCTTGTGAAGTTGTTTTTTATGGGTCAGCTTATTGTCTTTATCAAATGTCAATAAATAGTCATTTCCAAATATTACAACACCGTTTTTTTGAGGTCCTGTTAATACATAGACCTTTTTTTCTTTTCCATTTATTAATGGGATTAGATTTAACCTGGTGTTATTGTATGTTTTGAAAAGGGTGTCGGAATTAATTTCAGCTAAAGAAAGTTTTCTAATTATGTAAAGATCAGTTTCATTTTCAGTGAATTTTCTTTCTGATAAGTCTGTTTTGGCTGTGTTAATATCATAAGTGCTATCAAAAGAAATTGTACCAATCACTATTGGGTTTTCTGTCTTTGAAAAGAATATGCATTTGGAAGTATCATTTGCTGTATAAGAAAAATAGCCTCCTATATTTTCCCTGTTGTTATATTTTTCCAAAAACAAGTCGGTTCCGTACCAAGCGGCCATTTCAGACCTATAAAGTAGCTTTCCTTCTTCAACAATTGGCTGAGCTTCTTCTGTTGGGTTTTTTTGTCCAAATGCACTAATTGTGATTAGTGATAAAATAATGATTAAGGTTCTGTTCATTTTATTTATCTAATTAGGTTACTGCTAACGGTTTTAATAAACACAGGGCGGCTTCGTCCGTGGTTTTGTAAAGAAACGGAATCTTTCTCTGTCCACCGTGAAGCCCCAACCGGAGCGGGGTTAAAGCCGGCTTGCGTTTATTTGGTGTTGGCACCCTTATTTCATTTCATTTTTTCAAAGTGCTCTATAATCGTGAAAATGGTGTAAATGGTTTCTTGTTCTTTTAGTATCATCGTTTGGTCAGTCAATTCGACAACTTCATAAATCATGTTTCCGATTTTCAAGGTCGGTCCTGTTAAGTCGAATAGATAAGGCCCGAATTCTTCGAAGGTTTCATCGCGATTTCCGATGACAATTACGCATTTGCCATCAGTCCTAAAAATAAAAATTTTATTTGCTTCTGAATCTTCTGGTGTAGTTGTCTTGCCGGTTAAAGAAATGATTTCTTCTTCCTTACCATTTTCATCTGTCTGCTTGGTCATAATCCATTTACCAATCAGGTCTTTTTTAGAATAGTCTTGGGCAGCCAATAGGTTGGATGCAAACAATATTATTATCGTAAAAATAATGTGTTTCATGGTCGTTTTTGAATGGGTGCTAACTAGATGCTAAACCAAATGGTTTATATCCTCTATATATTAAACTCAAAAAAACCAGTAGCAACAAGTGTTTATTGCGTACTTGGTTCAATGATGTAAATGTAGGGCGAAACAATCAAAAACAGTTTGGCTACTGTTAATTATCGAAAATGATTTTAGAAGATGCAAAAAGCAGGGCTACAGACTTAATGGGTTTTAGTTCTCGGGTTTCAAAATCAAAGCGAACAGCGGGAGGCTAATCATCCCGCTAAGGCGAGTACATTCTCAATATATACGGAGCATGTACGGCAGCATAGGGTGGTACTACGTTTATGTGTAAATGTTAAACATCCACAATGTAATGCTTGCCGTAAGGGTATAAATTCAAAGGCATTTGAAGTGCTTTCTCGTAAAAACTTGGCTTACTTCCCAATGCAATATATAATTGATATGTGATTATCAGTCAGTTAGGTGTTTTGGGCAACAAATAGGCAACAAGAAGCTGAAAATCAAAGGAAAACAAAGGAAAACAAAGGAAAATATAGTCAGATTATCAGAATGATTGAGTAAGCGAATATAAGCCTTTTTGCTTAGTTCTTGCTCTTAGGTTTAGCTTTTGATAGTTGTGTAACTCTGAGCAATAAACTTTACTGTATGGCTTTGCATAGCCTCTACGGATTAGAATTTCATTGAGAGTTTTGCCGTTAGGCAAAAGAACATAAGCTAAGGTTCTGCCGTATCGGTCTTTCAAATTCTTTCGCTCTTGGATTAGTGTAACAGAACTTTGGTTTTTGGTTTTCTTGATTAGAAACTTCATTGATTTATAACCAAGCTCCAGTAAAAATTGTGCAGGTATATGAGTTTCTCTTTCGTCCTTTTCGGTTTTTGAACTGACTTTTATTTCTGGTGCATCAATTCCTAATAATCGTATTTCTTCTTCTTGATTTGTGAAAATATTTTTTACAATCATACCATCACCATCAAGGATTTTGACGATTTCAAAATGTGGTCTGACCACTATTTGTTTGTTTGCATTTGTTTGCACTTGCTTACTTTCTTTTAACAACTGATAATCAATTAGTTATGAGTTACTTTGCAATAGTAATAATTATTTGTATAACATTAAAAAATTAAAATTATGGCAAGGCAAAAAGGACCATTAAAGTATGTCGGAACTCTTGGCGACATTAGACATTTTAAAATCAAGGGAAATCAAGGCTATTTTGCTGGACTAACTGGTGGTCCAACAGCTGACCAAATTGCAACTGATCCTGCATTCCAAAGAACTCGTGAGAATATGAACGAATTTGGCGGTTGTGCATTGGCAGGGAAATCTATTAGAGTTGGATTAGCAAGCCTAATGAAAAATATGGCTGACAGTCAAGTGACTGGAAGACTTACAGCTATAATGAAAAAAATAAATTTAGAGGACGGTTCAGAAGCCAGAGGTAAAAGAGCTGTATTGATTTCGCAAGAGCCTCAATTTTTAGAAGGATTTGAATTTAATAGATTTACTTCTTTTGACGGAACGTTTTCAGCTCCATTTACGATTACTCCGGGTGCTAACCGTGACGAGTCAACCTTAGACGTTCCTGCATTCAATCCGCTGAATTATTTGAGTATTCCTGCTGGTGCAACTCATTTCAGAATTATAAACGGCATTAGCGTTATTTCTGATTTTGAGTTCAATGCTGTTTCTAAAGTTTACGAGCCAAAAGAAAATGCTTTGAATGAATTGAAAGCGGTTGAGTATTCAAACTACTTGCCTGTTGACCAAGCAATAGCAACTACCACTTCATTAGTAGCAACATTACCTGGTACTCCAACTATGACTACAGACGTTAAGGTGGTGAATGTTGTAGGTATTGAGTTCTATCAACAAGTAAATTCAAACTATTATGTATTTGCTCAAGGCAATGCAATGAAAATCTCCGAACTATTCTAAGAAGCCGTTATTTAGAATTTTGGATAAAGAAGCCCTTCTGCCTTTGGCAGTTGGGCTTTTTCTTTGTCTGTATATTTTGCATCCATTTTCTAAGGGTGTGCCTTTATGGTGCAATTAAATACGGTTTATAGTGTATTTAAACACCTATCTACCGCCTTTTAATGTAGCGATACATTACTATTCTTTTAGCTTCTTCAATTAGTCTGATATTCTCGGAATATTGGCATTGCTTTTTGCCTAAGGCTTGCAGAGCTTGAACAGACTTTTTAAATCTCGGCTCATCTTTTACCACCTCTTCAAAATTTAAAGAAAGTACTTTTCTAAATTCTACTATTGAAATAAAGGGAATGACTGAACCTCTCAAATATTTGTGCAAGGCTTTTGACTGCCACAAGCTATGACAGAGCCAGTACAACTGTTCTTTTAAGGCTTCATTACGTGTGGTAATGATAAAGCAATTCGGACAAGGTGCATCAAGTGGCTTTCCGCTGTTTAATCCTTTGGATAGAACGTAAAAGTGTGGCTTGTTCAGATTAGCTGAAGGACTGTTTGTTTTGACTGTGAATTTCTGTTTCATAAAACGGACTTTTGGTTTGTTCCGCTTCGCTTCACCACAAAAATTTTTTGACAAAGAAAAAAACGGAAAAAAAAGAAAGCCCTTGAACAGGGTGGCGTGGCTAAAAAGACAAAAGGAAACGGAATAAGTGCCGAAGGCTGAAAGGCAAATACCTTATTGAATAATCAACTAATATTTGCCTTTCATTATGCCGTAGTCTTTTGGCTTTTTAAGAGGGTTGGCATTGTGCGAGCCACCCTATTTTTGCTTCCCTTTTTGTTCCTTTTTGCTCAAATGATTTCTTCACTGCTATTTCTTATTAATATTCAGGTTTCAATTCCATTTGGGGTATTATGACCAGAAAAAAATAAACTATACCGCTATTAGAAGCGTAGGCATTATGTGTAGCAAGTGTAGCTACGGAATGAAATGGAACGAATTGGGTGGGTATGGAATGAAGCATTTCTGTATGCTTTGCAGGATTGCAAACTTTGCAAACTTTACATAACTGCAAAGTTTATTGCTTGGGTAAGCATACGAATTGCGAAATGGAATAAAGGGTTGCTTTCGTGGAATGGAATGCAGTAGCTACTCTTGCTTGGCTATTATAGGCTGTAGTGGGTGGTATGTAGAGAAACGGAATAGCACCTACTTAAAGCCGACAATTTCTCATAGTTTATTTTTTTTCTGACCGCTGAAAAGGGTGGTGGGGAATTGTTGGACTTTGGGTGGGGTGCGGTGGCTAAAAGCACGGCTCTGGACTGATAAGGACAGCTATGGCACTGGCTACTTAACATAATGTTATTATAGGACTTTATTGCGTTGGCATAGTCGCCTATAAGCGTGGGGATAAAGTACTATAATGCCACATTATGTTAATGTATGCTTCCGACATTTTTATACTGGCATAAGCGAAATGGTGGTGGTGGTTGGAATGTAGCGGTCTTTTTGTTTGGTGTGAAGGGTTGGCTCAGCTCTTTGCTTTTAATTTGTACCTCAATAAAATAAATGCTTTACCAATTAAAAGCAATGTGCTGAAAGGGTGTCACACACCACACAAAAAGTATGACAGTTAAAAATGGCGGCAGTGCCATAGTATGTAGTGAATAGTGTCGGCTTCGTAGGGTGGCTCACTACATAAGCCGTGCTTGTGCGGTGGCGTGGGTGGGAAGGTTATTTGTAATTATAATGTATTAACAACAACTCTTGTCCTGCTGGATAGGTGGGCAAGCCACTGAACCGTAGCTGCAATACACGCAACAATCACCTTCCTTTGGTTTTAATACCGTCTTACAATTTATACATTCATAAAAATATTGACACGCATTTGTAGGCATATTTTCTTCTTTCTTATGACCACATTTAGGGCACGTAATTTCTGATTTTAATATCAATTCCATTTACTCTTTAGTTTGTAATATAGCTTTATAGCCAGTTGAGTTGATTGCTTTTTCAAGCTCTATTTCATTGGTTTTCGTTTTGTCATATTCTATAATTGTGTTTCCTTTTTCATAAGAAGTATTGACATTAACAATTCCTTTAAGCTCATTTACTTTAAGATTAACGTGTTCTTCACAACCTGTACAGGTCATTCCTTCTATTTTGAACTCTTTGGTTAAGACATCTGCTTTATTCTCTATGATAACCGTTTTATCATTTGAGGGATAAAATATGTTTGAGTAATAAGGGAACGTTAGCATTAAAAAGGAAAACGCTGTAACTAAACCAAGAAATAATTTGGTCTGCATAAATGGGGTTTTGCCATCTTCTTCACAATTACAATCTATATCTTCTTTGGATTTAGGTTTCAATAGTTGATACCAAGCAAAGGCTAAAACTAATATGGTAATCGCTATTAAATAAGGTCGTAACGGTTCCATCCAAGAGAATGTAGAAGCTGCACCCGAAGCACCAGAGATTAATGCCAACAAGGGTGTAATACAACAAAGTGAAGCTGCTATTGCTGACAATATACTTGCCCCTGCCCACTTACCTGTTTTTGATTGTTTTTTCATACCAATTCTTGGATTAAAATATTTTCTGTAAAAGTTACATATTCATCTACCATTGTATAATAAAGTACAGTACCATTTCTGTTTGAGCTAACTATACCACCATCCTTTAGTTTTCTTAAATGTTGTGAAACGGCTGGTATTTTCATTTCCAAAATTTCGGCAAGGTCACAAACACAAAGTTTGGTCTCTTCTTTAAGCAACAGCACAATACTTAACCGAACTTGATTACCTAATAGACTTAATGCTGAACTGTGTTTAACTAAATAATCACTATTCTCTTTCAATATTGCTTTTGCTCTATTGATCTGAGTAATATCTCTATCTATTCTAACACAACTATTATTATCACCTTTTTGCATAAGGCAAAGGTAAAGATAAATAAGTATTTAAGCAAATGCTTAAATAGATTACAGAAGCCACAATACTTTCTTTGTGAAGACCCATTACTTATCTGTTATTAATAATGAGGATAGGACCATTACTAATTATGGCATAACTATAAAAGGAACTGCTACCAAAGAATGTTTAGAAAACTACGACCATTCCATTTTCTGCAATCGAACGGCATTCAATATTGCTAATAAGGCTACACCTACATCTGCAAATACAGCTTCCCACATAGTAGCTAAACCTCCTGCTCCAAGAATTAGAACAATGATTTTTACGCCAAAGGCTAAAACTATATTTTGCCAAATAATACGCTGGGTAGATTTTCCAATTTTTATTCCTGTTGCAATTTTAGAAGGCTGATCGGTTTGAATAATTACATCTGCTGTTTCTATTGCTACATCACTACCTAAACCGCCCATTGCTATACCTACATCACTTGCTGCTATTACAGGTGCATCATTTATACCGTCTCCTACAAATGCTACTATTTTTGAGCTATCTTTTTTGATTTCTTCAACTTCATTTAGTTTGTCTTCTGGCAATAATCCTCCTTTGGCTTTGTCAATTTTTAGTTCCTTTGCTACCTGTTGTGTGATAGTGTCTTTATCTCCTGAAAGCATTACCATTTCTTGAATACCTGCATTTCTCAAAAGATTTATACTTTCTGCTGCATCTTCCTTTAATTCATCTGCAATAGTTACAAAGCCTGCAAACTCATTGTCAATACTAACCAAAACAATGCTCTCTACAATCTCTTTAGTTTCAGGTGGAATACTGACACCAATTTCATTCATTAGCTTATTATTGCCAACGGCAATGACTTTATTCTCTACTGTTCCGCTTAGTCCTTTACCAGCAATTTCATTGATATTAGTTGCTTCTGGTAGGATTGTATTTTCTTCATTGTATTCTAATATTGCTTTGGCAATAGGGTGAGTAGATTTGGATTCGATAGACATTAATACTCTCATAAAATCCTTTTCTGAAATATCACTAAATAGTTTTATCTTCTTGATTTTGAATACCCCTTTTGTAACTGTTCCCGTTTTATCCATTACCAAAGTATTTACCTTTGTGATTTGGTCAAGATAGGTTGCTCCTTTGAACAGTATGCCATTTTTAGAAGCTGCACCTAAGCCACCGAAATAGCCTAATGGTATGGAAATAACCAATGCACAAGGGCAGGAAATAACTAAAAAAATTAAAGCACGATATATCCAATCGGAAAACACATAAGACTCTACAAAGAAGTATGGCAACACACAAATAGCAATTGCAAGGTAAACTACAATGGGTGTATAAATTTTAGCCAAACGTCTTATAAGTAATTCTGTTTTGGATTTTCGAGCTGTTGCATTTTGAACAAGATCTAATATCCTTGCTATGGAACTGTCATTGAATAATGAACTTACTTCTATTTCTACTACATTTTCTAAGTTAATAGATCCCGCTAATACTTTCTCACCTTTCTGTACCGTTTGTGGTTTGCTTTCACCTGTTAGGGCCGCTGTATTTAGACTTGTATTCTCACTTAATAGTTTGCCATCTAAAGGAATTTTCTCTCCTACTTTTACTTGTATTGTTTCACCTATTTTCACTGCTTCAGGATTGACTTCTACATAGGTCCCATTTTTAAGTACATTGGCTATTCGAGGTCTTACATCCAAAAGGGCTTTGATATTGTTTTTAGACCGTCTAACTGCTGCCGCTTGAAATAATTCACCAACCGCATAAAACAACATTACTGCTACTCCTTCTGGATATTCGCCAATAGCAAATGCACCAATGGTAGCCACTGACATTAAGAAAAACTCCGTAAATACTTCACCTTTACGAAGAGCCTGTAAGGCTTCTTTGAGTACAGGTAATCCTACAGGCACATAAGCTGCTGAATACCAAATAATTTCCACCCATCCAGTAAAAAAGGAAGCATTAAGTAAATGTTCCGTTGCTAAACCGGATAATAAAAGACCTAAACTTATAATGGAAGGAAGGTACTCTTTCCAAGAAGAATCTTCGCTATGACTATGAGAATGATTGTGTCCATCATCATCACTATGTTCTTCTTTAGTCATTACAGGTGGTGCAGTTTTGTAATCAATTTTTTGTTCTAAAGAACAGCAAGTGATATTTCCGTTTTTATCGTATGTATGTTTGTGATTTTTATCTATATCCATCTTCTGACTTTATTTTTATATTGAATGTATATGTCGGAATGTGTTTTTTCTAAATGTTCTTCTTCTAATCGAATTTGGGTGTTTATGCTTATCGTTGAAAGTGCTACTATTAGCATTGTAAAAGCATTAGGAAGAATTAAGAATAATCCGATATTTGCTACCATAATGCCAAGGAAAATTGGGTTTCTGGAATACTTAAAAAGACCGTTTGTAACCAATTCTGTCTTGTTTTCTTCATCAATGCCAATACGCCAAGAATTAGCCATTTGAGATTGAGCAACCCATACAATCAGTAATGAGAGGAAAAGCATTACCCAACCAATTTTATGTAGAATAGGATTTTCGAGATACCACAAAGGCAATAGATACTCTCTCCAATTATTGCTAAAAGCATAAATTGAAATTATAATTAACTCAAGTATTGAGATTGAGGAAAATACCTTTCCATTAAAACCGTGAGCATCATCCCCATTCTTGAAAGTTAAAGGGTTTATTCCCGTCTTTTTCCAAAGCAAAAATGACCTCAGAAAGAAAACAAGGAAGAAATAAATCAATAAAAATATTAGTAGTGCCATACTCTTTAGTTTAATGTTCGTGTTCTAATTCTCCCGCTTTGGATTGGGCATAAACGTAGTACGCTCCCTTTGTTACTATTTCCATTCCATCAGGCAACTCATCTATCAGCTGAACCGCTGTGTATCCATTATCTGTAGTGCCAGGTTTTACCATTAGTTTGGTAAATTCTACTTCTTCACTTTCAGTATTTGGTATGGCAGCATACACAAAAGAGCTTCCTTCATCTCTTATAATTGCTTTCTCTGGTAGTGCCGTTACAGAGTTATCATTGAGCCATATTTTTGCATTGATAAATAAGTCTTTTATAAACTGGGGTTTGGCATTTTCTAAATGACCGTGAACTCGAACTGTTTTATTTGCAGCATTAAACTCCTTGCCAATGACACTCACTTCACCTTCATAATTATCTGTACCCAAGGCTGGAATACTGTAAGTAATTCGCTGTCCCTTTTTGATTTGAGCTACATCCTTTTCAAATACATCCAATTCTAAGTGCAAATGACTATTGTCTATTATTTCTAAGAGGCTACTGGTAGGCTGTGCATACATACCGTTGTGCATCTGTATGTTGGATATGTAGCCAGAGTTTGGGGCATAAATTCCGATACGATCTGTAATGTTATTTCCTGATAAGTTGGTAGTGCTAATGCCTAAATAATTGAGGTATTTAGCCAAGCCTTGTAATTGAACTTGTTGGGCATCTAATTGTGCTTGTAGTTGCTGAAGGTTTTTTTCTACTCCTGCATTGGCATTTACCAAAGATTGCTGTCGTGCTACTTCTGCCTTAGTAAAGACCAAAGTAGATTTGGTTTGTAAATACTCTTGCTGCTTTGTTATAAATTCAGGGTTTTCAATGTAAGCAATTAAAGCACCTTTCTTTATATAATCTCCCTCTACAAACTTTTTGTTTGAATTAATAATCCCTCCTGCCTTTGGCGAAACCGAAGTAAGGCCATTGGGTGGTACACCCAATGAACCTGTGGCTTTTACAAAATCATTTACTTTGACATTGCTAAAATCTCCAAACTCTAAGCCTACAGTTTTGATTTGTGATTGGGTCAAATGTAAACCACCTTCTTCGTGTTCTTCTTCTCCGTGGTTGTGTCCATCATCATCACTATGGGTTTCTTCTGAGCCGTGATTATGGCCATCTCCTTCTTTGTGTTCGTGTTTACAAGCCGAAAATAAAGTGACCATTGCCACTAATAATAGGATTGTGATATATGATATATGTTTCATTATTTTATTTTTTATTTAGTTGAAAGAAATTGATATAAAGCCACTGCCTTGTTGTGCTCATAGAGTTGAGTGAGGTAGCCGCTTTCTGACTGTGATACCAGATTGAGTACATTGAGTAATTCTAAGTAAGTAAGCTCACCTGCCTGGTAATTCAGATTAGCTATTCGGTTCAATTCGGGATTCAAAGTGTTTTTTTGATTGATATAAAAATCTACTCCTTTTTGATATACGACTATTGCATTTCTGCTTTCCAAAAGTTGCTTTTGATAATTTAATAGAACTGCTTGTGATTGCATATCTGAGGCTTGCACTTTTAATTCTTGTGCCTTAATTTTCTTCTTAGTATTCCCATTAAATAGAGGAATAGAAACGCCTACTTGTACTGCACTGAGCCAACCGCCTTCATTAAATCTTTGGGCTGCATAGCCAGCATTAAAGTCTGGCTTAGTAGTAGATTTTAATACTCCTATTTCTGCTGCTTCTATCTTAGATTGTAGTTGGGCATCTTGGACCCAAAGTCCATTAGTACTATCTACAATTGTAAAAGAAAATTGTGATAAAGAGTCCTTTACACTGACTGGATTTGGACTATTGAGTAGGAGCTGAAACTGTTTTTCCAAATTCTGAACGATTAATTCAGTTTGAGCTTTTAACATTTCATATTCTTGCAACTTGGATTGAATATTTAATTTCTCTAAACCATTGGCTGCTCCTACTGAAACTCTTATTTCTGCCTTTTTTAAATAATCGGAATACAAAGTAATAAACCGTTCATATAGCGAGAGCATTTCACTCTTATATTGGATAGAAAAATATTGTTGTTTCACTTGAAGCGTAAGCTCGGCAACAGTAATTTTCTTATTGATTTGGCTTCCTATTAATTTCTGTTCATTCAGCTTTTTCTGAGCATTTATGGCAGAAGGATTTGGAATGTTTTGTATAAAACCAATTTGATTTACTTGCTGCCCAAATTGATTATCTGCCAAGCCGTCTCCTTGATAAGAAATGTCTGTAGTACCTAAGTTGTATTTAAGATTGGATAGTTTTTCTGCCTGTTGCACTTCTAATGAACTTGCAGAAATGGAAGGATTATTCTTTATGGCAATGGCAATGGCTGAGTCGAGCGAAACAACATTTTGTGCATTAGCCGTGAAACCTACCATACTCAAAACAAGCACAACTAATGTAGCTCCTGCTTTGCTATTGCCTTTTGATTTTCTCTCTTTCCATTGCTCCAACCAACTGTATAGAATGGGTAAAATCAGCAAAGTCAGAAAAGTAGCGGTAAGTAAGCCACCGATAACCACAGTCGCTAAAGGTCTTTGTACTTCTGCACCTCCAGAAGTGGATAATGCCATAGGTAAAAACCCAAGTGAGGCCACTGAGGCAGTCATCAATACTGGTCGTAATCTTACTTTAGTTCCTTTTAGTATTCTTTCTCTTAAATCTGCAACACCTTCTTTTTTAAGTTGATTGAAATAACCTATCAAGACAATTCCATTAAGTACTGCTACACCAAAAAGTGCAATAAATCCAATACCTGCCGAAATACTAAAAGGCATACCTCTTAATTGCAATGCCCAAATTCCACCAATAGCCGACAAGGGTATAGCTGTGAAAATAAGTGCTGCTTGTGCAACAGATTTGAAGGTAAAAAACAACAATATAAAAATGAGTGCCAAAGCTAATGGAACAGCAATAGCCAATCTTGCATTGGCTGCTTTGAGATTTTCAAATTGACCACCATAGGTAAAATAATAACCCGAAGGCAATTTTACTTTTACATCTAATTCAGTTTGTATTTTCTCTACTAAGGATTCAACATCTGTGTCACCCACATTTACACCTATGACAATTCTTCTATTGGTATTGTCACGAGAAATCTGCATTGGTGCATCTTTGAGTTCTACATTGGCTACAGCCGATAGTGGAATTTGTGAACCATTACTAAGTGTGAGAAATAAGTTCTCTACGTCAGCAAGTTCTTTTCTATTCGATTTATCTAACCTTATAACTAAATCAAATCGTTTTTCTCCTTCGTAAACCACCCCTGCTTTTTCTCCTGCAAAAGCACTTCTTACGGCTTGGTTTACTTCTTTGATATGCAAGCCATATTGAGCCATTTTAGCATAATTGTAGGATATGATTATTTGAGGCATTCCGATAGTCTGTTCCACATTTACAGTTCCAATTCCATCAATTCCATTAATAACTTTTTCAGCTTCTTTTGCTTTTTGATAAATCAAGTTTAAATCTTCTCCATATAATTTAATAGCAATATCAGCTTTAGCACCAGTCATTAATTCATTAAAACGAAGTTGAATAGGTTGTGAAAATTCATAACCTATGCCTGGTATGTCGTGTAGTGATTCTTCCAGTTGTTCAAACATATCTTTTCTGTTAGTGGCAGAAGTCCATTCTGATTTTGGTTTCATAATAAGAGCATAATCTCCAATTTCTACAGGCATAGGATCTGTGGGAATTTCTGCCGAACCTATATTTACCACAATGTCTTCTATCTCTGGAAAATCATTAAGTAATTTGTTTTGAACCATTTTGGCAGTTTCTACACTTTGGCTCAATGAGCTACCCGGTGGTAGAATATGCTGCATTGCTAAATCCCCTTCCTCTAAAGTAGGAATGAACTCTCCACCCATTTTGCTGAAAGCAAATAGACTTACCGCGAAAAGTGCAATGGCCGCTATTGCAAATGCTGCTTTAAATTTGAGTGCATAATTTAACACGGGTGCATATACTCGCTGACAAGCTGAAATAATTTTATCTGCAATAGTTCTTTTGTTCGATACATTTTTACTCAGAAAAAGTGCTGTCATCATTGGCACATAAGTAAGTGAGAGAATTAATGCTCCTGCAATAGCTAACATAACCGTTTCAGCCATTGGCTTAAACATTTTGCCTTCTATACCTACCAATGCCAATATGGGGATATACACCATTAGAATGATAATTTCACCAAAGGCTGCGGAACTTCTTATTTTCTGAGAAGAATGTATTACTTCATCATCCATTTGAGTAGCTGATAATTTTTGACCTGCAAATTTGACTTGTAACCTATGTACAATGGATTCTACTATTATAACCGCTCCATCTACAATTAGTCCAAAATCAATAGCACCCAAACTCATTAAATTGGCCGAAATACCCAGCACATTCATCATTGCTATGGCAAACAACATTGCTAAAGGAATGACAGAAGCAACAACAAGCCCTGCTCGCCAATTGCCTAACATTAATACCAAAATGAAAATGACAATTAAGCCTCCTTCTATAAGGTTTTTCTTTACTGTTCCTATTGCCGTTGAAACCAATTTATCTCTTACTAAATAAGGCTCGATTACCACACCTTCGGGTAGTGATTTTTGGATTTGGACAACTCTTTTTTTAATCAATTCTGTAGTCGTTGCAGAGTTTGCACCTTTGAACATCATTACTTTCCCACCAACTACTTCTTCGCCATTTCTGACCAATGCTCCATATCGAGGTGCTTCTCCATACTGAACGCTGGCAATGTCTTTTATCAATATTGGGGTGCTGCCTATTTCATTGACTACTATGTTGCCTATATCATCTAATGACTTTACTATTCCTTCCGTTCGGATATAATAGGTGTTTGGATTTTTCTCTATGTATGCTCCACCTGTATTTTCATTGCTATTTTCCAAAGCATTAAATACATCTGTAATGCTTATCCCCATTGATTTAAGTAGGTTTGGATTTACGGCTACTTCATATTGTTTGAGATAGCCACCCATAGAATTGACTTCTGCCACCCCTTCTATACCTGATAGCTGTCGTTTTACAATCCAATCTTGTATAGACCTTAATTCGGCAGGACTATATTTAACTTCATAGCCTTCTGTGGGTCTTACTACATATTGGTATATCTCACCCAATCCAGTTGAAATAGGTGCCATCTCTGGTGTACCTAAACCGTCAGGTATAGCATCTTGGGCTTCTTGTAATCGTTCATCAACCAACTGCCGAGCTAAATAAATATCGTGTTGTTCGTCAAAGACTACGGTAATTACCGATAGTCCAAAACGTGAGATTGACCGAATTTCTTCTACTCGTTGTAGGGTTTGTAAAGACAACTCAATTGGTGTAGTTATGAATTGCTCCACTTCTTGAGTAGCCAAGGTTGGTGTTATCGTAATTATCTGCACCTGATTATTGGTAATATCGGGTACTGCATCTATGGGGATTTGGCGAAGGGAATATATACCCCAAATTGCCAGGGCGACCACCATCAGCCCTATGACAAACTTATTCCGCACGGAATAAGCAATTATTTTATCAAACATTTGCTATTTTTTATAAAAGTTAAGTACTGTGGAATGAACAGGGCATACTTATCCCTGTATAGTAGTCTTAACTTATGGCAGGTGGGTGCCAAATACCTTCATTGTAATCGAAGGAATAATCAAAAGTATATGAAAACTGGTAGGTAGAAGTTAAATCAATTCTTCTCATACCAATTTGAAAAATAGAAGGCATCACCACTATTGTACCACAACAAGCACAAACACAAAAAGGCGTACAGCCATCTTCTTCATTATGCGAGTGGTCGTGGTGATTATCTGATACTGAAACCTCAGAAGAGGTGTGGGTTTCTATTTGCGAAATACCATCAGTACACGGCATTATAGAAAGTGCCGTGAAATAGATTGCCATTATGCCTGTTAGTAATTTCACGAAGCAAAGATAAGAAACCTTCCTTGCAAGTTAGTTGCAAAGGTTATGTTTTACAATTTGCACACCTCCCTTTGATTACCAGATTGGCTTGTTTCATTGTAAAGTCTTGCGGTAATTCAATGGTTGGAATATTGAGAGAAGTAAGGCAGTAAGTGTTTTCACAATTAAGACAGTGGAAATGATAGTGTTGATCTATGGCTTCACACTGACAGGTAGATAGACATAAGGCGTATTTGAGTTGCTTTGTGCCATCATCTATGGTATGTACTAATTTGTTTTTTTCAAATGTTTTTAGAGTTCGGTATAGGGTGCTTTTATCGGCATTTACAAACGATAACTCTATGTCTTGAAGCGAGACTGCACGAGTTTGCTCCATAAAATATTGCAAGACCAATATCCGCATAGCGGTAGGCTTTATGTGGCGTTGGGTTAGTTCGTTTTCTATTTTATCACTCATAAAAACCACAAATTATTTTTAGCAAAATCTTCTAATTTATCTGCTTCAAAAAACGGGAATATTTGAGCTACCATTTCTGGGTATTTAATAGTAACAGGTAGGTTTTGTTGTTTTACTGATTTCCAATACATACGGCTGAATTGATATACCTGGTCTATTATTTCTTTCTTAACTGCGGGATTGTCAAAGTAACCTTCTACTGTGCAATAGAGTTGTAGTTTTACAGGAAACGGATTGTCTTTAGGTGCATATCCATTTTCTGAATAGCGAGTATTATTGAATAATAAATGCTTATTTCTTGATATGTCAATAATAGTCCCACTTAATGGCATTAAAGCATCTGAATTAGTATCAAAAGCTACATAGTCTTTACTCTCTGTCTTGTTTATTGTTACTACTATTACAGGAATGTCCAAGCCTAATTTTCCTAACATACGCTGAACTGGGTCTAATTCGTCTTTACTAAATACCTTGTAATAATGTATGATTAGTCTTTTGGCATTCTCGCCATTGGTTATTAAATATGTTAGTATTTGCTTTCTTATAGCACCTACCAATAAATCCATTTCATTATTTCTGAAACAGTCAAAGCCTTTAAACTCACCTTCATTATTAAAACAAAATGCACTGCCTACATATCGACTTTTAGTAGTGATAGAATTAAATGCACCTACACCAACAATAAGCTCTTGTGTGGGTGCTCTGTCTAAACGCCAAGGAATACCACCAATTTTTGCCAATAGAGCGATAGCGATATTAGGCAAGTAGTAATTGAAGTAATCATTGAATATATTCTGATTGTATATTACTTGAGAAGTGATATTATGTTTAAGTAATTCTTCTTTGACCTTGTAATAAAGCATTATCCTTTCCGGGTCTCTCTCGTTCTTACTTATAGGGCTTACATAAATAGCTACATATTGAGTATTCGGCTTGGGATTGAAGTCAACTAAATGTTGCTTAATTTCCTTTAATGCTGTCTCAGGATTTTCAAATGCGATACTATCATCCTTGGCTATATGAAATGGTTGCTTAATATATTCCTTTAGGGGTTTGAAAACTGTGTAGCCGTTTTTCTGATAACCATTTGTAAAATAAGAGTAAAGCTGTGCAACAGCTTTTGCTCTATCTGGTTTATGATACACAAAAAAGAAACTAATATTATTTGGATTTTGGGCTGTTTTATATGGCCCCATTTTCATTCCCTTTTGAGGATCTATTTCTGTACCGTTGTAAAATTTTAAGTTATTGGATTTATAGTTTATTCTGAATACGTCCTTATCTGGAATATTATAAAACCCATTACTATCTAAAGGAAGCAATTCTCTGAATGCTTTATTGTTCAAATACTGATTATAAAACTCATTTATCTTCTTGTGATATGGTAGGTATTTATTTACTCTCTTTGGTCTGTTTTGTGGTATTTTGAGAATGTCTTTTAATGAGAATGAAAGTAATGGGAATGCCTCTGTAAGGTTCTGCTTTGCTTCTTCATCTAATCTATCGAACTTAGTAATCCTGTTTCTGAATATTATGGTTTTAAAATTCTCTGTAGGTATATCTATTTCAGCAATACTTTTTGTAGAAACTTTAGACACGCCATCATAGGTAATTAATAATGCAGGGCTTGAAGTAAGTCTTGAAAATTCTATTTTCAAAGTGTATTTCTCGTATGCTGTAAAAGTGGAAGCCGAAAGGCTTTCATCTTTAAACCATAATTGTATATCTCCTACAAAGTTCTTGTTTATTGCATCAGCCTTGTCCTTAAAATATGATAAAATACTGGTGGTATAAAAGTGTTTTGCAAACCTTGAACTCTCTTTAAAATCTACTGTTGCCTTATAATCTGTATCATCAACAGAAACAAAATCAGAATAGAGGTACTTAATATCTTGAAATTCTTCTTCATACTTTGCCCAAAGAGGCTGTGGTAACTCTGACCTATGGACAGGATATGTGCCTTCTTTTTTCTCAGCATAAAAGCCAAACTCTTTGCTTGCAAAGGGGTGGCTAAATGGAATTATATTGATATTAAGTTTCTGCACGTTTTGAATTATTTACTCAATGTTGTCTCTGCGAGTTTTAAGGCTCTCAGAGCTTGTTTTTCTTTTGCCAATAGCAAACATATTTGGTCAGCTAACCAGATTGACAATGTTTCTTCTTTATCAAGACTAAGTATTTTAGTAAGTTCAACTACGTGTTCACGTCTTGCTGTTCGTTCCCCTCTTTCCATCTTGCTAAGCTGAGCTGTGTCAATATCTAACTCTGCTGCCAGGTGTCGTAGAAGCATTTCTTTTTCTTCTCGTTTGGCTCTAATAAGGTCTCCAAAATTATTCATTGTTCAAATGTTCACTTGACATTAAATGACAAATGTACAACAAACAAGAGAAAATAGGACAATAGAAACAGGATAGAAATTAAAGCATCAACTAACTTTCTGATAAAAGCCGTACTCTGGTTGGGTTAAAATGCCTTGTTGCAGTAGTTTTTTGAGTAGTGAACCAACCGTTCTTTCTTTGATATTGTGAGATATACCAATCTGTACCGCTTCCTCTCGCTTGAACTTAATAGGTAAACCTGTAAAGAATGCTTGCTTGTTACTACCTTTAAATGGCATTACCTTTTCTTGTTTTGGAAGATTATTAAACATAATAACACTATGCTCTATGAATGTATTTGCAATGCTTAGGGCTATCTCAAAATCTTCATCCGTACATAACACTTCTTGGGTTACCTCTCCATTTTCAAACTTTCTTAACGCTGTAAATATCATTGCCAATCTATATAATATTACTCCTAAACGTTTGGCTACACTTCCTGCTTCCTCCGAAGTGAAGATTGTAATTTCTGTCAACCATTTTTGTCCAACTTCATTGATAGTTAACCATTGGTCACGAGTTAGTTTTATAATGGTATTGGATTGCTCAAAAAACTGAACCATTGAAAAGACTTGGCTTGACAAGTTTGTGAAATGTTCATTTAAGTTGATAGGGTTGCCGAAAGGCGACACATCACGCCAAAGTTGTTCTTCAACTTTGAAAGTGTAAAAGATAAAGCGACTAAATAAACCATCTTCTGCTGAAGAAATCAAATTACCTACTTGTCCGGGTGTGCCCGACAAGGCAATAGATATTTTAGGTTCTTTTATAGAAATGTATTCATCATTGGTCTTTCGTGATAAACTTATGGTCTCGTGGTGAAATGATTTGCGAAGCATATCAGAGTAACCTCCCCATTCTTGTTTCATTACATTACCCATACTGTCGGCTTCTGTTTCACAAATTATGCCCGTACCTTCATTCTGCTGTATATGTTGTAGGATTTTAGCGTAACTACTGTTGGCAGGAATGAATGCTACTTTAAATGGTGGTTTTTCTGGTTCTTCTGTATTAACAGGTTCACCTTTCTTTCTGTCTCTTTGTACCGCTTTATGCTCTGCCAGTTCTACTTCATATTGTTCTTTGGCAACTTTATGACATTCTAATAGGTGATCCTGGTATTTATCTCCTAAGTTCTTTGCAAACTTTAATGCACCCTTGCCGCTTGCGGCAGGTGCTATTACAAATGCAAACAGATTAGGATAAACTGTTTCTCTTGCATATTCGCCACTTACATTAGGAAGGCAACCGCTAAGGATAGCCAAAGCTCCTGTTAGAAATACGTCTCTTTCTCTTTTATCATCAAATGCTTGCGAGCCATTCTTCAATATCTCTGGAAGAACTTCAAATAATTCATCTCTATATGTAGGTGTATTTTTAAGATAATCTGTTTCTGCATCCGTGTTTTCTTGAATGGGTGGTTTTATCTTCTTGTACTGTCCAAATTGAGTAGCGTTATGATTATAAGCACTTTTTACGGAAGCGTTAATTTCAAACTCTTTAAGGTCATAGTTCTGCTTGATAAAATCCAATGTATCGTCATAGGCAATCCCTTTTCTATTACAGTTACACGCTAATTGATATATGTAGTTATTTCTGTTACCATCATAGTACTGGTATTTGTTTTCGGTAAATCGTACACATTCAGCTAATTGTTCATCTAAGAATGGATTGTACGATTCTTGAATAACTGGTGGCGAAACCAAAGGTTTTGGGACTTGTTCCAGTAAGCTGTTTTGTGATAGTTCAACTTTGAACTTTTCGTTATGGATATTGCGGTATGCTTCTGTGTCGTGAGACACAAAGCAAAGCCTTGTAACGTCTTTACATTTTGGGTCTGCCTCTATGCTCAGATATTGCTCGTAATGTTCCTGTACTTGCTTATATGCGGCACTATGGTGTTCTACAGAACTATCTACTTCTATAAAAACTTTTAGGCCGTTACCGCTTGGGCTTGTGAAACAAGCAAAAGTGGTAGGTAATTCTTGTACCTGTGATTTGGCTTTAGCTAATTCATCAGGTCTTAGCTTATCAAAATCTAAGTGAACAAAACCACTATACATTTTTAAGTATTCCATTTTACGACCACCTTCAAATGTTCCAGAAGGTGTGAAAGCTGGCAAGTCTTTTTTTAACCTATCTACTCTTTCAGGTTTACCCATTCCTATTGCCATTCTTATAGGCTCTACAAGGTCTTTGTATTTGCCCTCTGCAATGTCTTTGGTTATGAGTAGAATTGCTTTGTTTTCTATAGGTTGATTGAATTTTTTAAATATTGTTGAAGAAGCCATTATTATAAATTTTGAAGGTCGTGCATTATTGAACTGGTGTTTTGAAATTCTTATCGAGCAAAGTGAGAATGTCTGATAAGCGGTAGTAGATTTTGTGGCCGATTTGGCAATAGCCAACCTGCCCACTGTCTCGCCAATATTGGGCGGTACGCTTTGAGATATTCATAATTTGCAGAAACTCTTGGTTGTCAAAAAAGACTTGATCTGGATTGGTTCTTTGCTTGTCTTTAAGCATTAGAAGCATATCATCCAATCGGTCTTCAATCTGTTCCAATTTCTCGTCTAAAGGATTGTAGAAGCCCATATCTATTTCCTTTTATTGTTAATGACATAATTGGCAGCTTCTTGCTCAATTTCTTCCGTAGAGCTTTGGCGATTACGTTGTAACCACTCGTCCAGTTCGGCACGATTGAAGTACAACTTCTTGCCCTGTGGGCAGAAGTGCGGTACTAATTTTTGAGAAGTGAGTTTGTATAAGTGAGAAGCACTTATATCTAAATACTTACAGGCATCATTGAAGTTGAGAACTTCTTTCTTTAGTAATGCTTGTTCATCAATTTTTTGCTCTATCTGTGAGAGCCTTTCTAAGATTAAATTTTCGTTACTCATTGTGTTACGATTTTTAAATGTTTATCAAATAATTACTCGACAAACTTCTTTCGTAACACACTGGCAATCAGTAAGACAGTAACGTCTTACTACTATATCTTACTCATCTTACTGTTTTTATTTACAGCCCCTTTAGTATAGTGTCTATTTGTTGCTGTTTTTTACAGTTTTGGCTTTTGTTTTTATATAGATTATTTCGTTTTATATGGTTGCCTTTCTTGGATTTAAAGAGCTTTGATTTCTCTATAGAAGTAGGATTAAAATTGGTAAAATGAAGTTCCAATTTTGCAACTATATAACTGAATTGTGTTGTTTCACAAAAAAGATTTACAGGCTTTGCTCCTAATTGCAAATCCTTACTTGTAAGGATTGCTAATAAATCATCTACAGTATTTTCTGTTTCATTAATCAATTCAATTTCACGCTGCAAACTATAAAGCACTGTTTTTAGGCTATCTGTGTTCCTCTGGTTGTAGCCAAAAGCAAACCTATCATCTGACTGTAACTCGAAATTATCAGCACCAATAAGGATACCTTTTATAGTTGTAAATAGTGGTGTTGTTTTATCTATATCAAAAGCTGGCACTTCTGCTTGCAGAAGTTCAGCAAACGCCTCTGTCTTGTCTGTGGGAATACTATTTAGAAATGAAGGGTATAATAATTCTGTTTCTTTTAGTAGCCGGACTATACAAATAGATAATGTTTCTAATGCAAATTTTGTTAGGTCATCAGTGGGAAATGCTTCTTTATCTGAACCAATCTTTAGAAGTAAATCTTTGGCAGATCTAACTGTATTTAGAACAATGTCTTTTTGAAGCAATTCATCATTAGAATTAACGAAGCTATTGTAAACTCTATTTGTCAATCTGGTCGTTTCATTTAGCAATAAATAATGATAAAATTTTTGAACCGAATTAATTGGAACAGGTAACAGCATATCTACTAATGGTGATAAAATAGAAAAGGCTTTGTCTGATTTTGGTAATGACTTGTAAATATCTAAACCATCATCATTGAACAAAGTCTTTTTATCAGAGTGTATGTCTTTTAATGCTCGGTAATAGTCTAAAATACTTTCAGTTGGTTTCTGAAATTTCGGTGTCATATTCTGACGATAAAACTTCTCAGCATCACTTGGAATTAACCAAGGTTTTAATGTGCCATATAGCACGTTCTTGTATATAGTTAATTCCATTATAGTCCGATATTTATTTTGTGAGCTGCTTCTACTTTCTTTTCGTTTATCACTTTTGCATAGATTTCTGTTGTTTTCAAATGCCTATGACCAAGTAATTTACTGACGGTATAAATATCTGTGCCTAACGTCAACTGAAGCGTAGCGTAAGTATGACGAGCACAATGGAAGGTTATTTTTTTAGTAATACCTGCTTCCAGTAACCAATCTTTTAAAAGTGTCTTATTCCAATTCCCATATTTAAAGCCAGTAAAGATTTTCTTTTCTGGTTTTCCTTCATCACCAAGCAAAGCTCTTGCTTCATCAGATATAGGTTGTGTTTCAATACCATTAGTTTTAGCTTGTCTAAAACGTATGTAGTAACCAAGCTCTTTTGAGTGTTGTATCTCTGACCATTTCAATTTTTCAATATCAGACCATCTCAAGCCTGTAAGGCAAGAGAATAAAAACATCCGTCTTAAATTATCATTCTTGCAGTGTGATTTTGATAGTGTCTTTAGTTCGTCTAAGGTTAGAAATTCTCTTTGTGGTTCGTCTTGTGGAAATGGTTCTACTTGTTCAGAAGGGTTGAATTTCATTACTCCATCTTTGACTGCTTGTTTAAGAGCTGCCCTTAATTTATTGAAGTAAGAGTACTTTGTATTGAGTGAAATACCATCTCCTGTTTTGGTTATAGCTTTCGTGTCCAAGTAATCTCTAAACCCTTGTACCCATTTTGCATCTAATCTCTCAAATGTTACATCTTTTGGACAATAGGCTTTCAGGTGTTTTCGCACTGCATCCCAATTACCATAGTTACCGTTACTTGCTTTCTTTTTCTCCGTTAGGTTATTAAAGTAATTTAGAAAACTACCTCTTAGTTTTTCCTTGTCTCTAAAGCCGTATATGTTATTCTGAACTTCAAGGTGTCTCTTAGAACGAATGCTTTCGGCAAGTGCTAATATTTTTTTGTTCTCGTCTTTTTGAGCTTTGGTAAGGCTTCCTTTCTCTGGGTCAGGTGTGAGGTATAATCCTAAGTGTTCATACTCTCTTTTTCCTTTGTCGTAGTAGTCCAGGTACAAAGTTACCTTACTGCCCTTTTTTCGTTTTCTAAGTGTTACTTTCATAATGCCGTTATTTAAAGAGGTTGTCTATTTCTGTTCTTGGGATAATTGTTCGTCTGCCTAATTTGCCAACTTTGATTTGTTCTCTTTTAATCATCCTCTGTATTGTCCACCTACTTGCACCAACTAAATCGGCAGCTTCTTGCACACTTAGAAATTCTTTCTCTCTTAGGTTTACGTGATTGCCAACTTTAATTGGAAGAGTTTGCAAAGTTTGCATCTGTTCCATTTGAGAAGGTGTATTCATTTCCTGCTGTAAGGCAGCTTGAACTTTCTCTTCTCGCTTCTTCTGTTTGTAGTGTCTGCTGTTGCAAGTTTTAGAGCAATACCTTGTAGTTGTGGTCTGGGCAACAAATGCCTGTCCACAATACTGACAAAACTTTGGTATTTTAATATTACTGCTCATTAGTTGCTGTGTGTTGCTCGTTGTTGCAGAATGGTGCTTGTTGGTGCATCATTTCGCCAACCTCAATAAGAATAAGAGTTTGGGCAACAAACGTGTTGCCTTGGCAACAGTTAGGCAACAAATATACGCAAATAAGAGCTATTTGGCAACAAATAAAGGAAGTTAAATCGCTATAAAGTCAATAAAAACAAGGGGTTGGCAACCAAAAGAAATGTAATTACTTCCCAATACAAAACTTAGAAAAAATAGCCCCTAAAATATCCTGGTCTACATCTACGGTTCCTATAATTTCGCCCAAGTGGCGCAGCGCCTCGCGTATATCTTGTGCTAAAAAGTCGCCACTAATTTGGTTGGCCAAGCCTTGCTCAATTTGTTCAATATCGGTTAAGCTGGTTTGCAGGGCATTAAAGTGCCGCTCGTTGGTAACAATAGTTTGGTTGCTATTGAGCCCGGCTAAATCTACTTCTTTGAGCAGTGCCTTTTTAAGCGCTTCCATGCCCGTTTTACTTTGGGCGCTAATACCTAGGTAGTTAAAAGTAAGGTTTTGCAACTGGTTTTTATCGGCTACATCCATTTTATTGGCAATAGCCAAAATAGTTTTGTGAGGGCTGTTGCTTTTTAATTGTTCCAGTTCTTGTTCAATTAAAGGTAGGCGCTCTTCAAAGCCATTGGCTTGGGCATCAAACAGGTAAAATACCACGCTGCTTTCGGCAATTTTGGCATAGGTTTTTTTAATTCCTATTTGCTCTACCACATCATCGGTAGCTCTAATACCCGCAGTATCTATAAAGCGAAAGCGTATGCCGCCCAAAATAAGCTCATCCTCAATGGCATCTCGGGTGGTGCCAGCTATTTCGGTTACAATGGCTTTATCTTCATTAAGCAGCGTATTAAGCAGGGTAGATTTACCCACATTGGGGGCGCCTACAATGGCTACCGGTAATCCGTTTTTTATAACATTACCTGTTTGGTAGGATTGTAACAGCGTTTGTAAAGTGCTTTTTATTTGTGCCAAAAGTTGGTGCAACTGACCTCTATCGGCAAACTCTACGTCCTCCTCGCCAAAATCAAGTTCCAACTCAATAAGCGAAGCAAACTTGATAAGCTGCTCACGTAATTCTTTAATTTCTAACGAAAAACCACCTCTCATTTGCTGCATGGCTACTTGGTGAGCCGCTTTACTTTCGGAGGCAATTAAATCGGCTACGGCTTCGGCTTGGGTTAAGTCGAGCTTGGCATTGGCAAAGGCGCGTAGGGTAAACTCTCCGGCTTCGGCCATGCGGGCACCTAGTTTTTGAAACAAGCGCAACAGCTGTTTTTGAATGTAAACAGAGCCATGGCAGCTTACCTCTACCACATTTTGCCCGGTGTAGGAGTGTGGATTTTTAAAAAAGCTCACCAATACTTCGTCCACTACGGTGTTACCATCCATAATTTTACCAAAAAGCAAGCTGTAGCCTTTTGCTTTAACGGCAGAGGCTTCTTTTTTTACAGGTTTAAAACAGGCATCTAAAATAGTAAAGGCTTCATCGCCCGAAAGGCGAATTACCGCAATGGCACCCATACCTTGGGCGGTAGAAAGGGCGCAAATAGTATCGTGTAAAACCATGGGGCAAAGCTACTTTTTTGGCGCATAGTAAAAGCTCCTTTTAGTTACAGAATTAGTTAACCAGCTACTGTTGTTTTCTTTGTTTAATTGGATAGAGTCATTTTGCACGCTAAAATTTATCTTCGCCCTCTCAAAATATCGTTATGCAAAAAATATTAGTAGCCAATAGGGGCGAAATAGCTTTAAGAGTAATGAAATCGGCTCGTGAAATGGGAATTAAAACGGTGGCCGTGTATTCGGAGGCTGATAGAAATGCCCCTCACGTAAAATATGCCGATGAAGCCGTGTTGTTAGGGCCTCCAGCTTCTAGCGAAAGCTACTTATTGGGCGATAAAATAATTGAGTTTTGCAAAGAACTGGGCGTGGATGGTATTCACCCGGGCTATGGATTTTTATCCGAGAATGCTGAGTTTGCCGATAAAGTAGAACAAGCCGGTATTACGTTTATCGGACCTTCGTCTGATTCGATGCGGGTGATGGGCGATAAGCTATCGGCCAAAGAAGCCGCCAAAAAGTTTGACATACCCTTGGTGCCGGGCACCGAAGGCGCTATTGATGATATTGAAGAAGCCAAACGCATTAGTGCCGAAATTGGTTTTCCTATTTTGATAAAAGCCAGCGCTGGTGGCGGTGGTAAAGGAATGCGTATTGTAGAAAATGCGGATGAGTTTGAAGAGCAAATGCAGTTGGCTATTAATGAGGCGGTTTCGGCATTTGGTAACGGTGCGGTATTTATTGAAAAGTACGTTACCTCGCCAAGGCATATCGAAATACAGGTGCTGTGCGACAAGCATGGAAATGGCGTGCATTTGTTTGAGCGTGAGTGCAGCATACAGCGTAGGCACCAAAAAGTAATTGAAGAAGCGCCCAGTGCGGTGGTAAGCCCTGAGGTACGCCAAAAAATGGGCGAAACTGCTTTGATGGTGGCCAAAGCTTGTAATTATGTAGGAGCCGGAACCGTAGAATTTATTTTTGATGAAAATCATAATTTCTACTTTTTGGAAATGAATACGCGTTTGCAAGTAGAGCATCCGGTAACCGAGATGATTACAGGAATTGATCTGGTAAAAGAGCAAATAAAAGTAGCCAAAGGCGAAAAATTAAGCTTTACTCAGCAAGACTTAAAAATTAATGGCCATGCTATGGAAGTGCGGGTATATGCTGAAAACCCACGCGAAAACTTTTTGCCGGATATTGGCACCTTGCAAACCTACCAAAGACCGCATGGCCCAGGAGTACGTGTAGATGATGGCTTTGAAGAAGGCATGCAAGTTCCAATTTATTACGATCCTATGATCTCTAAACTAATTACCCATGGTAAGGATAGGGAAGAGGCCATTGAAAGGATGATTCACGCTTGCGATGACTATAAAGTGGTAGGCATACAAACTACGTTGCCTTTTGGGAAACTGGTAATGAAAAATGAGCATTTTAAATCGGGTGATTTTGATACGCATTTTGTTGCCAAGCACTTTAATGTAAGCGATTTAGAGGCCGCTAATGCGGAAGAGGCGGAAGTAGCTGCCTTAACTTTGGTACATCTTTTGGAAAAGCGTAAAAAGCAAAGTCTTAACTCGGTGTTGGCAGAGGATGGAATTTCTAAATGGAAATTGAATAGAGCCCGCTAAAAAAGGATTTTGTAGAATTTATCCTAAATTAGAACTATGAAACGTTTACTTTTTACATTGCTTCTGAGCTGTTTTATGGCGGTTTTATGGGCACAACCTGATTCTTCTAAAAGCCAGCCTGGCTTGATTAAATACCTTAGTAAGGCCGATAACAAATTGATGGACGCCTTTATTATTAATGGTGATACCGTGCCTATTATGGTGCTGAATGAGGTATTGTTTATTGATAAGCCCACCTTTGATAGTGAAGAGGCTATGAGGCGCTATTATTTGTTGCGCAGAAGAGTGCATAAAGTGTACCCGTATGCGGTTATAGCGGGCAATAAGTTGGATAGTTTAAACCTGTTATTAGCGGGCATTGATGGCAAGCGCAAGCGTAAAAAGTACATCAAAAACTTTCAAGAGTATTTAGAAGATCGCTTTGAAGAAAAGCTTAAAAGTTTAACCCGTTCCGAAGGACAAATTCTTTCGAAGCTTATTTCGCGCGAAGCTAATATTACTACTTACGAACTGATAAGCACCTACCGCAGTGGCTGGAATGCCTTTTGGTGGAATACCGCAGCTGCTTTTTACGATATAGATTTAAAAATACCTTACAATCCAGAGGGTATTGAAGAAGACAAGCTCATTGAGTCGATCTTAAATCGTGGTTTTGCAGACGGTAGCTTAACCGAAAGAAAGCCTATAACCTCATTGTAAACGTTAGAGGGTTATAAACCTGTTAGGTCAAACACACGGGCTTTAGGCTTTTTAATGCGCACTTGCAGCCAAGCTTCTACGGCCGCTGTTTTTTGCTTCCCAGCTTCTTTGCTTAAGTTGTTATTCCAGCGCACATAAAATATAGGAATGGTATCCTGTTTATTCTCAAAATCAGTGCTGATGGTATTTCCATACGATAAGCTGGCTATTTCTTTGTGTTGAACTTTTAGCTCCTTCTTAATGGCTGTAAATGGAATGGTATCGGTACGATATTGCCTTAATTTAGATTCTAAAAAGGCAATTTTATCGTCTTTGTCTTTTAAAATCGTCTCATTTCGTTCATATAAATCTTCAATAATCCCTGATTTTACTTGAGCGCTGAGCTGTCCTGCAATTTCGCTGGTTTTATCCTTTGATTGATGAATTTTTAAGGTGGCTTCCGTTAAATCGTATTGCGCCAATTTAGTATTTAGTTCACGCTCTACCTTTTCGCTAATGAGCTCTCCAATTACAAACACTTCAATTAGGGCATTGTCGCCATCCTTGTAGTCTATCTTCTTATTAATCACCTCTGATCCCTCAAAAGCAAAGTTTTCGATAATAAAAACATTCGCATCGCGCTCAAAAATACTTTCTTGTATAGTGCTCCAAAAGGTAATGCTGCTAGGCACAATCATAGCAATAGATATAATTAGAATAGAATTGCGTACTCTTTTTTGCTTGGCCGGATCGATATAAGTGGCCAATGGAAAACGTAGGTATTTTACAATGATAAAGGTGGAGAGTGCGATAAAGGTAGAGTTGATTAAGAACAGATAAAAGGCTCCAAAAAAGAATTGCCAGTTGCCATTGGCTAAGCCATATCCAGCAGTGCAAAGTGGCGGCATTAAGGCGGTGGCAATAGCTACACCAAAAATAACGCTGGCCACCGTGCCTCGTTGGGTTTTAGCTACAATTAGTGCCATTCCACCAAAAATGGCAATTATCACATCCAGTAAGTTGGGTCGTGTACGTGCAATCAGCTCCGATTGTACCTCGCCAAAAGGCGTAACAGCAAAATATAAAGCTGATATAAGTACCGAAATAACAACGGCTGTAGCCAAGCTTCTTAGGGAGCGTGTGAGCAGTTGAAAATCGTTTATTCCGATGGCTAAACCAGTACCTACAATAGGTCCCATTAATGGGGAAATAAGCATGGCGCCAATAACTACAGCGGTAGAGTTTACATTAAGTCCTACTGAAGCTACTACAATAGAGGCGCCTAAAATCCAAACACTTACACCTTTAAAGTCAATGTCTTTTTTTATAGATTCTACCGATCCCGAAAAGTCAACCTCCGAGCGAATGCTTACCACCGAATTGAAATAAGCAATGAAGTTTTGTAAAAAAGATTTAAAGCTAAACTTCAGCTCTTCCTTTGATTTCACCTCCTTGTCTGGCAAGTTTTCGCTGTCGGGAGTGGGGTTATTGTTGGGTTCCATAAATGCGTTAATTAATGCAGGGCTGGTTTGAGCTCTAAACTATGTAAAATTTCGGCTTCGGCATCCGCTAATTCCATCCAACGTTTTACCACTTCCTGTTTATCAAAATAAATGCAAGCCATTTTGGTAAAACTATCGCCATGTTTGGCTTCCGAGAGATAAATCATTTTATAAAATTCGGCCAAAGCCGCATCTTCAATATTTTCACTTACCAACTTAAAGCGTTCAAAACCTCTATTTTCAACAATAGCCGCTATAATCAGACGGTCTCTAAAACGTTTGTTCCTGTCCGAATGGCAATGCTTTAAAAGTCGCTTTACATATAAATCTTCGGGTATCGAATGGTTTAATTGTAAGCCTCTGTCTTCCATTATTTTATAAACCAATCTAAAATGTTCCAGTTCTTCAATGCCGGTATGTATCAGCTCCGGAATAACCTCTGTTCTATCAGGATACTTAGCTACAAAGCTCATGGCCATTGAGGACGCCTTACGTTCACAGTCGGCATGGTCTTTTAAAAAGGCATCGAAGTTAGCCAATACAGTGTCGATCCACGCTTGTGAAGAATTTGTGGCCAGTTGTAGTTCATGAAGCTCCATTACAAGTATTTTTGGCAAACTTACCGCAAAAGTCAATTGAAAAATCTAATTCAAATTCAGGAGTTTTACCAGCAGCGCTTTGGTTATTCAAAACCAGCTACTTGCCATTATCCAGCCCATAAAAAAATGAAGTTGTGCGTGGTAATTCCTTGTTACAATGAGGATTTAGATGCGTTGCTTACAAGCCTAGCTAGTTGTGAGCTAGAGCCTAACACAGCCGAGGTGTTATTGGTATTTAATCATGGTACTACTGCGGATGCCACTCTAAAAAGTAAGCATCATTTGCAGTGCAAACAATGGGATAATCAACAGTTAAGCAATGGTTTAGTTGTTTATTCGGTAAAGGCTTTTGACTTACCTAGTAAGCATGCAGGAGTGGGTTTGGCGCGTAAGCTGGGTATGGATTTAGCTTTGCAGCGAATGGCTGCCATAAATCACGATGGGCTTATTGTTTGCTTAGATGGTGATTGCACGGTGAGTGTGAATTACTTAGAGCGATTATTAACGATAGAAGCCACTAAAACAAATGGTGTAAGCATTGCTTTTGAACATGACATTGAATTAATTGATTCACAATTAGATAAAGATAGAATTGTGATGTATGAAATATTCCTTAGATATTACATCCAGGCTTTGCGTTACACCTGTTATCCACATAGTTTTCACACCATTGGATCTAGCATGGCGGTACGGGCATCGGCTTATGCCAAAATAGGAGGAATGAACAAACGAAAGGCAGGAGAGGACTTTTACTTTTTACACAAATTAATGCCGCAAGGTAACTTTGTAGATGAAACGGAATGCCGCGTATTTCCTTCGGCAAGAACATCCGAAAGGGTGCCCTTTGGTACCGGAAGAGCCATGCTGGAAATGAAAGAAGGCAGTAAAAGTTTTGATCAGATTTATAATCCAGCTCTATTTAAAGAGATAAAAGAATGGCTGACCCTGGATATTGCACAGTTAGCGCTCGCTACTTGGCCTAAATCCATTGTTCATTTTGTTGAAAATTACGATTGGTTGGGGGAGCTTCAGCAACTCAAAAAAAGATCTAAAACCAAGGAGCAATGGAACAAGAACTTTAGCTATTGGTTGGATGGCTTTAAAATGCTTAAGCTGGTACATTTTTTAAGAGATGAGTATTATCCAAACATACCTATTAAAAAGGCCTGCCACGATTTGCTTGAAATAGAAGGGGAGCCCTTGGATTTACTTAGGGAGCTGAGAAGAAGCGATGGAGCGAGATGAAGTAAAAAGCCTGCTACAGACTTTTATTAAATCAATTGTTTTGTGTTGGAAAGGGTTGTGTTATGACTATTTTGTTAGGTGACTTTTACTTTAATATCATTCTTGTTATCCCGTAGGCTCCGTAAAGAATTAGGAATATTCCAAGGTAGAAAACCTTCTTTCCATGTTTGCTTCTTAGTTTCTCAAAGCTCTCTTTCTGAGCCTCATTTTTATATTTTGGAGTCCTATACCCTCCAAAATATACCACGATATAAATTCCTCCGAGTAGAGGTATCAATTCACCGAGTATCCCTAATATTTGTCCCATAACCTTATTTTATTAATTGTACCAAACAAGTTAGTAAACGTAACTCAGTTACGTTTATATTTCCTTTATCCTGCTCCAAATATAGTGCCTGCACATAATGTATTATAGATATATAAGGAGGTTCTCAATGTACGTAGTTTCTAAGTAAACAGCTTAATGTTTTTCATGCCGATTGATGGGGTTTAGCCAAGCTAAACAACGGGGGTCGGGTACTACTTAAAGTCGCCTTGGACGAGACTGGGTTCACTTTAAGAACACTTGACTTTCAGCTTTTATTTAGCTAACTGATTAAGACTTTGCAGGTTTTTTAGCAGTTGGTAAAAAAACCTGTCAGGTCTGTACCGGTTTCCATAACTTATGGGAGGAAGGTACTAAAAAAGCAAGGCACCCTCCAATAAAGACTTTCAAAATAAAATTATAGTAATGGTGATTTTTGTTTGAATTTTAGCGCAGTTCTTTGTTAGCCACGGCTTATCTTAAAATCCACAAAGAGCCATTCTTAGTGGTTTGTTTTTCCAGTTGCCCCTGATTAACAAGATCGTTCAATATGGTTTCTGCCTCCTTTCGTGGCTTAAGAGCCAACTCTGAAAATTCCCTAGCTGTTAAAGAGTTATGCTTAGCAAAAAGTGATTGCCAACTTTTATCGTATTCTTTCTTACGAGCTTTTGAGTAGCTTTTAAAAAGAGCTTGTTCAAATACAGTATATGGTTTAGACCCGTATACGATCTCCTTACTTCCTAAACTATCCACAAACAATAGTGTTGGAAAGCCTCTTACACCATATTCTTGAGCTAATTTTAAGTCGCCTTCAAAAAGACTTTTGGCATGGCCTTCATAATCCACTTTAAACTGATCAGTATCCAACCCCGACTTTTTACCGGCTTCTTCTAGATGTTCCCATTTGGTGATATTCTTTTTTTCTAAAAAAACCATTTCTCTTATCTCTCTTAAAAACAAAATAGCTTTTTGCTTGTCCTGCATTTGTGCTGCTTTAAATGCAATTGAAGGAGGATAAGAAGAGTGCAAAGGATCCTCTAACCAAAGGTCTCCGTCAATTGGCATATCATAATAGATGCTTACTTCATCCCAATGATGAGCTACGTCAGAGGGCTTACTAATTCCGCCACTGTTGTAGCTCCAATCAGGTAATAGGCCTCCCATACGGTATTCAATTTCTATGCTCTCCCCATATTCCAATTTGAGTTTTCTTAATTGAGGTTCTATACCCCAGCAAGAAGAGCAAATTGGGTCCGTAAAATAGATGATTTGAATTTTGTTGTTATCGGCTTTAGCTTTCAATTTGGTAGAATCAGGTTGCGAAGTTGTATTAACTTCACACATTCCTAGTTGTGGATCGCACAAGAGGGGGTTATTTTCCTTTTTTGATGTATTCATTTCTAATTGTTTTGTTTGTCCGCTGCAGGAGGTGAGGATCGCTATTGAAGCTACCATTCCTATAATTTGTTTCCTTAAAATCATAATTCAAAAATAGATCTTATGAATTGTATATTTGACATGCATTTCCTTTTAGAAAGTAATTTCATAAATGAAACTACTTAACTATGTCAATTAAACTGATGAAAAAAAACGCGCTTATTAATAACACACCAATTTGCCAACTTAGAATGCTAGCAATAAGAGATGCAATGAGTATTTTATCTGGGAAATGGAAGTTTCACATATTAGGTACTCTTATTGAAGGAGATAAATTGGGTTTTATGGATTTACTAAGAGAAGTGAATGGAATAGGCACAAAAATGCTTTCTAAGGAACTTCAAGATTTAGAGGCAAACCACCTTGTTAGTAGAACCGTTATGAATACAAAACCAATAACTGTTGAATACACTATAACCAAACACGGAAAAACACTTTCCCCAATCATAGAAGAGTTAGCAAATTGGGGAATTGAATATAGAAAATCAATTCTTGAGACTAAGTAGTTTACACCTGAGGTTTTTAGTTTGAATTTTGCACCGCTATTTATTGGTAGTTGGTCTTTAATCAGTTCTTTAAAGGAAACTTAGCCCTAACTCACTATTGGTATATTTCCATAAATTTTTCCCGATTAATTTATCTTTTGCGTATTCGGCAATAAAAGCAGGTGCAGGAAAACCAGTCATTTCTCCATCGCCATTAGGGCCGATGTAACTTCCTCCTTCTATTGTTTCTGTTGCCGCAAACAAACTTGAAAATGCTCCTTGGTTAGCACTCATGTGTGGAAACTCATCTATCATTTCTGGCTTGTCCGTTCGTAGTAATTCTGTTTTGCTAATGCCTGGGTGAGCACCAACCGAAATTGTGTTGGAGCCTATTGTAGTCAGGCGCCTTTGCAATTCAAAAGTAAAAATTAAATCTGCCACCTTACTTTGTCCGTATTCTCTAAACTTATCATACGGTTTTTCCAATCTTAGATTATCAAAATCTATAGTTCCATTTTTATGGGCAATGCTGCTTAACGTTACAATTCTACTATCTTTTGTACTGTTTACTAATTCAAACAAATAGGAGGTAAGCGCAAAATGAGCCATGTAATTCACTCCAAACTGTAATTCAAAGCCATCTTTTGTTTTGCTTGCCGGAGGAAACATTACACCCGCATTATTAATTAAGACATCTAAACGATTATGATTTTTAATAACGTTTGCTGCAAATGATTTTACAGATTTTAAATCTGATAAATCTACAATCCCTGCTTCTAATTTGGCCGTGGGTATTTCCTGTATTATACTTTCTATTGCTTGATTTATCTTTTCTTCATTTCGTCCAGCTACTATTACCAAAGCATTTTTCTTGGCTAACTCTAAAGCCGTTTGAAAACCAAGTCCAGTGTTTGCTCCTGTAATCAGAAATGTTTTTCCACTCTGGTCTTTTATATTTTTAGGTGTCCAGCTCATAGTTATTGTTGCGGTATTGATTCAAATAGTTTTACAGCACTAAACGTATCCATGTATTCTTTCATTCTCTTTACTTTTCCATTTTCAATTATAAATAGAAAGTGATAGGTGTTTTCGTAAAAGGTTCCCATTGCGGTTTTAGCTTTAATTGTTGCTTCTGTAGCTACTTTATTGTCTTCCGCTATTATTGAAACAATTTTAAATTCGAGTCCTTCAGGAAATAACTCTGTCCCTTTAAAAAAGTCAAGAAAATATTCGGTATCGTGTTCTCCAGCTGTTACCAAATATTCCGGCTTTCCAATAATCCACCAACTAAAATCACCTGTAATCATGGTTTTGAGCTTTTCCACATTAGAAACTCTCATGGCTTCAATAAATTCAGCTACTAATTCTTTGTTTTCTCCTAACTCCATTTTATACGTTTTAAAGTTGTCTGGGTTGTTTGTATTTTCATTTGCTATGGTTTCTCCACAGCCCGTAATAACTGTAGTAAAAGCAACTGTAATCAGTGCTGCCTTTAGTGTTTTTTTCATTTTCATTTTTCTCTTTTTTTTAAGATTTAGTGTTGCAAATCTAAACGCAACACTTTACTTTTGAAAGTAGTTACACCAATGTGAAGTAATAACATTTATGTAAGCTTTACTGAAAATCAATGAGTTATGAGAGAAAAAACTTTAGAAGAATATTTAGGTTGTCCATTTCATTTAGCCATGAACACCTTGGAAGGAAAATGGAAGTTTGCAATTTTGTATGTGCTTTTAAATAAAGGCACATTGAGATTTAAGGAATTAGAGCGGGCTATTCCAGATATTTCTACGCGTATGTTGGTTAAAGAATTAAAGCATCTTGAGGAAAAAGAAGTAGTGACAAGAAAGGCCTACGCCACAGTTCCTCCAAAAGTGGAATATTCGCTTAGTGAAATTGGCAAAAGTCTAAGTCCCGTTATAGATAGTATTTCCGATTGGGGTAAATCATATGCCAAAACCTTATCTACCAAGTAGTATTTGCTCGTGTGTGTTTTAAATGACCGCTAACGCTTTAGAAATATTTATTAACTAAGCAGCGAACGCCAGCATCTCGAAACTTCGTCTGGTTATTTGCGCTAGTAGGCTAATTAGCTTATATTTTATTTGAGAGGTATACAATGAAAACAGGGAACGGCAAGGCTAATTAACGTTACACTTCATCATAACCTTATTAAGCAATTACAAATCAACACATTATTTTTTTTCGTAAATAGCGGTAACTCTGCCTTTGTCCAAGCCACCCGCAAAAAGGGCAAACCCCCATGTTCTTTCAGTATGATCAACTACTAAATGGTTGGTTTTTGTTGTTGTAATTCGTACTCTTTTAAAACGATGAATATAGAAAAGAGGAAAAAATGGGACTATATAAAATTTAGGTCGGACGTAGAAGTAGCCTTTTTTAATTTTACCCCGTATCTTTTTTGAGAATAAAACATCTGATTGGTATATGCCACTTAGTACACATTTCCGTTTTGATACAAAGTGAAGTTTTATGTCTAAACTGTCTAAATAGCCGTACTTAGCCATTAAGAACAGTCGGTTATTCAGCGTTTTATTGTTTTCATTTAAACCATTACCTGGAAGATGAATAATTTGTCCAAAAACGGTGTCTTGAATATTTTTATACTCTCCGTTTAACTGTTCATAGTTGTTCTTAGTTATTTCTTGAGCTTCATAATCGGCTGGACTTAAATTTTTTAGTGGTTTACACGAGGCCAAACCTAAAACGGTTAGTATCAAAAGTGCTATAGATATCTTCAAAGTGTGTTTTTTCTATTCAACTGCAGGTAGATAGATAACTTCAGGTCGACTAAGACAAATACGAAGACCTGGGTAATATTTATGCCATTCGGTATAATACTTTTCATCCCACACATGAGAAATAGGCCTAAGTCGCCAAGTTCGCTTTTTAAGCCACAAAAAGCCATACCTATAAGTACTGTATTCATACTCCGTGTAAGCACCGTAATATTGGCAGGTAATAAACGAGTCTAATTTAACGGTCGCAAATACTACCACCGAATCCTCCGAATTGTAAATCGTATCGTTTGTTACCGTTTGATTTTGTCCAAATGAACTGAAAACAAGGGAGATAAAGAATAAGATTAATGAAGTTTTCATGACGTGTAAGGTACGATGTTTTACTGACAATTTACTTTGGACGAGACTGAGAAATGACGATTCTGAAAAAGCTACTGGGACCTTCTTTTAAACCCTTTATTTTAAAATTAGGTTATAGCCCTTACTTGTACTTGTTTACCTCAGATTTAATTCGATTCTTTTCTTTTTCGGCAGGTATCTTATTTACAATTGGTTTAATTATCAACGAGTTTCCTTTATTTTATTCCGATAACTTCAGGATTTACTTTTTCTCTCCAAGTATTTCCAAATTTAGTATCTAAATAATTAAAAATAAGTTGGTTGTATTTTTCCATGTCCGAACATTTAACAGTTACAACACACCCTGTTTCAACGTATAATACACCATATTTAGATTCAAACGTTGGGTCATTTGGATATACAAATAGTGTACAACCAATAAACAATCTTGGCATGTTATTGTCTAGATCTATTTGGATAGTCTCTTCTGTAATCCAGTTTTCAGTTTTATTGATAGTTATAAAGATCGTATCGCCAGCTAGGTCTTTTGGAACGACACCCATGTAAGTTATTGGATAGACAGGCAAATGAAGCTTAATTGAAACCGTATCATTCTTTATTCTTTGAAATTTAAAGTTACCTAAAGCATTTGTTGTTGTGGATGATGAATCTTCGAGGATTTCAATTTTAATGTTAGAAACATTTAGTTCATAACCACGATAATCGAGTTTTAACTTTCCAAAAAGCTCGTTAAATTCATCCTGTTGAGAATACAAGCTGGTAAGAGAGCTAGTGAGTAGCATGGCTAGAAATAGTAACTTCATGTGTATTTAGTTGTTGCCTAGTCTAAGGAGTAATGTGGCTATCTATAGAGCATGGCGGGTAACCTCCAGCTTCGCGTTTATTGGTGTTAAGCTATTTAGCAATGCGTTTTTACCTGCAATAAAGGCAGAAAAACAGGAGGGAGCCATGCAAACGCCAACTACCTCAATAGGCATTTTATCCAGTTTATAGCTGCCAGCAGTTTTCAAATATACGCCATTAAAAAAAGGCACTATTTACTTCTTTCAATTCCTTTACGTTTACACAGCCTAAAGGAAGAATAATACTTTTGTACCCATCATCGTTTAGCCTTGTAATTGATATAAAAGAATTGGGCGAGAAACTAAAATAATCACAGGCAAAGCTTAATCTTGATTCAAAACTCTCCAAATATGGAAAGACATCCAACGGTTTTTCTTTTACAGGAGAAATCAATTGCCATTTTCCGTTTACTTTATCCATAAACACTTTTTTATGAATCAGAAGGTCATCTGTTTTATATATGATTGCTACCTGAAAACCGAAATTTAATCTTTCAACTACGTATAAAATATTTTCAAGCGGAATTTGGTTTATAATATACTTTTTATAGAAAGTGTATTTTAAACTATTTTCTTTTATGTCTTGTTGTTGGTTTGCTTTAAGGCTTTTATAAATCAGATTTAGCTTTTTTACATAGGTACTAGAGTCCGCATACTTTTCTGTTTCTGAAGTTAAAAACTCAAGCTGAGCATTAAACACTCCATTTAGGAGTTCTATTTCAGGTTCTTGACAAAATGATGGCTTTGCAAATGCTATTAAAGTAAGTATTACAAACTGGATATTTTTCATTGCAAATTATTCTGGTGTTTACTTTAGGGGCCGCAAGTAGGGGGTAGACAAACTCGGTAATAGTAATAACAACAAAATTCCAAATATGAAAACAGATGTTGAATCACCACATAAGCTTGTTGTACGATAACATTTTTGTGTCAATGCAATAATCAGAAGTCCAACTGAAAGACTAAGGGTTGCTATTTTGTTTTTGTCTTATTCATTTTAAAAGCCAAATCAACGATTTAGCGTACTTTATAAATATACTTAAACCTTTCGGTTTAGCACTTATTAGCTATGTTTTATACAGCGTGTTGTACACCGTTTTTATTTCCGTTTTAGTATCTGTTCAACATATTTTCTGTGATTGTCAAATCCGTTCTTTTTGGGGATTTTCCAAGTCAACCATTCCATCAATTCCAGAGTCGTAAATCTGCCAATTATGCTTTTTAGCAAGCTTGATTAGAGCGTAAATTCCATTTTCTCCGTACAATGAAAGCATAAAATTGCTTGAGTGTTCATTGTCCGCAGAAAAGTCAAGCGTAAAATCAGTTCCGATTATTTCTCTGTGTTTATCATCTTTTTTAATTCGGTCAAATGAGTTTTCCAAAATCCCAGTAAAATCAGTCGGTTCAAGTTGGTTTTCGTTCAATTCCGCAACTGATTCTATTTTCTGTTTTGAATTAAAAAGTACAATGTCCCAACTCATTTCTTAAAAGTTAAATTCACAGATATTTTGGTCAATATTTACTCTTTTTAAACATTCAGCGATTAATTCCGAAACTCTTGAAGTAGGAATTAAACTGTAATTATATACAGTTCCGACTTCATTCTTTTTTGAGGAATCCCATTCGTATTCAATTCCGTTTTCATCGATAATGATTGATTTTCCTTCAAAAATATCTTGCCATTCAACTCGTTGAGTTAAATCAGTAATGCTTTCATACTCATAATTCAAAAAAAGATATTGGCTTTGCTCATTGAGTAGTGAGAAGTTACGCAAGTGGAGTGCGCGAATCAAGCGATCTACAAATGCAATATTAGCGCTGCTGCGCATTTGATTAAGAAACACATCAGTAGATGCGAGCTCTCCATTTTGAAAGGGCCTTATTAGGGCTTCATAGCCTAATAAGGTGCCATTTTTGTGAAGGATCGGCTGGAAGGCGCTAGTTACTGATAAATCGAAAATACGGGCAAAATGAACGTTATTGCTAACACAAAGCATTTTAGAAAAGGCATGGCGCAAATCTAATTCTTTTATCATTTAAAGGTGCCTATGTATTTGGAGTCATTATCAATGAGCTTATAAAAATGAGTAAACATAGTCAAAATACTGTTTAATAAAACATTCTTTTGTTTGTTTTGTTAATTTTTAATTAATACAATATTAGCATCATTTTTAAAAAATACAGGGGTATAAAGGTAGTGCAGAGAGGTTTTTATTTGCATTTGATAGATAGATCCAATATGTAACAAAATAGTCATAAATTGAGAGTATAAGTGCTCCAGCTTCAGAATCTTAACGGCAAGCTTGAGTCTATTGGGTTGCTACTTAGCTAGGTCTATAGTTAAAGTGATAAATAAGGTACAATCTAGTAACAGTTCTGAACTACGCAAACGCCAAATTAATAGTTATTAATTTTCAATATCTTGCTATGGATGGTAGCCAGTCAGGAGTTCGTATGAAAGTATCAGTAAAAATTGCGATTGTCGCATCCTTAGTGATCACGTTAGTGTTCACCCTATCTTCTCTTATTCAATATCAATCAACGAAAAATACACTGTATTCTGGGGCGCAGCACAGCACCCATGAAACCCTATCCGTATTATCTAACCAGATTAGTAATTGGCTCAACGGTAAAATCGGTTTAATCGATATAACAGGCCAATCCATTTCAGCTAACTTTAGTGACAATGGAATACAAACAGCTTTTGATGCGCCTGTTTTAGCACGAGACTTTGAGCTGATATTTGGTGGATTATCGACCGATGGAAAGCCAATTACGAATGACCCAAGTTGGCAGCCAGATGGTTGGGATGCACGAAAACGTCCTTGGTATGCTGTTGCAATGAACAATCCAAGTGCTGCATTGACAGCGCCTTATCGTGATGCAGTGTCAGGTGATCTTCTAGTTTCCGTGGTAGCGAAAATAACTGACAAAGGCGAAACAAAAGGTGCTTTTGGTGGAGATTTGAGTTTGAAAAGCATTTCTGATGCGCTTAACACGGTAAACTTTAGCGGTGCAGGTTACGCATTTTTGCTCGATCAAAATAACACTATTATTAGTCATCCAAATACAGACTATGCCAATAAGCAGCTCAGTGAGTTATTTGATGGTGAAACACCTGAAAAAGGAAGTGATCTAGTTGAATCAAACTCTGAAGGTAAAGCGGTATTTGCATCCTTTGTAAAGGTCGATAATTTAGTGGGTGCCCAATGGTCAATTGGGGTGGTATTAGATCAAAAAGTAGTATTAGCTGAGGCTACGCAGCAGGGCTGGAATGCGTTTTTTATCACCATATTCAGTGTTATCAGTTGCTCACTTATCTTGTACCTAGCAACGATTAAGGTACTAGTGCCATTAAACAAGCTCCACTCTTCACTGATTGATATCAATTCCGGTGATGGCGATTTAACGAAGCGTTTAAGTATTACAAGTAAAGATGAATTTGGCGATGTATCAAAAGATTTCAATGCTTTCGTGGGGCATTTGCAATCGCTGATACAAGGCGTGAAAACTACATCCGTTGAGATATTAGAAGATACTAATATTACGGCAAGCAATGCGAGCTCATCTTTAGCACATCTTGAGCAGCAGTTAGGCGAGCTTGATCAGTTAGCAACAGCGATGCATCAAATGTCTGCAACCGCTCAAGAAGTGGCGCAGCACGCACAAAACACTGCAGGGAATGCTAATCAGGTTGATAAAGCAGCAGAGCAAGGGGTTGCGGTTGTAGGTAAGACAACCGCTGCGATTGATAAGTTGTCCCATGATATGGATAGCGCTGTTGAAAAAGTCAATGAGTTAGCGACGTACAGTAACAACATCGCTACTATTTTGAATGTGATAACGGGTATTTCTGA
>CAKZRR010000038.1 GCA_937146805.1 uncultured Owenweeksia sp. | reverse complement strand
AAAAGAATGGTTCTAATTTGATTGGTAGGTTTATTGTTATTATGATTTTGCACCAGTTGTACCCTGTATTGAAACTGTATAGCATCAACATGTATAGCAACCGAAGTATCAATATAATGACGAGCAGTAACATCCTCGTAACTTTCAAGAGTATAGAAAACATCATCATTATTGGCTCTTAAAATATTCCAAGAGGTAAAAAGGTGTGGAGCCCAAGAGTTGGGGTCAATACTCCAATCCAGTCTAACTCGTTCATCTTCTTCTACGGTTACATTTTCCAATTTGTAATCCAAAATGGGGCAATCCGTAACTCTAATAATTACAGTAAAGAAAGGGTCTAAAGGGAAACCGCACTTATTCATTAGGGTATTACCATCGGTACCAGGTTTAATAGTAAGTAGGTAGTCACCATTTACATCCAATGCTTTATGTAACATAAGATCAATACTTTTGGTAACTAAATCAGGGCGGCAATTATCAATTACACCAACTACAGGTCTTAATTTAGAATCAGGACCAGCTAATCTAAAGTCGCTTCCATCAGGTGCAATTGTTTCACAATACACCCCATCTTTAAATTTAATGTTTACCAAAGTATCAAAGCAATTGTAATCAATTACAGGAATGCGCATTAAATATTTGCCTGAGCCCGGAGGGTACTCAACAGAATCAGGGTTGTTAATTTTACCGACATTATACACAGCCATAATACTATCTGGATCTAATAATTGCGATGGGTAAGAACCTTTTGAGAACTGTGGGCCATTAGCCGCAGCTACTTTACAGCCAGCAATAACGGGTACTTGCAAATCTCTTACTGAGGTTCCAATATCCAGCCATAACCCATTGGTATAGCGGTACTCTGTAACCCTCACATTAATTACATCCACCTCTTGTTGCGAAGGAGTAAATCGAAAGGTGCCATAACGGTGATTAATATTAATGCCGTTTACCGTTTTCATGGGTTGTGACTTACTATAGCCTGGATTGAAGCCAATAATGGCTCCGGGACCACACGAAGGTCCAGTTAATGGCTCGCCAAAGTCATAATATAAACTATCACCATCAGGCTCTACAGCTGCTTGCGACCAAATAAAAGGGCGACCTACACAAAAACTTTTAGCAGCGGGGTTGATAAATTTAGGGCTTGAGTTTGGTCCTATTGTATTATTTAGTTCCGATTCAATGTAAAATGAGGGTGCCGAAACTAAATTGCTGTTTGGATTTCTACAACATAAAGAGTAGCTAAATTTATAATCAGCACAAATACCCGGTAAATCAACCTGTACGCAATACAAGTATACCTCCGTAAATACGATGGAGCTTGAAGTGGAATCCACGCAGTCAGTAAGCTCCGGAGTAATAATGGAGCCAGGAACACTGCCAGCCACCGTATCCGTGGGTGCAACGTTATCAAACACAGGTATCATAGGAGCCGAAACGGTCATATTTGAAAAGCAAGAAGATCTAATACAAATGGTTTGCGCTCCAGTACCAATAGTGGCTCCAGTAACATCTCGGTAAAATTGAAGGAAAACTTTATATCGGTAGGGATGTTGGGCGTTACCAACAAACTCATACCAAATTTCACCCCCAGCCATGTGAGAGGCTTTAGCTTCAGGGTTTAACCCTAACAGCATTAGAGCAGTGATTACAGCGAATAAATACTTTTTCATAGTCAAGCTATATTATAGATTCTTGGTAAAATAGTCGATAAAAGTAATTCAATGCTCTTAATCAGCAAAGGTTGAACGGATATTTTAATGAAAGAATGATTTATCGAAACGTATTACGAGTTTCCGAGTACTTAGCGTGTCTTAGGCATTTCAGAGCAAAAGCATTTTTACTGCCTGTATAACCAGCATTTAGCGTAATTTCGCCTGCTTGAAGCAGATTGATTTTAGCCCGATGAAAAACATTAGAAACTTTTGCATTATAGCTCATATTGACCACGGAAAAAGCACCTTGGCCGATAGATTGCTGGATTGTACTCAAACAGTAACGGAGCGCGAAAAGCAGGCGCAGCTTTTGGATAATATGGATTTGGAGCGCGAGCGTGGAATAACCATTAAAAGTCACGCCATTCAAATGAGCTATCCTTTAAATGGGGAAACGTATACGCTTAATTTAATTGACACACCGGGACACGTAGACTTCTCGTATGAGGTGAGCAGAGCTATTGCGGCTTGCGAAGGTGCCTTACTTATTGTGGATGCAGCCCAAGGGATACAGGCGCAAACTATTTCTAATTTGTATTTGGCCTTAGAGCATGATTTAGAGATCATCCCGATTCTTAATAAAATTGATTTACCAAGCGCCAACCCCGAGGAGGTTAAAGACCAAATTGTGGATTTATTGGGTTGTGAGCGCGAAGAAATATTGGCGGCATCAGCCAAAACGGGTATGGGTGTAGAGGCTATATTGGAGCATATTGTAGATCGCATTCCAGCACCCGAGGGTGATCCGGAAGCACCCTTGCAAGCCTTAATTTTTGATTCGGTGTATAACTCTTATAGAGGAATTGAAGCCTTTTTTAAGGTGCTAAACGGTAGCATAAAATCTGGTGAGCGTGTGAAATTTATGGCCACAGGGCATGAGTATTTTGCAGATGAAATTGGTGTATTGGGTTTAACTCAAGAGAAAAGAAAAGAAATAAAGGCGGGTGATGTAGGTTACATTATTTCGGGAATTAAAGAGGCCAAAGAAGTAAAGGTGGGAGACACCATTACGGCTATGGATCGTTTGTCAGATGAACCTATTTCGGGTTTTGAAGATGTAAAACCAATGGTGTTTGCCGGAATTTATCCAGTAGATACCGATGAGTTTGAAGAGCTTAGAGCTTCTTTGGAAAAACTGCAACTCAACGATGCTTCTTTAACTTTTGAGCCCGAATCATCGGCTGCTTTGGGCTTTGGTTTTAGATGTGGATTTTTGGGCATGTTACACATGGAGATTATTCAGGAGCGTTTGGAACGCGAGTTTAACATGACCGTGATTACTACCGTGCCTAACGTAAGCTACTATGCTTACATGAAAAAAACGCCAGATGTAAGAGAGATTGTAACCAACCCAACCGAGTTTCCGGATCCCACCAAGTTGGACAGAATGGAAGAGCCTTTTATTAAAGCTCAAATTATTACCAAATCGGACTACGTGGGAGCGGTAATGAACTTGTGTATTGAAAAACGTGGTGTTTTAAAGAACCAAACCTACCTTACTTCAGAGCGTGTAGAGCTGACTTTTGATATGCCACTGGCCGAGATTGTTTTTGATTTTTACGATCGTCTAAAGTCTATTTCTAGAGGCTATGCTTCTTTTGATTACCACCCTATTGGCTATGTAGAGTCAGTGCTTAGTAAGGTGGATATTATGCTAAATGGAGAAATTGTAGATGCCCTTTCGGCATTGGTACACCAAAGCAATGCTTATGATATTGGTAAAAAGATTTGCGAAAAGCTAAAAGAACTTATCCCACGCCAGCAGTTTATGATTGCTATACAGGCGGCCATTGGTGCTAAGATTATTGCCCGTGAAACCTTGAGCGCCCTGCGTAAAGACGTTACCGCCAAATGTTATGGTGGTGATATTTCGCGTAAGCGTAAACTATTAGAGAAGCAAAAAGCGGGTAAAAAGCGTATGCGCCAAGTAGGTAATGTAGAAATACCACAAGAGGCGTTTTTGGCGGTGCTGAAGTTGAATGATTAGTAGGTAGTAGGTAATCGCGAATAAGGAATTGGGAGGTTTACAGTTTGGAAATGTATTCTCCTTGCTCATCTTTTAACGTTCAAAGTGTACCCCCTAAAAGCTTGGTCATCACTGTATATGGTTAACCAAAACGTTGATTTCGTGTCATTAGGAATACCTGCTTCTGATATCATTGAGGCTACATCAATGTATTTAAAGGATTCAACAGTAAATTGTTTTTCATTCGATTCGTATCCAGTTGCTGATACTTCAAGCGTAATGGTCAGCTTAGTGTCCTTGTTATTGTTTTTATACTTTGGGATAATCTTTAAATCCTGTATTTGATCAAAGGCTATTGTCTGCGTATCAATCACTTTACCGTTAAGTGTAAGATCAATATCCCAAATTTCAGCATTTCTCTGTTCGGGAACTTGTTTAAGAAACTCTCCGTTGGCCCAAAATTCCGAATAGAGTGTATCTCCTTTTTCGTTAAAGTATGTCCATTGCCCATTGGGTTTGTTACAGTATCCTGCATAGTATATGTTCTTCCAATCTCCAGAGGTATTCTCCATATAGCTCCCTGTCAATTTTAAGTTTCCATTCTCATGGTAAGTTTTAAACCATCCTACACCACAGTCGGTACAGGAAACGGATTCTCGTAATAAGTTTTCCTTTTCATCATAGAGTTTTAGAATGCAGGGGCAACAAGATGACCAGCTCTTTGATGTTGATTTGTACTTGTCATAAGTTTGTTTGTTGACCTGTCTCCCATTTACTTTGTAAACAGCAATTCCACCACCAGTTCTTGAAGAAAGGTTGACGTTATAATGCTTTACTATTTCTAAGTTATTGTAAGCAGAATTAGTGTTTGGTTGCCCCCTAAGTTGGGTGAACAGTGAAGCTAGGATTATTAATAATGAAGATGTTTGTTTCATTCTTAATTGTGTAAACTAAAATCCCAACTTACTCCTCACTCTACCCAAAACTTCCTTTGCAATCGGCCTAGCTTTTTCCGCTCCTTTTTGTAACTCTTCTTCTATAAGGTGCGTGTTTTCCATATAGTGGTTAAACTTATCACGTTGCTCGGCATATTTTTCAGTGATAAGGTCTAGTAAAGCCATCTTGGCGTGGCCATACCCGTAATTTCCTCCCAAGTAATTGGCACGCATTTCGGCAATTTGGTTTTCGGTGGCCATTATTTTATACAGAGCAAATACGTTACAGGTGTCCGGGTTTTTAGGTTCTTCCAACGGTGTGCTGTCCGTTTCAATACTCATTACCTGTTTTTTGAGTTGCTTGGGCGGCAAAAAAGCATCAATTATATTTCCATACGATTTACTCATTTTTTGGCCATCGGTACCGGGCACCAACATTACCTCTTCTCTAATAGCCGATTCGGGCAAAATCAAAACTTCCTCACCAACCTTATTATTTAGCGCACTGGCAATATCTCTTGTAATCTCTAAATGTTGTTTTTGGTCTTTTCCCACCGGAACCACCTCTGCATCATACAATAGTATATCAGCGGCCATAAGCACAGGGTAATCAAAAAGACCCGCATTTACATCACTCAGCCTATCGCTTTTGTCTTTAAAAGAATGCGCATTGGCCAGCATAGGGTAAGGTGTAAAGCAGTTTAAATACCAAGTAAGCTCGGCTACCTCGGGCAAATCACTTTGTCGATAAAAAACGGTACGATCGGTATCTAAACCAAAAGCCAGCCAAGCCGCAGCCACCGCATATACGTTTTGCTTACGTGTTTCGCCATCCTTTAAAGTGGTAAGCGAGTGCATATCTGCAATAAATATAAACGACTCATTTTGAGACGTTTTAGCTAGCTCGGTAGCCGGCACTATGGCGCCTAAAATATTACCCAAGTGAGGGCGTCCGCTACTTTGTATTCCGGTGAGTACTCTGGCCATTTGGTTTTTTATTAATGTAGGCCAAAAGTAAGTATTAAGGCCTTAATCAAAATTCTATTTTTGCAGCGTGAAAATAATTTTGAAAGCACTAAGCGCCTTATGGCGAATTTGGTTTTATACCTCCGTACTGTTGGGTATTTTATTGTTGCTCCCTTTTTTAATTGTTACCTCGCTAAGTGTAAAAACATACAAGCAGTTTTTCTTTTTGTCGCGCGTTTGGGCTTGGGTAGTACTTGTTTTATCGGGATTTTGGCCTAAGGTAAAGTGGCACGAAAAACCGCAAAAAAACCAAGTTTATATTATTTGTCCTAACCATGTAAGCATGATAGACATTATGCTGACGCTGGCACTTTTTGGAAATTGTTTTTTGTTTATCGGAAAAAAGGAACTTTCTAAAATGCCCTTATTTGGATATTTTTATAAACGCACTAATTTATTGGTAGATAGAAAAAGCCTGCGTAGCCGAAAGGATGTATTTGACCGGGCAGCGGTAAAAATTGACCAAGGCATAGGCCTCTGTATTTACCCTGAAGGAGGGGTGCCCGAGCCCGAAATTGAATTGGCTCCTTTTAAGCTGGGGGCTTTTCGCTTGGCAGCGGATAAAAATATTCCGATAATACCGGTAAGCTACCTCAATAATAAACGACATTTGCCATTTGATTTTTGGCGAGGAAAACCAGGAGTATTGCAGGTAGTTGTACATCCATTTTTATTGGCAAAAGAAAATAGTTCGGAAGAAATTGAACGACTAAAAACAACTTGTTTTAACACCATTTTGGAGCCTTTAGAGCAAGCAGATATTAAAGCGGTAGCACATGAAATTGGATAAGCAAACGGTAGAAAAGTTAGCCCACTTGGCACGTCTTGAATTTTCGGAAGAAGAGAAGGAAGCCATGATGCAGGATATGGATAAAATTTTGGCTTTTGTAGAGAAGATAAATGAGTTGAAACTAGATGGCGTGGAGCCCTTGGTATACCTTACTGAAGAGGAAAACATTTTGCGCAAGGATGAAGTTATAACCGAAGTAAGTAAGGCTGAAGCCCTGAAAAATGCCCCTTCAAAAGACACGGATTACTTTAAGGTGAGCAAGGTGTTGAGTAGGGAGGAATGAAGTCGATAGTCTATAGACGGAAGATAGAAGTTTTGTGGAGAAGATCAATTAACGATTCAACCAGTCAACAGTTTGTAGTTGATAGTCGGAAGACGGAAGTTTTTGCGGAGAGACCAGTTAACGTATTAACATATCAAGAGGGGGAGGTTTTAGGATTTGAGTGATATGGTCTGCTACTAATTACAAAACTTAAAAATGATGAGAGAGCTAATTTTGGCATTTCTTACAGTAGGAGCGGTTGTTTTGCTACCGGGTCAAAATATTGATTCAAATGCGATTTATTCTCATACGCAGCTAATTCAGAATGGCGGAATCACCTTTGTTGAATCAGAAGGTTATGATGTGGCTCGGGAATATATATATGCCCAACTTGATAAGAAGGGTTTGAAAAAGATCAAAAGGAGATTTAAAATTCCAAAAGATCAAGAGCCAACAATCTCTGAGGAATTCCCTAAGGCTCAAATCTTTCGCGCGTATGAAGAAATTGATGGCGAAAGAGTAATCCAAAGAACTTACTATTGCTACGAATCGGGACCTTTGCTTGTTGAAATAATTGGAACCGCAGCTATATCGGGACCCGATCAGGCCTTAGAAGAATTTCTTGTAAAGTCATTAAAACAAGAAACCTTTCCAGAGTATGTTCATTCAACCATGTTTGTGGACAGTATTAATTTTGCGGGTAGATATATACAGCTGGGTTCGGCATGTTCATGGCGAGGCGCACACAATTTACAATGCCCTAATAGGGGCCAAATGAATTGGTCTGAATTTAGTAGCCCCGAACGAGCAGAGGAAATGATTCTGAACCAGCAGAAAGTAACAAGGTCTAGGCATTTAGTTAGCGCTAGTGAGATAGATACCGTTAGAATTATTTTCGAAGGTCAAGAAACAGTTGCAACTAGGAATAAGTTAAAGGTAAAGCTTCCAAAACTTTTAATAGGTGGTAGTAATGTGTTGATTGTTTACTACGTAATTTGTGAAGTGAGAGGTAGATACGTAGCCTGCGTTTTAAGCCACTATGATGATGAGGCGGATGGTGGATTGCCACCTTTGTTAAGAGAGGTTATGGAGTTTGCGAAATGAGAAAAAGGACGGTAGTGTTTGTGGAAATATTTAGCGATTCTACTATTCAATCAGTCAACAGTCAACAGTTTGTAGTTGATAGTCCATAGACGGAAGTGCTTGCGGAGATACCGATTAACCATTTGACGTATCAACATATAACCAGTCAACAAAAAAATCCCCGCTCCGGCTAGGCCAAAACGGGGATTTGAATTTATTTAAAAAGCTCGGTTTTACACCAAACCTTGATCTAGCATAGCATCGGCTACTTTAACAAAACCAGCAATATTGGCTCCCGAAACATAGTCCACAAAACCATTTTCTTGCGTTCCGTATTTACGGGCAGCTTCATGAATATCTACCATAATAGCATGTAATTTGGCATCTACTTCTTCGCGTGTCCAGTTGTAGCGCAATGAGTTTTGCGACATTTCTAAACCAGAAGTAGCTACACCACCGGCATTAGAAGCTTTACCTGGAGCAAACAAAATTTGCTTGGCCTTAAAGGCTTCCACTGCTTCAGGCGTACAAGGCATATTGGCACCTTCGGCCACACACATAGTACCATTGGCCAATAATGTATTGGCATCGTCACCGTTCAATTCGTTTTGAGTGGCGCAAGGCAAGGCAATATCGCAAGCCGTTCCCCATGGAGTTTTACCCTCATGAAATTCGCAACCAAACTCATCCGCATAAGCTTTAATACGGCCACGCTTTACATTTTTTAAATCCATTAAAAAGGCCAGCTTTTCAGCAGATATACCAGCAGCATCGTGAATGTATCCTGATGAATCGGAAGCAGTTACCACTTTGCCACCAAGCTCAGTTACTTTTTGAATAGCGTATTGTGCCACGTTACCCGAACCCGAAACAACTACTGTTTTACCGTTAAAAGAGTCGTTTTTAGTTTTAAGCATTTCGTTGGCAAAATATACGGTACCGTAACCAGTAGCCTCAGGGCGAATTAGCGAGCCACCCCAGTTAATTCCTTTACCAGTAAGTACACCTGTAAACTCGTTGCGTAAACGTTTGTACTGCCCAAACATGTAACCAATTTCACGTCCACCAACACCAATGTCACCCGCAGGCACATCTGTATCAGGGCCAATATGACGTTGCAATTCAGTCATAAAAGATTGGCAAAATTTCATTACTTCATTGTCTGATTTTCCTTTTGGGTTAAAATCAGACCCACCTTTACCACCTCCCATAGGAAGCGTGGTTAATGAGTTTTTGAAGATTTGCTCAAAGCCTAAAAACTTAAGTACCGATAAGTTTACACTAGGATGAAAACGTAAACCACCTTTGTATGGCCCAATGGCCGAGTTAAACTCAACGCGGTAACCACGGTTAATTTGTGTTTTACCACTGTCATCTAACCAAGGCACTCTAAACATAATTACGCGTTCGGGCTCGGTAATGCGTTCCAAAATTTTGGCATCGGCATATTGAGGATGATTCGCAATAAACGGAATTACTGTTTCCGCAACTTCCTCAACGGCCTGTAAAAATTCGGCTTCGTTCGGATTTTTTGCTTTTACGCCTTCCATAAAGGCGTCTATCTGAGATTGAAATTTGTTCGACATATAAATATCAATAGGTTGAATATACCCGCAAATGTAGATTTTTTGTGAAATTGACAATGACTGATTACCAAATGTTTATAGGGATATGTTTAATGTCTATTAAGGGGCTTCTAATTGGCTTAAAAAATCAAGTAAAATGCACGTACGCAACTAGTTGATTTTTAAAATTTAGAATTATAGGGCTACTAGAAAATCAAGAATTTTAGTTTTTTTAGGAAAATAGTAAGCTTATTATAGTTGGGAGGTAGGGCAACACTATACAAAGGGTTATTTTTGCGCTTCAAATTTTTTGCAATGAATATTTTACTGTTAGGAAGTGGAGGTCGTGAGCATGCTTTGGCTTGGAAAATGGCACAAAGCCCAAAGCTCAATAAGCTTTTTGTAGCACCCGGAAATGCCGGAACCAGCCAAGTAGCTCAAAACGTTGATTTGGCTGTAAATGATTTTGAGGCCATTGCCACTTTTTGTTTGGATAAAGAAGTAAATATGTTGGTGGTGGGCCCAGAGGATCCGTTGGTAAACGGGATCAAAGACTTTTTTACTAAACAGCCTGATTTACAGCACATAGGAGTAATTGGCCCTGATGCCGAATCGGCCCAATTAGAAGGCAGTAAGGAGTATTGCAAGCAATTTATGGAAAAGCACGGTGTGCCAACTGCAGCCTACCAAAGCTTTACAGCAGAGAGTTTGGCCGAAGGGCAAGCCTTTTTAGAAACACTGGCGGCACCTTATGTTTTAAAAGCAGATGGTTTGGCAGGTGGTAAAGGTGTTTTAATAATAGACAACTTAGAGGAAGCCAAAACAGAACTCGCCAGTATGTTGAGCGGAAAGTTTGGAACGGCCAGCCAAAAGGTAGTAATCGAAGAGTTTTTAGATGGAATTGAGTTTTCAGTTTTTGCATTAACAGATGGCAAAGATTACGTGCTGCTACCCGTTGCCAAAGATTACAAACGTATAGGTGATGGCGATACAGGTTTAAATACAGGAGGTATGGGAGCCGTTTCTCCCGTATCGTTTGTAGATGATGTTTTAATGAGGAAGGTGGAGGAGCAAATTGTAAAACCCACTATTGATGGCTTTGCCAAGGATAATATGGATTACACCGGTTTTGTGTTTTTTGGTTTGATTAAGGTAGGCGATGAACCTAAAGTAATAGAATACAATGTGCGCTTAGGAGACCCTGAAACGGAAGTGGTTTTACCAAGGTTGAAATCGGATTTGGTAACACTTTTTGAAAAAACATTGAACGGAGAGCTAAGCAGCACAACGGTAGAACACAACACAGATGCGGCTTGTACCGTAATGGTGGTTTCAGAAGGATATCCAGGAGCTTACCCTAAAGGAAAGACTATAAGCGGATTAGAAAATGTAAGCGAGAGTTTGGTTTTTCATGCGGGCACTAAAAACGACCAAGGCAAATTGCAAACCAGTGGTGGTAGGGTAATGGCGTTTACCTCGTACGGAAATACACAGGCGGAGGCTCTGAAAAAAAGTTACCAGAGCATTAATAAGGTTTGTTTTGAGGGAATTACCTTTAGAAAGGATATAGGTTTTGACCTATAGGGGATTTAGGTGTTTCCTGCCTTTTTGTACTTTATCATTTGACCCATCCAGTAAAAAAAACAGATGGTAATGATGGTCATTAAAAGGTAGTTAAAACTGTTGCCCAATACCGGAAGTAGTTCAAAAGTCCATTCTAAAAAATCCCCAATTGAGCGCATTGCTTCTTTTACTTGCATCTTCTGTTAAATTTGTGGCCAAAATTATATAAAAAAGGTAAATGTTCGCAAGGCTATTCCATAATATTAGCATCCAGTCGTTAATTAGAGCCATTATATTTTGCTGGGTTCTAGGTGCTGGTTTTTTTGTGGTACTCCCGCAAAAAAGTTTTGAGTTTTCTTTTTTAGCAAATAGTTCCCAAATACCTTTTTGGCTTTTTGGAGGAGGTATGATACTAAGTGTTTTTGTAAGTGGGTTTTTATTAAACAGCTTGGTTAACAAAATAGGTTTCTTAAAGTCTGATTACCAGTTGTTACCGATTTTTAGTTTGCTGGCTTTTCCATGGTTATTTATGGCTCAAAGTGCTACTTTACTCATAGTGTTACCTTTGTTAAGTTTGTTTTTTATTCGCCTATTAAGCTTAGTAAATATTGGAAACCCGGCTTATGTTCTTTTTGATACCGGTGTTATAATATCGGGGCTTACCTTATTTTATCCAGAGGCTATTTGGCTGGTTTTAGTAATATGGTGGGCGGCAGCAAATTTTGGTTATTTTAATTCGCGTAGTTTTTTTATCCCCCTATTGGGGATTGCTTTTTTGTATATTATATTATTTAGCTTACTACTTTTGATAGGATATACAGATGTGGGACGTACATTTTTTAGTAGTTGGTCAAGCTTAATTCCTATTTGGCCTAAAGTAAGTTGGGAGGATTTAAAGTGGTTTATTCCACTTTTGCTTATTGGAGGCCGCGCTATTATTGAGAATTTTCAAGTGTATGGAAAAGCAAATGTGGCTAAGCGCCAAGTTTTTACCTTTTTAAGTATAAGTCTTTTATACATTGTGTTAATAGGGGGTTTTAGCGATAATCATCTTCAAACTTGGTTTTGGATGCTAGTACCGTTAAGTGTTTTTTGTGCTAATTTGCTTCAGTATCAAGCAAAAACATGGCATAAAGAGCTAAGCTATTTTTGGCTTTTATTGTATGCCATGCTCGTATTATTCTTCTTCCGGTAAAAAAAGTGCACGCAACTCAGTAGCGGCTTCCGGCTTCATTTTTCCTGCTAAAATTAACGAAAGTTGTTTCCTTCGAAGCGCACCATCATAGCGAGTTTGCTGCAAATCGGTTTCGGGTGTTACCGCAGGAACATTAATAGGATTACCTAATTGGTCAACCGCAACAAAGGTATAGATGGCCTCATTGGCCTTGTATTTTTTGCCTGCAATGGTTTGATCTTCAACAAAAACATCCACAAAAATTTCCATGCTAGAAGTAAAAGCTCTTGAAACACGCGCCTCTAAGGTTACTATCGAGCCCTGAGGAATTGGTTTTTCAAACGAAACATTGTTTACCGCTGCCGTAACTACAATTCGCTTGCAGTGGCGGTGTGCCGAAACCGCTGCTGTTCGATCCATCCAGCTGAGCAGCTGCCCGCCAAATAAATTTTGTAAATTATTGGAATCGTTAGGTAAAACTATTTCGGTAAAAATAGTAAGCGAATCGTTGGGAGTTTTAGCTTTCATACCATGCCTTTTTGCGCGGCAAAAGTAATTCTCTTTTTAAATAAATGTTCGACTAGTTGTTGTAAATCCACGATTGCGGATGCACATTCTTTTTAATTTCTTTTAGCGCTTCTTCCGCTTCCGCTTCGGAGCCATAATTACCAATAGCTACTCTTTTATACCGCGAGTCACCATCTGCCGTATAAGCATCGTAACCTTTGCTTTTTAGCTTAGTAATAAGTTTGTTAGCATTTATATCATCCTTAAACGATCCTACAACAATATGAAAATCACCGAGGTGAATGGTGGTAACTTCTTCTGCCGTGGTGGGCTCCTCAATGTTGTTGGCTGGAGCAACTATATCTTCCGCAATAGCGGTAATATTCTCTTCCGTAATATTAATGGTTTCGCTAGTTACAGGTTCTTTTTCTATGACTGTTTCCGAGGCACTTTGGCTAAGTTGCATAAAGTTAAAACCGGCCCAATTTTGATTGTTTTGGACACCGCTGCCTGACAATACTGAATAACCAATAGCTGCAGCAATGGCTACAGGGCCAAGCACTGCGGCCCAAAGTAAATTACGTTTACGTTGCTTTACAGGCTTTTCGTGAATATGCTTTTCTATTACTTTATTTATCGATTGACGCAATACTTCTTCTCGCTGCAAAGCAGATGATCTGAATATGGAAAGCCCAAAGGAATCGAACAAATAGTTAATCTCTAAAGAGGGTGTAAACTGTACGTTACTGTCATCATTTAAAACTAAACGGCCAACACCGTGTAAGTTTAATTTTTTACCCAGTTTAAGGTCGTCTTGATAGCGAGTTGACTCTTTATCAATGTATTGTAAAGCCTCTTTGTAGCTAACACCTTCTGTTAAACTTATAGACTTCGCCAACAATCCGTCATTTTCAATAATACTTTTATTGAAGTAAACGCGCTTAGAGGGCGGGCGCATCATGTGGGTAGCCTCATTAATTTCGGCTGAATGATATCGTATTAAAAAAGCGCCAAAGCCAGGTACTACTACACAGTCGTGATCAAATAGTAAACGGCTAATATGTTCGTGTAACTCGTATCTCATTGCAAAGCAAAGGTAGTAAAAGTATGCAGTACTAAAAGCTATAAAATAGACCAGCGTACACTAAAAATTGGTGAAAGTAGGTTTCAACCTCTGGGTTTTGATTTACAGGCGTTAAACCGTAAAGTAAGGTAGGTTGAATTTCGAAAGCCCAGTTTTTGGCCACTTTATAACCTAACGAACCATTCAGGGCTAATTGGTAAGAGATCTTTTCTGGATCAAGACCATCAACACTTTTTTCGCTGCCATCGGCATAACGTAGCCTTACATCTGTTTTAGATAAAAATCGCGCACTGGCACCAATTTGAGCATTAGCAGTTAAGCGTTTTGTTTCCAAAAGGCTCACACCAATTTGAAGAGGCACTTCAACGTACTGGTATTGCTGCTCTACTTTTGGAAGCAAGGCAAATTGGTTGCCTCCAGCGGTAATACTGCCCTTTTCAACCAAGGTTAAATCAGTGCTTTGGCCTGCGTTTGAATAATTAAAATTACCTACCGAAGTTACGCCTAAGGCCGAGGGGTTGTAATTTCCACTGTTAGGGTCAAGTGCTAAAAGTGTATTGTCACTACTTTGTTTCCAACTATTTACAAAAACACCGCTGCTCAACCTCCAAGCTTTATTTACCTGATAATTAACACTCATTCCGCTTGCGTAGCTATTCATAATTTGCTCGTTGCCCACGTTGTCGGTAGCTGTATTGCTTTTAGCATCATTTTTCACCTCCACCGAATTAAAGGCAAAAGAGGGACCAGCGAGCATTCCAACTCGCAAAGCATTCATTTTCGTTTTTTTCTTTTTAGGGGTATTAGAATCGTAATAAACAATAGCGGAAGAATCTACTTTAACTACTTCTTCATTAAAAACAGGACGCAACTCAAGGTGGACGTTAACAGGCGGTAAACAAGGCCTAAGGGCTGCTAAATACAAAAGACCTTGAGTGGGACGTGCTCCAACAACAAAGCTTGCGGGTGTAGCAATAGCAGGATCAATTGACGTGGCGCCTTTGGCATGTTGGCTGTTAGCATTATTTGATAGGGCATCGTTATTTTGTGCAATGGACGAAGAAGTATTGGTTTTGGCAGTGTTATTTAAACTAGTCGGTGCTTTTGTGGCGCTAATATCAGTGTTGGATGGATTATCTGCTTTTGAGCCACCAACATTACCTTTAGGATTAACCCATTGAGACTCGGCTCCGTTGGATGAAAAATTACCAACCTCATTATAGGATGGTTTCTCCCACCATCCGCGCAAAGCAAAACCTGCGCTAAACGCAAACAGCAAAGCAGCCGCAACCGCAGCTACCCTCCAAAACAATACTAAACCTTTGGGTTTTTTATTGCTCAGTTTTTGATCAATATTTACCCAAGCATCGGCTGGTGGATTTAACTCTAATCCGCCAAGCCCCTTCTCAAAAATTTCGTCCAATTTCTTTTTATCCTCCATTGCTCTTCATTTGGTACACATCCGGGTAACGAATGGCAATTTTTTCTTGTAAAATACTACGGGCCCTTGATAAGTTAGACTTGCTCGTGCCTTCTGATATTTGTAGTTTTTTTGCTACTTCTTTATGGCTGTAGCCTTCAATGGCGTAAAGGTTAAAAACCAACCGGTATTGAGGGCTTAAGGTTTTAACCATTTCCAGTAAATCACGTGCTTCAATTTCTTCTAAAATATGCTCGTAACTGGGCTCGTGCGCAGGGCTTATTTCAAAATTGGTGGCGTAGAGCAACTTTTTACTTCTAAATTTTTGCAAAATTAAATTCACAAAAAGCCGCCTTACCCAACCCTCAAAAGAACCTTCAAACCTAAACTGATCTATTTTTTTGAATAAATGAACAAAGCCATCTTGTAAAAAATCTTGCGCATCATCCTTATCACTAGCATAGCGCATACACACCCCGTACATTTTGCCAGCAAAATGGGTGTATAGCAAGCCTTGAGCTTTTTTGTTGCCCTTTTGGCTTTCGCGAATAAGTTCGTTTATCTCCAAATTAATGGGTGGTTTGAACAACATAGACGTGCTTATTTCAAAATAGGTTGCGCAGCGGCTTAATTTTATAAGCAACGCAACCCATTACCTTTGCTTTTCATCCTTAACAGTGTACAATAGTGGCGAAAACTAAAACAATTGTAAAAATGAAAACATTAAAATTACAACTTCTGGCTTTTATGATGATGTCGCTGGGGCTTATGTCGCAAACAGTTCATCATCCAATGGCAATGGTAAACAAGCAGTGGCTAAACCACCCAAACGCCTTAGAGCAAGTGCCTGTAACGGTAGATAACTTGAGCGACAAAGAGATAATTAGGCAACACCTTAACTGGGTACATCACTTTTTAACCCTTCAACACACGGAGGGCTTAAACGAAGTACAGCGGGCCAATAGAGAACAAAGTTTAGTGGAGCTTAAGGCTTATGCTGATAGAGGTCTTTTTCCGGTTAACGAACATTTGCCGATAAGAAATCCTGTTTTTATTGACAACTACGGCACCCATTGCGCAGTGGGATATTTAATTAAACAAAGTGGTTATTCGGCTTTAGGCCAAAAGGTTAAGGCAGAGTATAACTTGAGTTATTTACATGATATTAAAACACAGGGTTTAGCCGCCTGGCAGGCGCAAAGTGGCTTTACAGTGGATGAATTGGCATGGATTCAGCCTACGTATCCTGCGGTTAGTAATGTTAGCCCAATGGGCAATGGAAGTAATGGCCCTGTAATGGCTTTGGCCACTGAAATGTCGGGAGGAATTATTATAGGTGGTAATTTTGATACCGCAGGTGTTGCCCCTGCGGGTAACTTAGCGCAATGGATTGCTGGTTTTGCGGGTTTTTTATGGAACCCTCTAGGGAATGTTGGTGTGAATGGGCGTGTGCATGACATTCTTTTTCACAAAGGTAAAATGTACGTGGCCGGTGATTTTTATATGGCGGATACGGTGCCAGTAAACTCGGGGGTGGCTGTTTATGAGAACGGGCAATGGACCGCTATGGGTCAGTTTTATGTAGGCGCTTTACACAATACGGTTTATGATTTACAAGTATACCGAGATACAATTTACGCGGGTGGATTTTTTAAGGCAAAGGCGGGAGTGGCTAAATATTTTGAATCTATTGCCAAATGGAATGGTACCGAGTGGGTGCACGCAGGTTTAGATTTATTGGGAGGGGTGAGTGCCATGACCGTTCATAATAATAAGTTGGTTGTTGCCGGTAGTTTCAGCTATAATGGTGGTTATTCTAGTCAAAACATTGTTAAAATTAACGGGCAAACTATGGAGCCTTTTAACGATACTCTAGATGTAAGAGTGCATGCTGTAGTATCTCATAATGGTGAGCTCTTTGTAGGTACAGATTACAGCGCGCCAGGAACGAGCGATACCATTGGTTTGGGTGTTTATCGAAGCAATAAGTGGGAAAGCTTAATAGTGAAAGGAACGATAAACGAAGAAGCAGAAGTACGTTGTTTGTTGAGTCATCAAAACAAAATTATTATGGGTGGTGATTTTAATATTATGCCCATGCTGGTGGGTAAGTATGGAGAAAACTTAGCCTACTGGGAGGCAGGCTCTATTACACCTATGGCCGTGTTAGATAGCACCGTAAACAGCATGTTAATAGTGCAAAATGCCTTGTATTTAGGAGGAAACTTTAAGGAGGCATTTGGATTGGGAGGCCCTACCACCTTAAATCATGTAGCGGTTATGAATCTCAACTTTTTTGGCACGCATGATTACGATACCCCTTCGCTTAAATTGTACCCAAATCCCGCCAAGGATAAAGTAACTATTGAAGGAACGGTAAACAGCGTACAGCTTTTTGATATGGCTGGCAAAGAGCATTTTGTAAGCGTAAAACCAGGTGATGATTCCTCTGAGGTGTACTTTAATAAGGTGCCCAACGGACAATACATTTTGAGTGCGACTACCCAAAACGGAACAAGCAGTCAAACCATAATGATTAACCAATAAATTTTTAAAAACCGTAGCTCAACTTAAGGGTGTACAAGGTTGGGGCCGCCAAAAATCCGGGCCTAATCATTACCTCGCGGTTGGTAACATTGTTTACCGCTAGGGTAACAAATAGTTTTTTAGTAAGGTAGTAGCCGGCTCTTAAATCCAACACAAAATCGCCTTGGTCGTTTCTGAGGCGATTTTCTTTTATACCTGCAATTTGATCGTTAAACAAGGCATCAATGTTTTCCATAAAATCGTTGTAGCGTACACTTATACCTGCGTTTATTCGCTTGTAAAAAACCTGCATATCAGCTTTCGCCAGATGTTGATAGCGGTACTTTAAAACACCATTTTTTGAGTTAGAACTGGAGGTAACATAGCTTAGTTCGGAACCGTTATTGTCTTTGGCAAAAACCAAGTTAGAGTCTAGCACCAAGGGCAAGGCATACGTGTAGCCCCCTAAAAACCGAAACTTTAAATCCTTTGAAAATTCACCTTCCATAGCCAAGGCCAGCTCAACGCCTGTTATTTTTGTTTTACCCACATTTATGGGTTTAAAACCAATCTCATCAAAAGTGAATGGCTTACCCCAATTGGCAAAAGTAAATTCAATCATATTGTTAAACCGCATTTCAAAAATGGAGGCATCGATGTAACCTTTCAGCTTTTTCTTTTTAAAACTTTTTCGCAAACCGGCCTCTAATGAGTAGCCAGTTTCGGCTTTTAAATCGGGGTTGGGATGCACCAATAAACCTCCAAAACTGGTTTTAGTGTAGGCCTCTGAGGCAGCCGGAAAACGAAAACCTTGCCCATAAGAAGCTCGGGCGTTAAGCCCTTTAATAATTTGCGCGTTAAGGCCAGCTCTAAAAACAGGTTTGCTCTGATTTCGATCGTCCAACTGATAACCTTCGTATCTAAATCCACCGTTTAAGTTTAGCCATTTTAAGGGTTTGTAATCCGTTTGTAAAAAAACAGCATGGTTGGTAGCGGTGTGCTTTCCTTGAAAAACAACAGAGGAAGATTGCGTTTGACTAAGCGAGTAACCAGTGCTTACGGTTAGCTTAGTTCCGGGGAAATGTTGCAATAAATACTGACCCACATATTGATCGGAATGATTGCTATAATCCTGATCCTTGCTTTTAGAATCGTTGTTTAATCTAAGGTATCGACCTTGCAGGGTATGCTTTAATTTGCGTTTCTGATAAATTATGGTGGGGTCAATAAAAAAGTCCCAACCGGTGCTGCGAGTAATGGCGCTGTCACGCGGAATGTATCCCAAAGAATCATTTTGCCATAAAAGGGCGTCACCGTTATCAGCATAGGTAAAATGCCCAGCCAATTGTAGTTTTAAGCCCTTTACCTTGGCGGGATTAAAAAAGTACTTGGCAAATACACGGCTACGTTCCTCTTTATCTAAATATCGAAAGCCTTCATCGCTGTAAAAGCCACCACTTAACACCAGCCCAGTTTGAGCGCTTAATTTTTCTTGCCAACTAAAATTGGCACCTGATTGGATTTGAGTGCCATCCCACCATTGTAATTCTTTTCGTTTAGGAGCCGTATAAAAACCGCTAAACATCGAAGCGTTAAAAGTTCTTTTTTGAGGCATAGGCAAACTAATGGCGTTTATGATTCCGTTTAAAGCAGCCGAACCATAAAGTACAGATGATGCTCCTTTTATTACCTCAATTTGTTGTAGGCTATGAATAGGCACTAAATCCCATTGCGCCTGTCCAGCATCGCCCGAAATTAACGGAATACCATCTACCAAAGTTTGCACCCTTGTGCCTGTTCCGTAACTCCAGCCACTACCTGAGCGTATATTAGCCGAACCATCGGTAACATTTACACCTGGGGCTTGCTGTAAACTTTCTTCAATTCTAATTTGATTTTTTTCTTGAACCAATTCGGGTTTAATCACATCTAAGCTTACGGTAAGCTCCTCCATCCGTTGTTCAAACTTGCCAGCGCTTACCACAACCTCTCCCAAGCTTTGAGCGGTTGGTTTAAGTAAAAATAGGTGAATGGTTTCGCTGGCATCAAGGCTATCCGTGGTTAAGCTTTGGTAGCCAATAAAGGCAATAGTGAGTTGCAGTTTTCCCTTTTCCGATTTTAAACGAAAAAAGCCATCATTATCGGTTACAACGGCATCGCCCCCGTGGCTTACAACAGTAGCTCCCACAAGTGTTTCTGCTGTTTCTGCATCAAGCACTTTACCTTGTACAAACTGCCCAAAAGAAAGCTGGTAGCTAAAAAAAACAAGACTAAACAAACAGAACTTTTGTAGATTCATGGTTTTTATTTGAAAACCAAGGTTACTAAAAATAATCTATACAAACCGGCCTTTTATGGAAATGCATCCCGAAACCTTTTATCGAATAGGCTTAACCCTTATTCCGGGTATTGGTGCCAAATTGGCCAAAGGCTTAATTGCCCATTGCGGTAGTGCCAAGCAAGTTTTTTTGGAGAATAAAAAGAGTCTGCAAAAGATACCCGGTATTGGCACAGTGGCTTCTAAAAACATAGCAAACCAATCAGTATTGGTACGGGCAGAGGAGGAGTTAAAGTTTATGGAAAAACAAGCGGTAAGGCCTCTGTTTTTTCTGGAACCGGATTATCCGCAGCGCTTAAAACTTTGTGAGGATGGCCCTTTAATGCTGTACTTTAAGGGCAATACCGATTTAAACAAAAGACAGGTAATTGCCATGGTAGGCACTCGTAATGCCACTCAGTATGGTCTTCAGTTTTGTGAAAACTTTTGCAAGGAGATAAAAAACTTTAATCCAATGGTAATTAGCGGTTTGGCTTATGGTATAGATGTAGCAGCGCATAAACAGGCTTTGCAGGCGGGTTTACCCACGGTGGGTGTTTTGGCCCATGGCTTGGATAGATTGTACCCTAGCGTTCATCAAAAAGTAGCAGATCAAATGCTAGAGAATGGGGGTTTGTTGACGGAGTTTTTAAGTGGCACGAATCCGGATCGAGAGAACTTTCCAAAACGAAATAGAATTGTTGCTGGCATATCAGACGCAGTAGTTGTGGTGGAAGCGGCCAAAAAAGGCGGGGCTTTAATTACGGCCGAAATTGCCAACTCGTACAATCGAGATGTTTTTGCGGTGCCCGGTAATTTAGGCGCCCGTTTTTCGGAAGGTTGCAATTGGTTAATTAAATCAAACCGAGCTGCTTTGTTAAGCGGAGCGCAAGACTTAAAATATATTTTGGGCTGGGAGGAACAGGAAAGAATGGCCGTTCAACAAACCCAAATGTTTGTGCAGTTGGAGGGAATAGAACAAAAAATATGGGAACATCTGCAGACGGCTGGTGGTAAATCGGAGTTGGATATTTTATGCCTTAAATTAGAGTTAAGCTCCAGCAAAGTTTTAAGCGCTTTAATGACACTTGAATTAAAAGGTTTGGTCAACGCATTGCCCGGAAAGGTTTACTCAATATGAGGAATAATTCGCCACTGTTAATGTGTGATTCACAAAGTTTTAATGTTAATAACCTGTTAATTTCGTCAAGAATAGTTACTTTTCAAATCTCTAAACTGAACAACACACGGTTTCCAAAGGGATTTTTTAATATTTCTTAGGAGGCTCTAAATGTGCCAAATTTTTCAACAATCTCTCTCTGTTAAAAGGTTTACGGCATATTGTCAAGTTGATTTCCAGGGCTCTTTCCGTGCAGTTTAGTATTAAACCAAAGGTTGAATATGCCCGCAGGCATTTTTAGCTCTAATACTAACAAAGTCAAACCATGGCAGTAAAAACAGGCAGGAAATTGGATGTGGAAGCGCGGGTTGATGCTACGACCAAACCTTCTATTTTGGTGGCTGAAGACAATGTCATTAATCAAAAGTTGGCAGAGCTATTGTTTAAAAATTTGAATCTTACCATTACCATTGCAAATAATGGTAAAGAGGCGGTTAATGCTGTATTAGGCCAATCCTTTGATATGGTTTTAATGGATATTCAAATGCCCCAAATGACGGGCATCGAGGCAACGCAAGCGCTCAAAGAAGAACTGGGTGATTTAGCGCCTCCTATTGTAGCGCTTACAGCCAATGCTTTGCCAGGTGATAGAGAACGTTTTATGGAGGCCGGTTTAGACCACTACATGACAAAACCCATTGATTTTGAAGAACTAAAGGCTTTGGTGAAAGAACTTACATTATACCAACCGTAGGTTTAATATTTCGATTACCCTCTTAATAGTAAACCTCAGATTATCTGTTTTTCAATTCTTTCTAATTCAAGATGCGGCTGTCCTAGTCAACTCAAAGCAATTCTTTATTTTTGGCTACGATGAAATGTGTTGATTGAAAATGGTTTTCATTTTTGGTTGGTACGTAAGTTGCTAGGATGTTAACCTAATCAAAACCTCCAATTTACATGATACACCAGTTAGAAGAAGCTACCGCCTATTTGCGCCATAAAGGTTTTGGTGAAGCCGAAGTGGGAATTGTGCTAGGCACAGGCTTGAGCAAGTTTATTGATAATATGGAGGTAATGGAGACCATACCATACCATAAAATACCCAACTTTCCGGTAGCTACTATGGAGTTTCACTCGGGTCATCTGGTTTTAGGAGTGTGTGAGGGCAAAAAGGTGATTGCCATGAAAGGCCGCTTTCATTATTATGAAGGGTATTCTATGGGCGAGATCACCTTCCCGATAAGGGTAATGAAAATGTTGGGCATTAAAAACCTATTGCTTTCTAATGCGGCAGGAGGGATCAACAAAAACTTTAAGAAGGGCGACTTAGTGGTGATTGATGACCACATAAACCTACAAACGGCCAACCCCCTTACGGGGCCAAATTTGGCGGTTTTAGGCCCGCGTTTTCCAGATATGAGTGCACCTTATTCTAAATTTATGCTGAAGGAATTAGCGGCTTGTGCGCTCGTTCAAAAGCTGTTATTAAAAAAGGGCGTTTACGCCTCGGTAAATGGCCCCAATTTAGAAACGCGTGCCGAGTACCGTTATTTGGGTATTATAGGAGCTGATATGGTGGGGATGAGTACGGTGCCCGAAGTAATTGTGGCCAATCATATGCAATTGCCCTGTTTGGCTGTTTCGGTTATTACCGATGAGTGCGATCCCGATAATTTGAAGCCAGTAAATATTGAAGAAATTGTGGCTGTTGCTAATAAGTCGGATGGTACGCTTAGTAAGCTCTTTGCCGCTTTAATCAAAAAAATATAAGGTGTTACAGTTAACTGTAGAGCTTCGCAAAAGCTTACTTTTAGTAGGCCTCATGGCAGGCGCATTGGCCTGGGCCATTTGCAATTGGTTTATTGCACCATCATACCAATCTAAGGCGGTAATCTTTCCACCAAATACACATGCCAACATTCATTTAGTGGCAGCGGGTATCCGCTTTGGAAACGATAAAGAAGTAGGCGAGCACCTAGAAATAATGAGTTCGGTAGAGGTACAGAATGAAATGATAATGCGTTTTGACTTAGCCCAGCGGTATCAGCTTGATACATCGGCAATCTACTTTGCTAGTAACCTTGTTACGGCTTATACTAAAAATGTGCACATTAATAGAACGCTAAACAAGAGTTTAGAGATAATAGTACAGGATAAAAGCCCTGAGAAAGCCGCAGAGATGGCCAATGCGCTGGTTGCCGTTAGTGATGAATTTAAGAGTAGGTTGATAAAAAAGAATATTCAGGTAGCCTTTGATGCGGCTAAACAACCGTTTATAAAAAAGCAAAAATTGGTGGCTATCATGTCAGACTCGCTGGAAGTATTGAGACAGGCGGGTGAGGTAGTTTGGGCTTTTGGAGAAGAGCGCAAATCGGGTCGTTATAAAAACTACGAGCTACAGTATTTAAAAGAACTGGATAGATTAGGCTATTTGCAAGAGAAGTTTGAGGAGCTTGAAACATTGCTTTTCAATCCAATTCCCAAATCGTATGTAGTAAGCCCAGCTGTAGCCCAGCCTAAACCTGTGGCGCCAAAAAAGCTTCTCATTAGTATTCTAGCTTCCATTTTAGCCATGGGATTGCTGCTTGGTTTTAAAAATATTTTTTCGCGGTAATGTTTGCCGAAGCATTTTTAAAAAACAAAATAGTAATTCTTTTAGCCATTGCTCTCCCGCTGGTGTTGGTGGCGCTAAATCAAATTTGGTATTTGTTGGTACCCTTGGCGGGAATAGCAGTTTGGTTAATATACTATTTAGCTTGGGACCGGTTTCTACTTTACGGCTTGGCCGGTACTTTGATTTTCTCTTTTGAAGCAGCCATTTTGGGCAATACCAAGTTATTTTTTCCTGTAGAAATATTGGCCACCTTATTGGCGGGAACCACCTTAATAGCGCTGCTAAAAGAAGCACCCTTGCGACAAAGTTTGCGGACATCTTATCTTTTTAAAAGTATGTTAGCCTTGCTGGCATCTTATTTTGTTTCAGCCTTTTTTTCCACCATGCCATTGGTATCGTTTAAGTATGGATTGGTGATGTTGGTCTATTTTTTATCAGGCATTGGCCTTTACAAAGCTTTGCGCGCAGGGACAGTTAACCTTAAATTGTGGTTACTCCTTTTAATTTTACCTGTTTTACTCCTGAGTATTTTGAGCCTTACAAGGTTATCGGTTTATGGGTTTAACCCCGGAGCAGCCTCATTAATGGCGCAGCCATTTTTTAAAGATCACACGGTTTTTAGTGCCACTATTGTATTGCTACTTCCCTTAATTTTTTATTTCCAAAAGTTTAAAAGCAGCACTTTTTGGCAATGGTTTTTTGCCGCTATTTTACTTTGTACGGTTTGGGCAAGCTCTAGTCGAGCCGCTTGGATTTCGTTAGCGGCTATTTTGATGTTGTATGGCGCTATTAAGGTTCAACTAAGTGTTAAGTTTTGGGGCGTTTTATCGGCTATACTATTGGCGCTACTAGTGTTTGGTAAAAGCCATATCGTAAGCAGTGTTTCTCAAAATATTAATAACTCCACCTCTCAGGTTTCGGGAGTGCAAGAACAGGTTTTATCGGTAGCCAATGTAAGTACGGATGTTTCTAACCTAGAGCGCATAAATCGATGGTTTTGTGCCTGGGAAATGTTTAAAGATAAGCCAATAATAGGCTTTGGGCCAGGCACCTATCAGTTCGAATATTTCCCGTATCAACGGGATAAATTTGAAACGATTTTAAGTGTTTACTCCCCTTATGGGATAGAGGCGGGCAAGGGAGGCTCGGCACATTCCGAATATTTTCTTTTTCTTTCTGAAACCGGCTTAGTTGGCTCTTTGGCTTGGTTGAATCTGCTGTTTGCGTTCTTCTATTCGGCACTTAAACGCCTAAAGAAAGAAACAGTCAACGGGCGATTGGCTTTGCTCATTTTGTTAGGCATTAGCAGCTATTTAGTACATGGGTTTTTTAATAATTTTTTGAACATAGCACAACCGGGTATCATCTTTTGGGCTTTGATGAGTATTTTGATTTTTTTAAAAAATGAAACAAATGGCGATTGAAAGAATCGGTGATTCGGATGAGCTGATAAATCAGGCGGAGGCCTATGTTTTGCTTCGTAAAAAGGAAGGCCGATTGTACCAAGATGACCAGTTAATGGCACTTCCCTTAGTGGTAAAAAATCATCAATATTATAACGAATGGCGGTTAAGGGCTAAATCGTTTGAAAAACTAAAAAAACACCTTTATGGTAGAAAAGGGAGGTTGCTAGATATAGGCTGTGGTAATGGGTGGATGAGCCATGCACTGGCCAAATTCGGTTTTGAGGTAACGGGTTTAGATACCAATAGTATGGAGTTAGAGCAAGCCAATAATGTTTTCAATTTGCCTAATTTAAACTGGGTGCTGGGCGATATTTTTAAATGGGAGCCTGCTAAAAAATTTGATTGTATTGTCCTCTCTGCTTCGATGCAGTATTTTAAGTCGTTGCCCAATTTGGTGGGTAAGCTTAAGAGTTTGTTAGCGCCCAAAGGCGAAGTTATTTTTATGGACAGTTTTTTCTATTCAGATACGGAACGAAAGCAGGCGCAAGAAAGGAGCCGAATTTATTATAAGGAAATGGGTGTAAGAGAAATGGAGAAGCAGTATTTTCATCATTGTTTAAGCGATTTGGCAGCCTTTAATGTTTCCATCATTTACCAACCTTTGCATCCATTAATACGTAAGTTTACCAATTCCCCTCCCTTTCCAATAATTAATGTAAAATTTGAGTGAAACCTGGTGTAAGTGAACAAATACAGGATGTAGCGCTAGACGAAGTAAAACTAGAGATTCTAGCAAAAATGGCCTATTTCGGCATTTTTAAGTACCCACTTAAGAGCTGTGAGATATCCAATTTAATGGTGTTATCATGTCCCAAATTGCAGTTACAAAAACTGCTAGATTGGGCGGTGAAGGAAGGCGCATGTTATACCTACAAAGGCTTTTATGCTATGGATTCATCAGTGAAAACTTGGGTAAACCACAGAAGCCACCATGAAAAAGTAGGTGCTGTATTTTTCAAAAGATTACCGAGATATGTGCGTCTTATTAGCACCTTTCCATTTGTTAAGGCCATTGCCATTTCAGGCTCTTTAAGCAAGGGAGTTATTCACGATAAAGGGGATGTTGACTATTTTATAATTACACAAGTGGGACGATTATGGTTAAGCAAAGGTTTACTGAGTTTGTTTAAAAAGGTGTTTTTGCTCAACTCTAAAAAGTATTTCTGTGTAAACTATTTAATTGATGAAGAGAGCTTATTATTGGAGGATCAAAACCGGTTTACTGCAACAGAAATTGTGTACTTAATTCCCGTCTATAATAAGGCTTTGATAGATCGTTTTAAGGCGGTAAATGATTGGACGGACAACTTTTATCCCCACTTTATTCATCCCATTACAATGGAGTTGGAAGTAGAAAAAACGGGAGTTATTAAAGAGGGCTTGGAGCGACTATTGAGTGGAACATTTGGAACACGATTGGATGCCTTTTTTAGGAGAACTATTGTAAAGCGCTGGAAGAAAAAATTCAAAAATTTTGATGCCGAAAAGTTTGAATTGGCACTAAGATCTCGCAAAGGAATATCAAAGCATCATCCGCAAGATTTTCAAACGGTGGTGCTTCAAAAGCTTGAGACAGAGATGAAACGCTTGAGAGAAAAGCTGAAAATGGAGACATGAAAATACTGATAAGCCATAGCTATTTTTTACAATTAGACCCTAAGCAATGGGCGCAGCAGAAGCCTTACCCACCTTTGGCTACTTTAATTGCGGTGGCTTGTTTGCAAAAGGCGGGGCATGAGGTCCGTTTTATTGACAGTAATTTTTTAACAGATACACAGGAGGCACAGCAGGCGCTGGAAACTTGGCGGCCTGATTTTTTTGTATTGTATGAGGATGGTTTTAACTACCTCACCAAAATGTGTTTAACTAATATGCGCGAGGCCGCTTTTGAAATGATGGACAAGGCGGCTAGTTTGGATATTCCGGTGTGGGTATCGGGCAGTGATGCCACCGATCATTACAAGGAATACTTGGAAAAAGGTGCACAAGCGGTGCTAAAAGGAGAGGCTGAACAAACTTTATTAGAGTTGGCGGCAGGAAGACCATTGAGTGCAATAAACGGAATTTGGTATAAAACCGAAAGTAGGGTTGAGGCAACAGCACCTCGTAAAGTTAATACCCATTTAGATGATTTGCCCTTTCCGGCTTGGGAGGTTTTAGATATTGAGCCTTATCAAAAGGCCTGGAAAAAGCATGGTTATTTTTCGATAAATGTGGCCACAACAAGGGGCTGTCCTTTTAAATGTAACTGGTGCGCCAAGCCTATTTATGGCAACCGCTATAACAGCCATTCCCCAAAGTATATTGTTGATTTACTGTTGGATATGCAGCGGTGCTTTTCTTTTGATCACATTTGGTTTTGCGATGATATTTTCGGATTAAAGCCAAGGTGGGTGCAGCAATTTAATGAGCAGTTGCAGCAGGCAGATAGAAAGTGGAAGTATAAAATACAATCTAGAGCCGACCTTTTGGTAAAAGAAGATACCGTAATGGCTTTAGCGCAATCGGGTTGCGATGAGGTTTGGATTGGAGCTGAAAGTGGTTCGCAAAAAGTATTGGACGCGATGGACAAGGGAACGACCGTAGCCCAAATTGTGGACGCCACGGCTTTAATGAAAGCGCATAATGTAAAGCCTTGTTTCTTTTTGCAGTTTGGCTATCCCACCGAAGAGTGGAGCGACATAAAAGCAACTATTGACATGCTAAAAACCTTGAAACCGCATGATATTGGAGTTTCGGTATCGTACCCCTTACCCGGAACAAAGTTTTACGAGCGTGTAAAAAATGAGTTGCAACAAAAAGCTAACTGGACCGATTCGGACGAACTGTTATTGATGTATAAAGGTACGTACTCGGCTTCTTTTTATAAAGATTTACATAGATATGTACACCGAAAATTTAGAAGCTTACGAGCTTGGGAAATGTTGGTGAAAGGAGACGGAACGGCTCGCCAAAAGTGGAGTTTTGCCTATCATACTCCACTTAGTTGGTGGAATGGTTTTAAAATGAAAAAAAGCTTGCAATCAGGTGAGTAAGCCAGTTAAAGAAGCACACGAAGCCTTTAGTGCGCAATCGGCAGGGTTTGATAAGCAGTATAGAAGCTCTGCGGTGGTTACTTACAAAAGGGGGCGAATACGCGGTTTGCTGGAGAAACATTTAGAGCCGCAATCGTACATTTTAGAATTAAATGCTGGTACTGGCGAAGATGCTATTTACCTAGCGCAAAGAGGACATAAAGTGTTGGCTACCGATGCTAGTGAAGGTATGATAGGCCAACTAAGGCAAAAGGTTAAAGCTGAAAATCTAGAAGATAAAATAGAGGTATTACAACTTTCCTTCTTGCAGTTGGAAGAATTGGATTTAAAACAGTTTGATGCGATTTACTCCAACTTTGGGGGTTTAAATTGTACCGATAGGCTAGATAAAGTTTTAGCCCCGATAGACAAAAACTGTAAACCAGACACATTGGTTTGTTTAACAATAATGCCGCCAAATAGCTGTTACGAGTGGCTTTGGGCTTTTAGAGGTAAATTTAATCAGGCCTTTAGGCGATGGAAAAAAGGAGGTACGCCTTCGCATATTGAAGGGGTGCATTTTTTAAGTTGGTACTATCGTCCTAGCTACATTCGTAAAAAGTTAAAAAGTTTTAGACAGGTGGCTCTAGAAGGACTTTGTATGGTAGCACCACCGGAGCCATTTGCCAAGTATTTTTTAAAAAGAAAGAAGCTTTTAAAGAGCCTTCAAACTTTAGAGAGATTGGTAAAAACGTGGCCCATTTTTAGAGTGCTAGGCGATTACTATATAATCTTACTTAGAAAGCGCGATTGATTGCTTTACACCAGCACATCACTAAATTCGATATCGGTGGTAGCCAAAACAAATACTTTGGCGCCCAAACTACTCGTATTGTTTTTTAAGGTTTGAAAGTACTCATTAAAATCATCAGTAGGAGGCGCCATACCAATAAGGCTGAGGTCGCTGTTTTGAGACTCTCGCTGCATCACATCCCAAAAACTTTCTTCTCCCAAAACTAATACGTCCGTATTAAAATCAATTCGCATGGATTGCAGCTTTTCGCGTAAATTGGATAATGCCTTTTCTGCGGCATCGGCTGTTTTTACCGCCATTTTCACGTTTATTTCCACACCCGGCCATTGTCTTCCGCTTTTAAGCAGATAGCCCAATACCATCAATAAGGCACCGTTTCCTTTTAGGCCACCCCACCAAATGTCTACACTTTTTTTGTTGCCAAAGGCAGTGTGGTGTTCATCTTGTACAATAATTAAGTTTCGGCTAGACTGATATATATGTTGAACTAACTGTGCGTAAGGTTGTTGGTTGGTGTTTTCGTTACTAGCACCTAACAAAACCGTGTTGGGTACCAAGGCACCTAATCCGTAGGCATTTACCAGTTGTTTGCTGCCCTCGTAAGGATGGGTTGCCCGAATAACGCGCACGAGAGCGCTCACCTTTTTTTGGTTGAGATATTCGGCAATATTTTGTTCGTAATGGGGTACTTTTTCCAGAGGCACTTTATCCTCTTGCAATATTGTAGCCACCGTAAAAAGAGCTTTGCTTTGCGTAATGGAATTGGCGAAATCAATAAGATGCCAACGTTTGGTGGGTGCACCACTCAATACCAGTAAGTTGGGTCTCCAGCCTTTGGCGTTACCCGTTTTATCCAATCGTAAAGCCGCATAGCGAATAAGGCTAATAAGCACACCTCTTCGTACGCCTCCCATGGCCGTTTTCATACCTCTACGTTTAAGCCAAACAAACACCATCGTAATAAAAACAAAGGCGCCAAAAGTGGCCGCAGGATTAATTAAAAACATAACGGCTCCACAACCTAAAGCGCCCAGCATAGAAAACACCCAGTGTACTTTAAATTTAGGGCGGTAGGAGGGACTTTTTAAAAAACGCTCTAAACCCGCAGTAAGATTAAGTACCGCATACGTGGTTAAAAAGAACATGGTAAGGATGGGAGCCAACAGATTAAGGTCACCTAGATAAACAGAAACAAGGGTAATGATAATAGTAAAGATGGTACCGGCTTTAGGTATGCGTTCTTTACCACTTTCCCTTTCAAAGAATGAAAAGGCTTTAGGTAGTACTTGATCTGAAGCGAGTGCTTGCAAAATACGAGGCGCTCCGAGTAAGCTGCCCACAGCGCTAGAGAGAGTTGCTCCCCAAACACCTAAAAAAATAGCGCCACCTATCAGCGATATTTTTTCCATAACCAAAGGGTTGTTGAGTAAGGTTTGCGTATCTGCCCTTGAGGCTAAAACCAAAGGGATAAGCATGTAAACCACAAAGCCTACCCCTACGGCCATAAAGGTGCCGCGCGGAATGGATTTGGCAGGATCTTTTAAATCTCCTGAAAGGTTAACACCCGCCATAATACCGGTAACTGCTGGAAAGAAAACAGCAAAAACCACCCAAAACGGAGCGCCATTGGGAGCGGGTAAAGAGGGCGTTATTTCTACATTAGAAAGGGGACTGCCAAAAGCCAAACTGAGTAAGGAAAGTCCAATAATACCTAAAACAACAAACTGCGACTTAATAGCCGCTTTGGTTGAAATAAGAGCTAGCGCACCCAAAATTAAGGTGGTGATAAGTCCTACCAGTTTCACATCTATAGCAGGAAAAATAAACCGCAAACTTTCCGAAAAACCGATAACATATAAAGCTACTGAAAAAGCTTGAGCTAAAAAGAGAGGAATACCCACGGCACCCCCTATTTCGATGCCTAAAGAACGGCTAATCATATAGTAAGCCCCACCAGCTTTTACGGGCGCATTAGTAGCAATAGCGGCTATAGAGAGCGAGGTAAGAAAAGTAATGCTGGTGGCCAGCACCACAATTACTAAAGTTTGAACCAAACCTACATTACCTACTACCCAGCCAAAACGGAGGTACATTATTACCCCTAAAATGGTAAGTAACGAAGGAGTAAAAACACCACCAAAGGTTCCTAATTTTTTATGGGAGTTGGTATCGCTAATGAGGATTGAGTTTTTTGTTTTTTTGAACGATGCCGCAAAGTACAGAATTTAAAACAGCGGCAAGTGGCCGTCTAGCACCCGCTTTTTTAAATTAACAAAGTGCTAACAGCACACTACCATTATTTACTGCATTTTTGCCAAATATTCTGCAAATAAGTACACCATGAAATTAGCCCCAATAGTATTGTCCGCAATTTTAGCGCTGGCATCCAATTCAATTAGCGCTCAAAATTTTCAAGGAATTGCCACTTACCAAACGGCTGGTAGCGTAAAAATGGAGTTTGACTCTAAAAAAATGCCGCCAGAACAGCAAGAGCGTATTAAAAGCATGATGTCTAAAGCCATGCAAAAGGAGTTTGAACTGTTTTTTGATAAGTCGGCTTCGGTTTTTAAGGAAGTAGAAAGTTTGGAAAAAGGAGGCCATGGAAGAATGGCTATGATGGGCTCAATGAATGGTTTAGGTGGTGTTTTTTTTAAAAACGTGCAAAATCAAAGCGAAATACGTGAATCGGAATTTTTTGGAAAACCCTTTTTGATAAAAGATAGTTTAACGGGCTTTGATTGGAAACTGGGAAAAGAAACCAAGCAAATTGGAAATTATACGTGCTACAAAGCAACCTACGAGCGTGAAGGAAAAATTAGATCTTTTAGTATGGGAGGTGAAGGCGAGCAAGACTCTACCATTACGGTGGTGGTTACTGCTTGGTACACACCCCAAATTCCAGTAAGCCAAGGGCCTGATAAATATTGGGGTTTGCCGGGTTTAATTATGGAAATTACGGATGGTCAAACGGTGATGCTTTGCACAAAAGTAGTTTTAAACCCAACCGAGAAAGTAGCTATTGTAGAGCCGGAAAAGGGAGAGGAAGTAACCCGTGCCGAGTTTAAGGAGATTATGGAGAAGAAAATGGCCGAGATGAGGGAGATGTATGGTGGACAAGGCCGAGGTGGTGGTATGAAAATAATGATTCAGGATTAGTAGTATGACCAAGTATTTTTTAGTAGGCCTACTGATGGCTTGCCTTACCTCGGTATCTGCACAAAAAATGAAGGTAATTGGAACAGTTACCGATAGTAGCAATGCACCTTTAGAAATGGCTAATGTAATTTCGTTGGTAGCGGCCGATAGCAGCATGAGTTCCTATGCTTTTAGTAGCCACGATGGGCGTTTTCAATTAACATTTCCGGCTGTAGCCGATTATATATTGCGAGTAAGCTATATTGGGTTTCAAAGCCAAGATGTACTGGTAAAGGCCAAAGCAGGGGAAGCTAGGGTAAGCATAAAGTTAATTCCTTTGGCCAGTACTTTGGGCGAGGTGCAGATTATTGAGGAGATGCCCATTTCGATAAGTGGAGACACCATTAGCTATACGGCAGATGCCTTTACCGATGGCGATGAAAAAAAGCTGGAGGACGTAATTGAAAAGTTACCGGGCTTTGAAATTAATGAAGACGGAGAGGTTGAGGTAAACGGCAAAAAGGTAGAAAAGGTAATGGTTGAGGGAAAGGACTTTTTTGATGGCGATAGCAAATTAGCCACCAAAAACATTCCGGCCAGTGCCGTTGATAAGGTACAAGTATTGCGTGATTACAATGAGGTTAGCCCTATGCAGGGTGTGGGTACGGATGATAATATTGCAATAAATATTAAGCTAAAAGAAGGCCAAAAAAGTATGGTGTTTGGTGATATTACAGCCGAAGGTGGTTTGGACGAAAGATATTTATTGCACCCTAATATTTTCTTTTACTCCCCTAAGTTAAGCATCAATTTTATTGGTGATATTAATAATATCGGTGAGCCTGCTTTTACTTTTAGAGACTATTACCGCTTTGCAGGAGGTTTCAAGGATTTGAACCGTAAATCAGGTTCGGGATTGCGAATAGGGCAAGATAATTTTAGTGGAGGTATTTTTGGTAACAACCGAGCTGTTGAGGTAGAGTCAAAAATGGGGGCTTTTAACTTTAGTCTTAATCCTAGTAAAAAATGGTCTATTTCGGGGTTTGTTATTGGTTCCGAAACAAAAACACAAACGTTATCACAAACAAGCCGTACCTATCAAGCGGATGCGCCTATAAATTTAGATGAAGAGCTGGAAACGCAAAAGCTCGAAAACACACAATCTGGACTGTTTAAGCTTTCATCTAAATACACACCCAATACCAAATTGCATGTGGCGTATGATGTACTCGCCAAGGTTTCTAAAAGTAGTGAAGAGGGTAATTCGGTTTCTATGTTTAGCATTGACACCAATGATATTGGCAATATTTCATCGGAACAACCAACGGAGGTTAAGCAGAATTTGGAGTTCTTTTATGAGATAAATGATAAGAACATATTTTCGGTGGAAAGCCAGTTTTTACATAAGGTGCAAAACCCACGATACTCTTTAACTATGAATCAAGAACCCTTTGCGGGTTACTTTCCTGTAATAGATACTTCGCTGTATAACCTATTGCAAAACAAAGAAGTACGCACCAATAAGTGGGATGCCGTGGTAAATCATTATTGGGTGTATAATAATACCAATCACCTTAATTTTTCGGCTGGCGCAAGTGGTAGTAGGCAATCGCTAAACAGCCGTGTTAATCAGCTTTTTAACGGTGAGCAGTTGCAAAGCTTTACAGCAGATTCATTGCAAAATGATGTAGACTTTAGCCTGAGCGATTACTTTGTGGGAGTACATTACAAAATGAAATTTGGCAAACTGATTATGAACCCCGGTTTTAATGCACATTGGTATCAAATTAAAGACGAGCAGTTGGGCCGCACAAATAGCGAAACCAAGAATTATGTATTGCCCGACTTTTTTGCGCGCTATGAGTTTAGGAAAACCAAATCGCTTACGTTTAACTACAGTATGCAAACCGATTTTACCGACATCAACAATATTATAGAGGGCGTGGTAATTAACAATTACAATAGTTTGTTTACCGGAAACGGAGCTATTGATAATGCCTTGTTACACACATTTAGCTTGGGTTATTTTAGTGTAAATATGTTCAATTTTACCAATGTGTTTGCAGGGGTTAATTATTCTAGAAAAATAGATGATATCACCAACTCGGTTTTAAACCAAGGGTTGAGCCGTGTAAGTACTCCAACAAATAGTGATGGAATAAATGAGGTTTGGGCGGGCTATCTTTCGGTTAGAAAAACCTTTAAAAAATGGCGCATACGAGCCAGTACTAATCAAAGCTATGCCATTGTTAATAATGAGGTAGATCAGGTTAAAAACACTAATAATAGTTGGACTCAAAATTACAGCGCCTCGGTACGTACTCGTTTTAAAAAGGCACCCAATGTAGAGTTGGGTTACCGCCTTACGCTAAGCGATTATCAGGGTGCAGGAGTGGCTTCGAAGTTTACCACCAACAACCCTTATGTAAAGGTGGAGGGCCGTTTGCTTAAATATTTTACCATTGAGGCCGATTATACTTTTACGGATTACCAAGGTAAGAGCAACGGTACCAGCAGCCAGTATGATTTTGTGAATGCCGCCCTTTTTTACCAATGGGATAAAGACAGCAAGTGGGAGCTGAGCATTAGAGGCACTAACTTGTTGGATACAGAGTTTGTACGCCAAGATAACTTCTCTAACTTTTTGGTAAGCACCACTCAAACCTATGTGCTGCCTAGGTATTTTATGCTGGGGGTAAAGTATGATTTGTGAATCATTTGAATGCAACGAAATAGAAAAGAAACAGCCTGGAAGAAAAGTCGAAAGTTTGGAGATGTAAAAGGTGGCAGAAAAAGACCCAAACTAGCGGATAATATCTTCAATCGACAGCACAATTTTTTGGCACCAACGGAGAATGAAGATGCACCGATTTTTAAGGTAGATAATTCTTCAAGAGATTTTTATTTTCCCGTTACCGTTGATGAAATAAAACAGTTTTTAGAAAGGTTGCCAACGGAGCATACTGAAAATCTAACTCATATATGGTTAAGAAAAATGACCTATAAAGAGTATGAAAAAGAGGGAAAATTTCAAGGCTGCTTTATTTGTGGTAGTGGAGTTAACTTGATCGTGCTTTACCCTTTTCCAAAGAATTTAAAGATGGAGTTAGGATCAAAGAAGCCTTCTAGTAAAACGCTAAAATGGTATTCTGCTTATGAGCCGGAATTAGTTTCAACGGATGGAAACTGGGCATTAATATGGACAGTGGAAAAAATTAAAAGGTACTATTTAGAGGGTTTGCTCCTTCACGAAATAGGGCATCAAATGGATAGCATGTATCATCGGTTTTGGAGCGCGAACTATAAGAAACAACGTGCGGAAAATTATGCTGATAACTTTGCATATTATTGGGGTAACCAAATGCGAAGTGAGGTTGAATAGGAGGCCATTAACTGAAGCTTTAACTTTTTGGTGAACAGTACCAAACCCTTTGTTGGTGCCAGGCGCCAAGTATATTATGAATGTAAAAAGATGATAATGAAAAGAAGATTCTTTGCCCCTATTGCCATCATGTTGTGTGTCGTTTTAATGGCTTGTAAATTTCCGGTATTAGGGCCAATCTATCCCATAATAAACTTGGAAGAGTATGATCTTATAGTTGTGGCAACGGTAAATGAGGCTGCCCATAGTGATATGGGTTATCATGCTTTAAAAAATTTTAATGTAACTGTAGAAGAGGTTTTTAAAGGTGAATTTGGGGTTGGAGATAAAATTAGTGCTAAGGCTAAAATAGAGGAGGCAAAAGCTGTTTGCCCTGTCCATTTAGAAGTGGACACTAGATATTTGTTTTTGATGAACAATAGCCCAAACGGATTGGAGCTTAGTAGATTTAGTTTGCCAGTTAAGGAGGACTATAAATATTTTGACGATTACCTAAAACAAATCAAGCAATCGTTAAGCGAAAATTAATCAAGTGTAGGCCTTAATTAAGTTTTCGGCCAAAAACTTAATTAGTGATTGTGGCTATTTAAGATTTTCGCTTTTTTCTTAATTAAGGAAATGTTTTTAAACTCCTGCGATTACCTTTTTATGGTTGAGGTGTATGTTAAACTCCTAATGAACAAATTCTTCCACTTCCCCCACCAAAACCCACCACTACAATCCGTAAATTGGGCTTTTAAAAACTACAGCCTTGTCAACTAAAATTGCTTTGTGGAGTGGGCCACGCAATGTTTCCACCGCATTAATGTATTCATTTGCGCAGCACCCACTGGTACAGGTGTGGGACGAACCCTTATTTGGCCATTTTTTGGCACATACGGGTGTTTGGCGGCCTTCGCGAGATGAGGTGTTGGAAACCATGGAATGTGATGCTAATGAGGTTTGGAAAAAGATTGAAGCAGAGAACAAACTGCCCTTTGCATTTTTAAAAAACATGGCCAATCACCTCGAAGGGCTTAATTCTAAAAAGCTAAAAGAGTGCCGAAACATTGTTTTATTGCGGCAGCCAAGTGCGGTAATTGCCTCCTATGTAAAGCAAATAGAAAAGCCCAGCTTATTGGATTTATGCTATCCGCAGCAGCTCCGTATTATTGAGTATTGTCAAAGCAAAGATTTGCCTTATTTGGTGGTTGATTCGGATGAAATATTAAAAAACCCCCAAACGCAATTGCAAAAGATGTGCGAATTTGCAGGCTTGCCTTTTAACAATGCCATGCTGCAATGGCCAGCAGGAGCCAGGCCAGAGGATGGCGTATGGGCTAAGTATTGGTACCACAACGTACACCAAAGTACAGGTTTTGGAGCCTATCAAACTAAAACTAGATCAGTACCATCGCATCTAGTTTCGCTTTTGGCGGAGTCCGATGAGTTTTATCAAAAAATTAAAAAACACCTATTATGAGCAAGTTTAATACACCAGACCCAAAAAATGAAAACACCTGGGTATATGTAAACGGATTGGTAAAAAGAGAAGAGGCCTTTGTTTCGGTTTTGGATAGTGCCGTGCAGGGTGGTGATGCCGTGTGGGAGGGTTTACGTGTGTATAATGGAAAAATATTTCAGCTCAACGAGCACTTAGATCGTCTTTTTCATTCGGCCCATGTACTGTGTTTTGCCAACGTGCCTTCGCGCCAAGCGGTACAGCAAGCCATTTTTGAAACCCTAAAAGCCAATAATATGACGGATGGGGTGCATATTAGGCTCACCTTAACGCGGGGTAAAAAATCAACTTCGGGTATGAACCCAGATTTGAACATTTACGGCTGTACTTTAATTGTATTGCCAGAGTATAAAGGCTTGGTGTATGGAGACGAAGGTCTGAGTTTGATAACCTCTTCGGTGCGCAGAAACCCACCCTATACCTTGGATTCTAAAATTCATCATGCCAATTTGCTAAACAATATTTTGGCTAAAATTGAAGCTAATTACGCAAAAGCAGATGATGCGATAATGCTAGATCAAAATGGTTTTATTGCGGAAACCAATGCCACCAATATCTTTCTAATTAAAAAGGGAGTATTATATACACCCTTTGCCGATGCTTGTTTGCCAGGGTTTACCAGAGCCAAAACAATGGAATTGGCCCTAGAAAATGGTGTGCAAATTGAGGAGAAAAATTTAAGTTTAACGGAACTATACACAGCGGATGAAGCTTTTACCACAGGCAGCATGGGCGCACTTAGTTGGATTAGAGAAGCCGATGGCCGCCAAATAGCCAATGGATTAAAAGGTGTGCTTACCAGCAAGTTTCAAGCGTGGTACCAGCAGGCGGTAAAGCAAGAGGCCGTTCCTATTGTTTAGTTACCTCCTCATCGCTTTTCCCTTTATTAGAACTCACTAAAGTGGTTAATTGTTTTTGCGCGTGGGCATCTGCCCAGGTCCAAGAGTTAAAGCTACGGTATTGCGCTCTTTCGTTGAGGTATCTCTCCGATTTATATAGAAGTCGTTCCTTAAAATCATCAATATTATCGTAGCTAATCCAGCGGGTATCATTGTTATTATGTTGCCTAATTTGTGTTTCTACCTTATCTAAATTGGCAAAAATAATTGGGTACACTTGCGGGTTAAGGTTGAGGTAATTGTTTACGTCAATTTCATTGGCATGAGCATGATTTAGGTTTACGTTGGCAATTAACCCATCCCAATTTACCGTGGTACAAACGCTTAGTAAGATTAAGGCAAAAGCCGAGTTAATGCGAAGAACAAAGGCACTGTTTTTTTGAGTACTTATTTTAATGGCTAAACTTACTAGTCCAAAAAATACCAGTGTTAAAAATACTAGCACGCCAATTCTTCCGCTGGCAAGCCCATGAAAACCGATGTAATAAAAACTGCGAATAATAACAGAAATGGCGAGAATACCGTTTTGGAAAACCCAAAATAGTGCAAGCCTTTTGAGCCAAACGTTGTTGGGGTAAAAGTTTAAATTTTTCCTAAAAAAGTAAAAAACCAACACCATAGAGAGCAATAAAGAGAGGATGAGATAGAGTACACCATCGTGCAAAAAGTCTTTAAGACTAAAGCCGGTAGGTACCTCAAACTGAAACCAAATCCATTTTATATCAATAAAATTTACAGTAACAAATAGCACGTTTAAAAGCGCGAAAAGGATAAGAGCGGTAAGGTATTCATGCTTTAGCTCCATACCTCTAAAATACCGAAATCCTTTGGCGCGTGTCCTAACTAAAGTGTTATCTGCACTAAGATTGAGCTTGTTTTTTCGTTTTTTTAGAAATAGCCAGCGCACTACAATTAAACTTAAAAGTGTAAAAAAGAAGTAGGGCCATGAAATGTTTTCGAAGAGCTTAAAAAATCGGCCAAAGGCAGTTTCACTTAAGTCTTTGAAAATAGGGTTGCCCGCTAAAAACATGATAAAGTAGAGGACAAAAAACAAGAGCGGAATCCAAATAAGGCGGGTATATAAAAGGCCAGCTGGCTTGGGCTTAGTGGGGTTTAAAAGTGGAGCGGGAAGTATGGGATTTCTAAAGCTAAAAAAGGCCAAGGCGCCATTCACAAAATTTTCGGCTACCGAGTGGTTGCGTAAATGTAAATAAGAATAGAAGGTGATAAAGGTAAAAGCACTCATTACGGTGCTTAAATACGAATTGATTAAAAGATGACTAAAGCTGCAAATTAGAAAAGAACTGGCGAGTAAAACTTCCAGTTTTTTGGGTTTGCTAAAGGGTTTGTTGGCATAAAACCAAACTACAGAGGCAAGGGTAAAAAGGCTAAGGTTTAAGCCCGGCCCTTGTTGCCAAAATAGTAGATGAAAGGTTAACAGGAATCCTAAAAAGGCTAAGTTCTTTTTCATGGTAGCAATTATTTTGAACGGTAAACGCTTAAAAGTCAGTTTAAAGTACCTGTGAATTTACTAAAACACTGTTAAAATAAAAAAGCACCCGTATAGGGTGCTTTTAAAACAGGGTAAAAACCGTATATAATTTTAGCGCTTTACTCTTTTTATTGAACAGCCTTTTTCTTGTGTGCTATTAAGGGCAACCTCTTCCCCTTTGGCAATTTGCTGCATGGCATCTTTCACGTAAAATTGCGTGGGTATTTCTTCTCGTGTATCAAACTTATTGTTGATGGCACCTTTATAAGCGAGTTCCATTTTACCGTTAAACAGAAAAACGTGGGGTGTAGTTTTGGCGCCAAAAGCGTTTGCCAATTTACTGTCTTTATCCACTACATAGCGGCTAGTGTAACCTGCTTTTTTATAGTGTACCTGCATTTTACCTAAGGAGTCATCTCCTTCGCGCTTAGCCGCATTACTGTTTACCAGCACCATGCCAATATTATTTTCTTTGGCCATTTTGGCTAACTCCGGATAGGTGTCTTCCCAAGCGATTACCCATGGGCATGTATTGCAACTAAAAACTACCAATAGGCCGTTGTCCTTTTTAAGGTCGTTAAGGCTCATTTTCGTTTCCGAAATGTCCATCATTTTATGATCTGCCATTGGGGCTGCTGTACCAATTTTTAAACCTGAGCTAGCAGCAAAAGCTAAGCTTAGTAGGCCAGCACCCAATATAAATGCTAATTTCTTCATGTCTTTATGTTATTGTTTTTTGAGGGCACTAAAGTACGCCCTTTTTCAAAGACAGAAAGTCGTGAAATTTACTTCAAACAGGTTTGCGCCTTAGGCATGCAAATTCGATCTAATTCTTTTGTATTTTCAAAGAATGTGTTCCGCGTTGGCTTTCAATGGTAAGGAGATACAAGCCTTTTTCAAGTTTAGCCATTGTAATTTTGTGGTTGGTTCTTGAAGCAGTTCCGTTCATTAGCAATTGTCCATTGTATGCATACAATTTCCAGTGGGCGCCTATTTCAGTATTTAGAGTTAGCTCATCTTTACAAGGATTTGGATAAATAGATGCTTTAATAGTGTTTTCTGAAACGGATATACCGCTAGGAAAGCCCGGTTTGCTAGAAAACAAGTCACCCATCATGGTATAAAGTTGATCTTCGATATGAAAAAAGAAGGGGTAAGACGTAGTGGTAAGCCCTATACCAAGACCCGAGGTATCACCTACCCCAAAACTTGGACTAGCGGTACTTGAAACTAAGAATGGAGCAGCATCTTGTATGTTAGCAAATTCAGGAGAAACAGCTGCAAAGGCATAATCGCCTACGGCATATAATGCACCAACCCAAGGGTTTGCATGGGTGTAATGCCCAGCCGAGTTGGTCAAGGTCCAAGAAGCACCTTCATCGGTGGAATAATAAATGTCCTCTCCGCCCGCAGCAGGTGCGTTTGACATATATAACGTGTTACTGTAATTATTGGTGATTTTAGATCCTTGAAAACCAACAGGTAAGCCGCTGGTTGTTATGGGTGTCCATGTGGTGCCATTATCAGTGCTGCTCAATATTTTGGAAATACCAATAGCAAACCACTTTCCATTGAGGTGTGTAATATCCATAATCGCAAAATCAATATTGGTTGTAAGCCAAGTGGGGTCGCCCAATTTTTTGTAGCGCGCCTCCGTGCTGTTGGCCGCAATTACGTAGTTATTACTCATTGGGTACACAGTTACCGCAGACTTACCAGTAGCGGTTAAATTAGCCGGTAGCCCTGCAGTATCTATTATCCAAGTGCTGCCATTGTCTAAAGAGTAATGCAGTTCAAAATCGTAGGTATTAATTTTTATGGAGGCATATACTCTATCATTCGTACCGTATAAGCCCGCAAAAGCTCCACTAGGAGCAGTAATAGCAGGAATCGACCAAGTAGTACCCTTATCGGTTGATAAAGCAAAGGTTTGTTGATTACCCACTACATATACATTTTTACCTACATGGCTTGCGGCAATAAGATATTGGTCTCCAGTAGCTTGTAAAGCTCCTGTAGAAGTCCAGCCTTGTGCCCAAGCAGATATAGTAATAACAGAGCTGGTTAAAAAGGAAAGGAATAATCGTGTTTTCATGGTGCTAAAATTTTTGGGTTAAAATAACCTTTTACCATTGAAAATGAAAATACGTAGTTCTGCGTATTTCAAACCATACCTTGAAAGGCGCTACCTTTCTAAGGTATCCACTTAATATCTTTAAAGTTGGGTTTGCGTTTTTCCAAAAAGGCATTGCGTCCTTCTTTGGCTTCATCTGTCATGTAGGCTAAGCGTGTGGCTTCACCCGCAAATACTTGCTGCCCTACCATACCATCATCTGTAAGGTTAAAGGCAAATTTTAGCATTTTTATAGAGGTAGGCGATTTAGCCAAAATCTCTAAAGCCCATTCGTAAGCGGTGTTTTCTAGTTCATCATGAGGAATCACATCGTTTACCATGCCCATTTCAAAGGCCTCTTGAGCGGAATAGTTTCTACCCAAAAAGAAAATCTCACGGGCGCGTTTTTGCCCTACCATTTTGGCTAAATAGGCAGAACCATAGCCGCCATCAAAACTCGTTACATCCGCATCCGTTTGTTTAAAAATGGCATGTTCTTTACTCGCCAATGTAAGGTCGCAAACGGTGTGTAGGCTGTGGCCACCCCCTACCGACCAACCGGGTACTACGGCAATAACTACCTTGGGCATAAAGCGGATTAAGCGCTGTACTTCTAAAATATTTAGGCGCGGCATACCATCTTCATCTACATAGCCTTGGTGCCCACGTGCATTTTGATCGCCACCGCTGCAAAAAGCCCAGCCGCCATCTTTTTTAGATGGGCCTTCGCCACTAAGCAATACCACACCAATATTTAGATCCTCGCGTGCGTCTAAAAATGCTTTGTATAGTTCGCCCACTGTTTTGGGTCTAAAGGCATTGCGTACTTCGGGCCTGTTAAAGGCAATGCGTGCTACGCCTCCACATTTTTTATAGGTAATATCTTCAAATTGGGTAACGGTGGTCCATTCTATTTTGCTCATGCCAATGTTTTTTTGAGACCGCTAATTTACATAGAGAGTTGGGTAACCACGGCTAAAAATAGTATTGATTTGAAATCTCAGCTGCAGTTGATTAATAGATGTAAGAACGACTATTTTCAACGGCTAATTTCTCATACCAATCACCAAATTTTTCTTTTGCCATGGTATAGAGTTCGGCTTCGCGGGTTTCGCGCTCGGTCATGTAAAAGTCGGTGCCAAACAAAATACGGTACCCAATTTTTTTACCTTCATCATCTAATGTTTCAAACCACTCAAGCATTAAATTAAGTGTGTTTCCGCTGTTTATTTCGGCTACCGAATAGGATACATCACTGTAAAGGTGAGGGTATTTTTTCATAAGATTTAACAACAAATCCGCCCAATTGTATCGATCTACTTTCCAAATTTTATACTGCTCGGTATTGGTTTTCATTGTTTTTTGTTGCGCCTCTTTCATGTATGACATCTCATCGGTACCGCCCATATGCGCCAAACATATTTTAAGTTTTGGAAATTTTCGCATTACCGGAATGTAGTTTTGAGGGTGGCCAAACAAATCACAGGCAATATCATTATTCCCGCAATTGCTATTCTTTATCCACCCTTGTTGATAGTAGCGATCAATACGTTCGTAAATTTCTTTTTGAGCTGTTAAAGATTCGGTGTCATCATTCAATAACAACATGGCAGGTTTTTTAGGAATGAGCACTTCAATTTTTTTACCAATATACATGGAGCCTACTCTGGTACAGTGACTCATAATAGGAATCCCCTTTTTTTCTGCGTAGGCGTATAGTTCATCTAATCGCGGGTCAAAAGGAAAAAAACCTAATGCGGGATATAGCTTTATTCCAGAAAAATAAGGATACACGGTGCCGCTGGTTTTACTGCGTATTCCGTTTTCAAAAAACTTTTTGGCCCAAATTTGAAGGCTCTTGCCTGAACGGGCTCTAGGGTCTATAGAAACAAAAGGAAAGTAGTTATCGGGGTACGTTTTCTTAATTTTTTTAGCCTCAAAAAGCTGGGTGTTAAAATTCTTAACAGGCTTTTCATGGTCATCCATATGATCCATATTTAGGGTAAGCCCTATTAACTTGGTTTCGGCATCTACTAGTTCAGAGGCCTGTTTGGCCATTCTAAAAATTTCAATTTGATTGTTTTTCATTCCAATATTTAGGAATGAGATGTACTTATCAATATTAGAACGCCTGTTAAGGGGTTTATTTTTTTTCGACTTTTCTAAAAAAGACAGCAAATTACGAGTATGCTTAAACTGTAAAACACCCATTACCATTTTTGGGTTTTTTCGAACAAAACTGGAGGTTATAATTCTTAAAAATGTTTTAGGGGCACAGTCTGATGTAAAGGTGTGTATATGATGGTTTGTGATAGGATTTGACATGGTTTGTTAGGTTAAGTTTTTTTAGGTTTTTTTCCTGAATTACGCATCGTAACAAGTTTTGATAGTGTATCAAACCAAAAAGGCGCACCAAAACTTAAGGCAAAGCCAGAGATGAGGAGGCCGAAAAGATAAATAGATACGGTTTTAAAACTGGGCTTATTGCGTTTGGCGTGCAGGCTAGTAAGGCTGCTGGTTGCCGCTTGGGTTACTTCTGGTTTTTGGCAGCCACGGTAAAACCAAGCCAAAGGCGCTTCCTTTTTACTCCAGCCAATAGGAAAACCCATTTCTTCGGTTAGGCTGGCTACATTTTTTAGTTGCTTTATAGTATGGCTAGAGGTAGAGTCATGTTTGGCAATTAACTTTTCCAATTGCTTTTTAGAAATTTGCATTAACTGCTCCTTATCAGTGGTTGGTGCCATGTTTTCTGTGGTATCTGCTACCACGGTGTTACGCACTATTTGTATCAGTTTGTTGGCGCTTTGCTTTTCCTCTGCGCTTAACTGAGCATAATCTACCACCACGTTATCGGCAATATCGTTGAGCTCTAGGCGCAATTCATCATCTATAGATATTACTTTAAAAACCTGAAAAGTATCTACATTTAAAAATAGCGCCACGGCAAAGCCTACGATCCTAAAATAACTGCGTTGCCCTGTTTTGTACCAGCCCGAAACACGATCCATATAATTGTTATACCAATCTTCCATCAGCTTTTTTAGCTTTTCATAATCGCCATCAGCCTTGGAGTACATAGACTGCATAATGCCCTTGAATTCACTTTGATTCATTTCTTTAACACCTTCTTTAAAGGCATCTAAAGCGCTAAACTCTTTTTCCGTTTCGCTGGTTTTAAATTCTTTTTTGGAAGCATCTGTACTGTCTGTACTAATGGGGAAACCTACTTCGGCTTGTTGGCCTATGATGTCGATTAAAGCTTCGGAAAAAACATTTTTATCGAGGTATTGAGCTGGGCGGCCATTTTCTTTACTTCCCATAATAGATACCATTCTATGCTCTAGCAGCAAGGCACCGTATTGTTTATTCTCGGGGTCATCCAGCATTTGCAAAATGGCCTTTTTAAGCATTTTACCCCTTAATTTTAATTTATGGCTAATAGCCTCTACAATGGTGGAAACCAAAAGGCTGATAACTGCATAGAGCAGCACTAAAGCGATGAGTACACTTAGTATTTTCATACGATAGGTTGGTTAAAGTTAAAGCTGCTTAAAATTACATAAAATGGGGGCTTGTGCAAATGAGCAAATCTTGTTTTGAAAAGAAGGCAACCATCTGCTGACTTTTAAAGAAATCTAAAGCTTTTTATCAATCTTTGTATTGCAACCAAGAACTAAGCATTTGATGGAGAAGATACCTGAGAGACTTAAAGGCTCAATTTCAAGAATAACAGTTGAACCACCTGTTACACCTAAGCTACAAGAATTATGTTATGACAAACTACCTTGGGAGTACTTTGAAAAACTATGTCTGAGACTTGCTCAAAAAGAAGGTAGCATCGAAGGTTGTCGCCAATATGGAGTAAAAGGTGATTATCAGGGGGGAATTGATCTTTATCAAAAAGTACCAGGTTATGAAGGTTACAAGGTTTATCAATGTAAGAATGAAAAACATTTTGGCCCGGCTAAAATAAAGGAGGCAGTGGACATTTTTTTGGCAGGGAATTGGGCAAAAAGATCAACAGAGTTTATCTTATGCTCTCGTGAAAGCCTTGGTGCAAAAAAGAGAGAAGATGAAATTATTAACCAAAGATCAATCCTTGCCACCCAGAAAATAGACCTACTCATTTGGGACAGCAATTTTCTTAACTCTAAACTAAAACTCCAACCAGAAATAGTTTTAGAATTTTTTGGGCTTGAATGGGTTAAAGCATTTTGTGGAGATATTGAGTACAACAAGATTAGACTTAGAAAAGAGGTTTCAAGAAATACATATGCGATTCCCGAAAATTACATTTCCCGAAAGGTTCACGAACCGCGTGATGTTTTTATTTTTGATAAGAATGATCAAAGCCTAATAACCGAATTACAGCAAAACAGCCGTATTGCTTTACTTGGTGGGGCTGGGGTTGGAAAAAGCGTAGAGCTAAAGTATTTAGCTTATCTGGCGGGAACTCCTGAATATTCCTACTACCCATTCGTGGTGTATCTAAATACCCACACTAATAAATCCATCAAAGATTATATTCCCTCTATAGAAGATATTCCAGAGGAACGACTCTTAATCCTATTAGATGGACTAGACGAGGTACAAACAGGTCATTTTGATTCTGTAACTAGAAAGATACTTGAATTTACCACTGACTTCCCAGCTGCCAATGTAGTGGTATCATGTCGCCTAAGTTTTTTCTCTGCTGCTATTGGTAACTCCGCCCTAAGTACTTTGAATGGCTTTAAAGCCTGTTATTTATCAGACTTGGACTATGATGATATTCATGTCTATTTAGAAAAATTAATTCCCTTAAAAAAGGATAGTTTTTTAAAAGAGGTATATCAAAAGAAATTAAACAAGCTGATTACCATTCCTTATTATTTGCTCAGACTCAGTCAGCAATACGATGAGAAAAATACGATTTCAGAAAGCAAAGCAGCTTTTTTTAAGGACATTATAGTAGAGAATATTAAAAAAGATGTAAAAAGATACTTTGGTGAAGTTAAGCTGATGAAGGTTCAAGAAATGAGAGAGGCTCTTACCAAACTGGCTTTTATTCTTGAATGCCAAGGGAAAAACCATATTTCTACTGCTGAACTATCTAAAATATTGAAGCCTTCAGAGTGCACTATTGTAAAGTTTGCTAGCTCACTTTTAATAGGAGAGGAGGACAAAGATTCAAATTGGCAATTCATTCATAACAACTTTCAAGAATATCTTGCTGCAGAGGTATTATCTACGTGCGACTTTCAGAAGGTTAAAGAAGTGATTTCTTTTTATCCAACTTTTAGAAAAGTGAAGCCAACATGGGTAAACACCATTTCTTTGATAATAAGTATTACCGGACATGAAGAAGGCTTAGGTATGGAACTTGTAGACTGGTTAGCCCAAAGTGATCCAAGTGTGTTTTTTGCTTTTGAGCCAGATAGAATAAATCCAAATCTAAGATTTGAAATTCTAACTCGACTTCTCACTTTGTTCAAAAAGCAAAATAGACCTATCAATAGGATGGTTTATCGACATGAAGACTTAGCCAACTTCACCAAATCCGAGAAGAGCTTAGCGTTTTTAACAGATTCTTTGGAGTCTGACCCAACTCATCCAGTGAATTCATCCATACTTGAAATTCTCGTTTTCTACGAAGAAATGGCTTCCTTTTATCCTTCTTTGGCACCTCGGGTCAAGAAGGTTCTTGAAGCATTGCTATTAGATTACCAAGTGTTACCATATCAAACCTTAAAGGCTTATATAGAAGTTTTTGATCTTGAAAGTTCTGATTTCAAAAGGATAGTAAAAGCTTTCAAAGATTCTGAGGATACTTGGGTTTGTTATACCCTTTATTACGCTATCCATAAGCAAGGATTTCAAAATGACTATGTGGACTTAGTAATAGAAAGAGCCAGAAAAAGTATTAATGGCGAGGATACGAGTTTGGACAGACTTAGCAACGAAGATTCCGAACTCCGCAATTGTTTGTCCAAAATCAACAGTGAAGAGGCATTTTTGAAACTTTTAGACTTTGTGATTGACGAGTTCAGTAAAATTTCAGGTTCAGCTTACTATCAAGAAGTTGTTAAGGATACACTTATCAATGTAGCTAAGGAGTTTCCTCAAAACCAAAAGGTGTATGAGCAGTTAAGGAATATTCTTTTAAACAGAAGAATATATAGTTTTGACAAGAACTTTCCATTTGTACTAGAATACTTCATAACTACAAATCAGGTTTTTAAAGCATTTGAAGATGTCTATTCGAGGGGATTTGACGACCATGATGTCATACATAAACTTGCATTACTGGTAGATTTCAAATGTATCGAGTTCGTAGTCGCTGAATTCAATTTGGGTAAACTTCAAATTGATGAAATGAAGAGATTTCAACATTTTCTAGACATTTCCAATTCAGCGTATCTGGTAAAATTTAATCTGCTGATTAATCTGACTGAATACTTGGAACTGCCAGAATACAATTATGAAAAAAAAAGGGAAAAGAAGTTCAGACAACGTATATCAGCCGTTTTTAATAAAGAGGAGTTTCTTGGTGCTTTGGATCAAATATTTACTGACCGTGGTAAGGATACCTTATCCTATGATGAAATATGGAAAACCCCTGGAGGAGCATTTGATTATGAGAAGTATCTTCCAGAAGTCTTAGATGCTTTACGAATCTTTCGGAAAGGACAAATAGCCGAAAGAAGTAAACTGCTTAATCGTGTCAATAAGAATTGGATGCATCATTCAATTGAGGGAATAGTTGATATTTTAAAAAGTCATTCTGATTTAAAGATTTCGTACGATCAGACTGAGTATGTAAAGCAGTGGTGTGATGAGAAAATTCAGGGCATTGACTTTACCAAGGCTCTAAACTATCCTGATGAAAACACAACCCGGGTAAATGGCTTAGCGACCAAATTATGCTTTTTGATAAGGCGTCTCAATTTCACCCACTATCCGCAGGAGGTTTATTTGGATATGGTTTCATTTATAAAATGGGACGACCATGAAAGGGGTGTAATTGATTTTGTAGAAACGGTGGTAAGTAAGGAGGATTTGGATAGACGTGTTATCACCAACATAGCTTCCGGAATAGAATATCATGGAGTTTTAGAGGGTCACTTGGCCTATTGTAAAAAACATGGCTTAAAGCAAGTTTCCGATAGTCTTATTCCTTATATGATGTCACGTGACTTCCAGCAGCACGATATTCTTCTTACCTATTTTGAGTTAGGTGGAGAAAATGAAGAGGTCGAGTTACTTCTTTTAAAAATCCAAAAAGATCAGTTTGAAAATTACGTAGTATCCCAACTAATTAAAAGAAAATCAGATAAGGTGTTGGGTTACGTTTTACAAAGATTTAGGGAGGCTAAGGAAGACTCACTCAAATTGGAGTATTCGGTTCACCTCATTGAGCTACAAAACATTGAGGGTCTTAACTACTACATCCAATATGTAAAAAGTCATAATGTGGTTCCCCATGATTCTCATCCAGCTAATCCATTATTCCGACTTAACACCCTTAAGGCATTGCCGTACATTTTCACCTTATACGAAATGAGTTTTAATGATAAAGTAAGACAGGGAAGGTTTAATAATCTTAGGGACATTGCCACAACGGCCTGGCGGAATATTTCACTCTCAGTTGGGAATTTTAAGAAAAGTAGAATATTATATAGGAGGCATATTATATGTTTGAGAGTGCGGTTATTCCTCGGAGTTTTAAAGATCAACATTTCGAAGGCCAAACTAATAGCGGATATGGCGTTCTCTTTTGAAAGTATGGAGCAACAGTATTATGTAAATAAAAGCACTTCAATACAAGGCAAGGAGGCTGCATCTATGTATGATAACGTTTATAAAAGTTTAAAACGAGAATGACCATTCTTCATCTTAGCCTCTGTATATTCCCATCACTCATTACCCGATAAACAAAAGTTTGGCTTAAGTCTTAGTAGGATATTGTTTGAGGCTAAGTGAACTATCAAAGCCCACTAAACCAGTGCCTCTTGCCACTCCAACCCTTCGGCTAATTCACCGCTGCAAAATTCGAGGTGAATAACTCTTCGTGGTTTTAGTGAGCGAGATTTAGAAGAGGCGTGTAGCAATAAAGGGCACATAAGCTGTATCCCTCCTTTGGCAATATCACAAACGGTAGGGCTGCTTTTATAATTTTCTTAATGTTAAGCAGCGTGATGAGCCTGAGAGAGTTTGCATCAAAGCGTGTCAAAAAAAAAGCCCTTTAAGATGATTCCTAAAGGGCTTTGCATTTATTGTTTTTGAAATCTCCCAAGAGGCTTACCTTCTTCATCAAACAAGAAGTAGCTGCCCGGGGGTAGGTTTTCTAACTCAAAAGGCTCCCCTTTTTGGCTCCGTTTGCTAAGCCATGTTTTTCCGGTGGCATCTTTTATTTGCACCGTTCCGTTATAATCTAGCTTAATATAGTTTTGAGCAGGGTTGGGGTATAAAGCCAGGTTAGCTCTCAGCTCTTCTAGCGAAACATTAAAGGGCTTGGAGGTGGCATACGTGCTATTGGGCATTACATCGCTTGGCCCTGCACCACTTGGCGCAATATCAAACGAACCCGTAAAAGCAAGAATGTTATACGTGGTGGCATAGCCCAAAAATTGCAAAGGAATTTTAAAGATGGCATGATTAGCATCTATCGTATCCAATTCAAAGGTAATGTTGCTTACTCCACCGGCATCGTAACTTTCGGTATATACCGTAGGAAAAAAACCATTTTGGTAGCCATACAACATCACATCATAGGTAAGCGAAGTGTTGGGCGTTTGGCTTTGCAAATTGTGTTGCGGAGGGGTAGCACCATCATTTACGTTGTTGTTGGTGTCTAAGGCAAGGGCGTAGCCAAAATCGTTGCCACGAGCTACGTAATGACCCACTCTAATCAATAAGGTATCCGCTTGAGCGCTGAGGGCAACCTCTATAGATTTCGCATCCATACCGTGGTCATCGCCAGATCCATCGGTGCCTACGGTAATGTAATTTTGAGCCAATAAGGCCATTGGGGCGCAAAGCGCCAGAGTAATTATTTTTTTCATTTTTATAGATGAATTAGTTTACCCTTAACAGACGCACGTTATTTGCTCAGCGTTGCGCGCCCTAATGGTTAAACTAATCTTTCACCCACCTAAAACGTTGATTACCTATTTGTGCCATGTAAAAGCCGTTAGGCAAATGACTAAGGTTTAGGTGCCATTGCCGCTTTCGCGGAAGGTGTTTTTGGTACACCAGCATTCCGGATGAATTGTACAAATTAAGAGTACCTGTAAAAGGCTCATCTGCTTGCAAAAATAAATCTCCCGAACTAGGATTGGGGTACAAACTAAAGCCATCGCTTTTATTCCATTCGTTTAAACCAACAGGCGCTACAGTAATACTATCGCAAACCTGTGCGGTGTAACCGCAAACATCGGTTACATGGTAACAAACATAATAGCTGCCGTAATTGGCGTAGCTATGTTGCGCGTTTATTCCAGAGGCCGTGTTTCCATCTCCAAAATCCCAAAAGCCGGTGGCAATACCAATTGAAACTGGATTGAATTGTACCTCTTTTAAACCCATATTGGTAAAGTTAAACTGGGCATTGGCTGTATCGGTAAAATCAACCACTTTAATAGTATCGGTATAGTAGCAATTTTGCTTGTAGGCGGTAACCCAATAGTTTCCGGCTTGCGTAACAATTTGCTGTGCCGCATTACTGCCATTAAACCAGCGTAAACTGTCTAAGCCCGTAGCGTTTACATTCAACACCACCGAATCGTTGGGGCAAAGTAAAGGGCTGGCGGTATTAATAGCCACCAAAGGGTGTATTGTAATACTATCTCGGCTAAAACAACCGCTGGAATCGTAGGCGGTTAAAATGTAAGTGCCGGGCTTTGTGGGCAGAATAATATTAGTCGTGTCACCTGTACTCCAAAGATAAGAGGTGTAATAATTTGGAGCTCCAACAGAAAGCCCATTGCCAAAACAAAATATGTTGTTGGGATTAGAGGCGGCTAAGTTAATTCCGCTGCCATACCATTTCGAAGAATCACGAATTACCGTTACAGAGTCGTTAACGGTACAACCATTTGATGTATGCGCCCGTACCCTATATTTTATTGCCCCAGCGTACCCTGTAGTTGGGTTTCGTTTAGTGGTGTCATTTAGGCCGGCACTGGGTGTCCATTGGTAGTAAAGTTGTGCGGCACTGTTTGATTCTACGTTTATTTCCAGCGAATCTCCACAAAAATAATGGAGTGTATCGGCATCAAATTGCAAGGCAATATTGTGCTGATAACTTATTTTGGCGGCAAAGGTGACAGGGCCTGCTAGATGATGCAAACCGAATTGCGCATCATAATTGGATACTCCGATTATAAATATGTTTCCCTGTAAATCTTCTGTGATATTAACTGGCCACATGCCGCTAAGAGATGGGCCATTGGTTTTTCGCGGTGCTCCAGCCCATTCAATATTGCCAGCACTGTCTATTACACAGATATAGAGGCTAAAGTAGCTGTCAGTTTTAAGGGTGTCAATACCGAAGCCTACTTTTACCACAAATGTACCCGTGAGGGATGTTCTCCCAGAGGAGTTGGTTTTAGCCTGGCTTAAGAAAGAATAAGAGGTGCGACCAAAAGATCTTGCCCATTGCCAATTTCCATTATTATTTAATTTCGCTATAAAGCTGCCTTCCGCATTTCGAGCATTAAGCGTGTCGCTTCCGAAAACGAGTTTCCCAATAAAATCACCTGCGATGTAGATGTTTTGTTGCACATCCATAGCTAAATGTTTAACAGACGATACATTAAAACCGCTTACCGTTTGTAGATTAAGAGGTTGCCCTGAGGCACTAAAAGTGGCTAAAAAAACATCTTCATTTACTGCCGTTGCTTGCTGATTGGCAAAATTAATCGTTCCAGTAAAACTGCTAGCTAACACTATATCCCCGTTAGGATATGTTGTTAAATGGCCGGGCCGATTAGAAAAAAAATGAACTTTACGCGCCCATTGCCAAATTCCTTGAGGGTTTAGTTTGGCTACAAAGCCCATGTTAGCTGTATCAACGGTTAAGGTATCTGCACCAAAAATTAAACTACCAGAAGTAGAATAGCCCAAAGCATTGCCTGAAAAACAGACATTTCCTGCAGAATCATAAATCAAATCACCAAAATTGTTAAAGGAACCTTCTGCTTTTTGAGCCCACTCCCATTGCAAGGTGCTAGTATTAAGTTGGGCAACGAAAAGATTTTCATTTAGAGGAACGATGTTTAGGAGGCTTAGAGTATCAAAATTAGCGGAATTGAATAGTGGGCCTCTTACGGCCAATTTTCCTGATAGATGATATTTTATCGTAATGACACCCCGGCTTACGGGATTCCCAAAATATGGTAGCCCTAATTCAAACTTCACGCTCCAGGCCCAAACTTTGTTTGAATCAAATTTGGCTACAAAAAAGCTGGTATCGGGTGTGGAAATAGTAGTAGTGCCCAGGGTAAGGCTTCCTGTAAACATGCCAACCACGTAAAAGTTGCCATGATCGTCTCCCGTTGCTTCTAAAATTTTACCTGGGTTATTGCTATTTTGCATTTGGGTAGCCCACTCCCAAGTGGGGCAGGTATTTTGGCTTTTAAGGTTGCCAAAGCCAACAAACATAAAGAGGGCGGTAAAAACTAAAAGGCGGGTATTTTTTTTCAAAACAGGGTGGTTATTTGGATGAATAAAGGTAAGAAAGTTGAAGTTGGTTGTAAAGTAGAACACTAATCCCTAACCCATCTAAAACGTTGATTACCTATTTGTGCCACGTAAAAGCCGTTAGGTAAATGACTAAGGTTTAGGTGCCATTGCCGCTTTCGCGGAAGGTGTTTTTGGTACACCAGCATTCCGGATGAATTGTACAAATTAAGAGTACCTGTAAAAGGCTCATCTGCTTGCAAAAATAAATCTCCCGAACTAGGATTGGGGTACAAACTAAAGCCATCGCTTTTATTCCATTCGTTTAAACCAACAGGCGCTACAGTAATACTATCGCAAACCTGTGCGGTGTAACCGCAAACATCGGTTACATGGTAACAAACATAATAGCTGCCATAGTTGGCATAGCTATGCTGCGCGTTTATTCCAGAGGCGGTATTTCCATCTCCAAAATCCCAAAAGCCGGTGGCAATACCTATAGAAACTGGCTTGAATTGTACCTCTTTTAAACCCATATTGGTATAGCTAAACTGGGCGTTGGCCGTATCTGTAAAATCAACTACGGTAATAGTATCGGTATAGTAGCAATTTTGCTTGTAGGCGGTAACCCAATAGTTTCCGGCTTGCGTAACGGTTTGCTGTGCCGTATTACTGCCATTAAACCAGCGTAAACTGTCTAAGTCTGTAGCGTTTACATTCAACACTACCGAATCGTTGGGGCAAAGTAAAGGGCTGGCGGTATTAATAGCCACCAAAGGGTGTATAGTAATACTATCATGGCTAAAACAACCATCACCATCATAGGCCGTTAAAATATAGGTGCCGGGCTTTGTGGGAGAAATAGTTGCGGTAGTATCGCCTGTACTCCAAAGGTAGGAAGCAAAGGTGTTTATTGTTGAAATTGTTATGCTGTCGCTGCAAAAAACCCTTGCGCCCAAGATAGGTTTAAAGTGAATTCCTCTTCCAAACCAAACCGAGGTATCTCTAATTACAATAACGGAGTCTCTTACAGTACAACCGTTTGATGAGTGTGCATCAACAACATACTTTATCACTCCCCGATGTTTAGAGGTAGGGTTTCGTATGGTGCTGTCGTTTAGGCCAGTTGTAGGTGCCCAGTTATAGTAAAGCTGTGCGGCACTGTTTGATTTCAGGTCGATTTCTAAGGAGTCTCCACAAAAATAATGGAGTGTATCGGCATCAAATTGCAAAGCAATATTGGGTTGGTAACTTATTTTAGCGGCATAGTCTAATGGGTTTGATAAGTGATGAAGCCCAAATTGATAATCATCAAACAGTGTCCCCATAATAAATAGGTTTCCTTGCAAATCTTCGGTAATGGCGTGTTGTAATGATTCATAAGGAGTTATTGGTCTACTAGTTATTCTAGCTTGACCAGCCCCTAACCAATTTCCGGCACTGTCTATAGCAGCAACGTAAGGGCCCAAGTTAGGTTGTAGGGTGTCGTCACCAAAATAGGCCAAACCATGCTGAAGGTCGGTCATGGTTGTTTTTCCATTTGGACTTGTTATAGCCATTAAAGGCGAATTGTACCAACCTAGACCAGCACCAAAGGGTTTTGCCCATTGCGGATTTCCACTACTATTAAACTTTGCGATAAAGTAACCCGGTGCATTAAGCGTGTCATTTCCGAAGATAAGTGTATCACCAGAAGTGCCAATTATATAAAGGTTTTGTTGTCCATCCAGTGCCAAATGCCCAAGCCATGCGCCTGCAACCGTTTTCAAATTAAGGGGCTGCCCGGCTGGGCTGTAAGTGACTAAAAAAATATCTTGGTTTACTGCCGTTGCTTGTTGATTGGCAAAATTAATGGTTCCAGTAAAACTGCCTGCTACCATTACATTTCCGTTTGGGTAAGTTGTTATTTGTGTGCCGTAAGAACGAGCAAAACTTAGCTTACGCGCCCATTGCCAATTTCCTTGAGGGTTTAATTTGGCGATAAAAGCCATATAATTTGTATTAACCTCTAAGGTATCACTACCAAAAATTAAATTTCCTTGAGGGGGGCTATTATAGACATAACCCGAAAGACACACATTCCCAGCGGAATCGTAAATCAGCCGATTCCCTGTGTTGTAATTATTAACATAATTAAAAATCCCTTCGGCTTTTTGAGCCCATTCCCATTGCAAAGTATTAGTATTGAGCTGGGCAACAAAGAGATTATTTTGTTGGCTTGAGTTTGTTAGGCTTAAAGAATCAAAACTAGCGGAATCGGATAAGAGGCCTGTTACTACCAACTTTCCTGCAGGATGATATTGTAAATTTAGACCTTTTGAAAATAGATGATGTGTTGCATAGTATTGGGGTGTACTTAACTCAAATTTCACACTCCAGGCCCAAACTTTGTTTGAATCAAATTTGGCTACAAAAAAACTGGCACTGGGAGTGGCAATAGTAGTAGTGCCTAGGGTAAGGCTTCCTGTAAACCAGCCAACCACATAAAAGTTGCCATGATCGTCTCCTGTTGCTTTTAAAATTTTACCTGGGTTATTGCTTTTTTGCATTTGGGTAGCCCACTCCCAAGTGGGGCAGGTATTTTGGCTTTTAAGCCTACCAAAACTCACAAAAACAAGCAGGGCGGTAAAAATTAAAAGGTGGGTATTTTTTTTCAAAACAGGGTGGTTATTTGGGTGAATAAAGGTAAGAATTTATTGCAAGGAAAAGATTCCCATAAAAAGCAATATTGCCTCCAATCTTGCAATCCCTTAACTAAGTGAAAGCGCCCGTTAACGTTTTACTAGGTCGCTGTTATTCAATCCCTCTTTGTAAAGAGGCAAAATTAAATGTGTTTTGCCGCTTCAAATTTTAAAGCGAGCGAATATGCGTTTTTCAGATAATCCACAAATCCATTTTTACTTTATACCGGAGAGCTAAATCTCATTGCTTCGCAATACTTGTATTCGCTCCCGGTCTTAATTAGGTCGGGATTTTTTTTGCCCAAATACCGCCTTTCTGTCCATCGTGTTTAACACGGTTTAAAACTTATACAGGCTTGGGTTTTCCCACTATTTTTTAATTATTTAAGACAATCTATCATGGCCACTTTAGCCGAAACATACTATTTAAAAGCCCTCGAAAACTACCCATGGGAGTTGAGCGAGGCCATGGAAAATTTAATCTATGCCTTAAGCTACGAACAAAACCATGCAGCCGCCAATTGCCTTATGGGTAAATTACAATTATACAGTTTAAAAAACTACGCATTAGCCGAAACCTATTTTGAAAATGCCATTAATGCAGATTCGGAATATGCCTGTGCCTACGAAAACTTGGTAACGCTTTACATTACTACCGGAAAACTCAAAAAGGCTCAACAGGTGTTGGTGTATTGCCAGCGCTTACCTACTGTAAATCAAAGCATTATTTTAGGAAACATGGCCTTGATTTTAGAAAAACAACATCAATTAAAATTGGCCAAGGCCTATTTAAAAGAAGCCTTAATGCAGGTAATTTGTACTGATGAACAAGAAAGGTGGAACTTAGCACTGAGCCGAGTAAAAACCAAGTTAAAAGCGCAAAAGAAACGCGCGGCTTAATATTGCTTAAAGCCCGCCTTACCCTTTGATAGGCGGGCTTTATTGTATTTTTTTCTGAAAGTGAAAACCCAGCTTGCGAAAGCCTAGGTTTTTATAAAAATCGTGCGACCTGCGGTTTTCCAAGTAGCTGTTTAATTCTATGGTTTGATAATCGTGGTTTAGCGCCCATTGTTGAAGCGCCTCTAAAAATTGACCACCATAACCCTTAGATCTTAGTGCAGGGTTTATAAGTACATGATCCAACTCTAACTGCTTACCAGAGTACAACCTTTCGGTAGTCCAGCTGCCGCTATAGCCGAGTAGCTCCTCTTTATCAAAAAAGCCAAAGCAACGGTAAGTAGGGTAGGTAAACATTTTTTCTAGCCTAGCTCGTTGCACTTCGTAACTATCCACTTTATTAAGTTCTAACGCCCATTCCATTAATAGGGGAATATGAACTTCACTTAAAAGTAGCAGCTTGGGCATTTTACCTTTTTAGCTTGGCTTCGTACACATCAATCCATTGCTGGGCGGTAAGTTTAGAAGCTAGCTCGCCAAATAAATCAAAAGGAATTTGATCCATCTTTTTTAAACGAATACAGCTCTTACCCATATCTAATTTAGTTTTTACACGCTTGCCATACTCTTCCACAAACCAATCGTATAACTCAGGAATAGCGTAAATACCCAAGTGGTACACCCCAATAAAGTTTTTTTGATTGGCCAAATTCATAAAAGGCAAAGGCAGCTCGGTATTGCAATGGTAACCCGGAGGGTATACACTGTGCGGCACTACATAGCCCAACATACCATAGTTCATACACTCTTCAAAATTGGGAGGCAGGTTATCCAGCACTACTTTGCGTAAACCGTTTATCGCCTCTTTACGGTCATCCGCTAATTGGGCAATATACTCTTCGGGATTATTGGCTTTTATTCTCATGGTAATCAGTTAATTAAAAGTTTTAGAGTATGCAACGTTTGGTTGTCTTTCACCACTTCTAAAAGGTATAAGCCAGCCGGTTGGTTAAGTTTTAAAGGCACTTGCAGGCCTTTGTCCACATACTGTTGGCTTAGCGTTTGGCCGTTTAGGGTTTTCACCCGAATGTGAAAGTGGTGCAAAGGTGTTCCAAGATTTAGAGTAAAACTACCGTTTGTAGGATTGGGAAACAACTGGGCCTGGGTTAAGCTTATCGCTTTTGCTAACGAAACATCATTTACCGTTTTACAGGCGGAGGTATCGCTGCAGTTATTTTTGTTTAGTATAACGGCATAACTACCATTGCTGGTAGCGGTATAACTTTTACTGGTAGCCCCTGTAATCATGGCAAAACCATTGTTGCAATCTAACCACTGGTAGCTGCTAGCGGTAGAATCATTCGCGCTAAGCAGCACACTATTTTGGCTTACATTGGTGTCTAAATTAGTAATAGTTAGGGTAATGGTAAGCACGCTATCGCAGCCGTTGGAGTTTAGCACCGTGTCCATATAAACACCACTGCTGTTGTAGGTTTCGTCTCCACTCGGAACGGTATAACTACCACAGGCCGAATCCGTAACGCTACTAGATGATTTGCTGCAATCAAACTCTACTACAAAGTAGATGCTGTTGGTGGCGTTAATGTCATTCCACTCATTGGCCACACCTAAAAAGCCGGGGTTAAAAGCAGGCCATCCCGCTAAGGCAATAGCAGCCGCATCTTGGTTGTTTGAAAAGTTATCGGGTTCTTTAGTGGTTGGTCCAGCAGAGGTACCTCCCCAATTATTGTAAAGGCTGTTTACCACGGCTCCGTTGTTAGTTCCGGCAGACCCTTGCCCGGTAAAAAAGGTAGTTCCCGTGGTGGCCCCATCGCCATTCCATATCCAAGTGCCTTCGGTGTTTACATCGCTGGCGCCTATCCAAACGTAAGCAATACCACCGCCATCACTAACTGTGGTGTAATTACTGGCTACATTGGCCACCGAAGTAATGGCATGATACACGCTGTCTTGCTCCGCTTGGCTGTTTATTTCAACCAAGTAACCGCCTAAGCTTACTGCACAACTGGCTGCGCTGGCCCATGTTTTATTTTCCTTAACTACTTGGTATTTTTTACCATTGGTAATTACGGTAACAATGTTGGCTGCCGATGCACACTGGGCTAGGGCTGTTTGAGCAGAAAAGATAAATACCAATAAAAGGAAGGCGAAAAGGGAATAATTTTTTTGCATGAATAATAGTTTTAGAAAGTCAATATTTACAGAAGCATATTTACCGTATTTGCGGTTAATGATTAGTCTCAAATTTTACACTTTAAAAGCAAAATAAAAAACGGTTATTTCGGATCGGGCAGGTTATGCTTATACACCACAAGTTTATTTACGCCATACTGTGCTAGCCCATAATAGGAGCGTTCAGAATCCTTAACTGTACGACTAGTAAATGAATTTAAAAATTTCCCAAAAGTATCCTTATTAATAAGCAAGGTGTACGTTGGCTTTTCATATGCATTGAGCTTTATGTGAACAAGAGAAGATGAAAACATATTTTTTTTAACAGCGATTCCCTCTTCAACGAGCAATTTATAATTCATGTCAAATTGAATCACATCAATATCATTTCCTTCTCTTTCTAAGTAATACATTTTAAACTGATCCCCCATTCTTATATTACTGGGAACGTACTGCATTTTGATGAGCCGTCCGTTTTGGGAATCTATTTCAACAAAAAATAAAGCAATGCCATAACTGTAAAGTAAACCACTGGAGTAGCACTCCATTACTAGAGTAGTTTTTCCGTTATTATGAAATTGCTCAGCGGGTTTAAAATCGCTGCTCATCGTCATATTAGGGATAGCCATAAGTTTCTGTACGGTATCTTCAGAAAATGCCGTTTGCTGTTGATTCAATTGTTGAAGTCCCTTATCTAGAATTATGGTCAACGTGCCGTCTAAGGATTCACTTTCCGCCAAGGAGTAAAAGCTACTAAAGATTACATTGCCCGAAGGGTTTAAGCCTATACCGCCTCCATGTAGAATTAGCTCAGGTTTATCAACATTGTATTTCTCAGTATTTTCGCCCTGAAAATACTTAGCAATGAAATAGTTTGAGTTTAGATGAGACTTATAATTGATTTTGGCAGAAGTAGTTTCGTAGCCTAGAATATAAAAATTACCTTTATTATCTACAGTCATATTTATAGGTAGAAAAGCCATTCTGCTATTGCCTTTTACAGTTGGTACACCGCGCCACATCACGTTTAAATGGTCACTTACTGCAACAAACTCTGGAAGTTTGCGCGTTCCATCCTGGTTGTACTTTTCAATATAAAAAACAGAAATTCGCGAATTAGGGGATTTATATTCCACGATACTTTTTACAGACCCCGTATGTTCGGTTGTAGAGAAAACTTTTTTCGCATTTTGTATTTCGCCAGTAGCTGTAATCTGCACGTTGAATACATGCTCTTGCTTCCTTTTTGAATTATAAACGTGCGCCATAATACTCAGGCCACTTTCCGTTTTGGTGGTGGATAGAAACTTATAAATTGTGAATTTTGAAAGGGCGGGGTCTTTAAGTTTCCACTCTTCTACCAAACTAAGATCGGTTTTGGCTAACTTTCTGAGGTGAATAGCCTTGCCTTTGTAGTGGACGGAATAGACAAAATTTCCCATTTCAAAAATAGCCGAAGGGACATTCGGAGGTAATCTAAATTTTAGGGCTTCACTTTTATGAGCATGTACTCCATTGTTTTGCCCAAATAAGCTAAAATGAAAGAGTAGTAAAAGAGTAAAAATGTTTAAAATTCGTTGAATACGGTTTTTGGTCATGGTCTTCCAGTTTTACAAAGGAATATTCCCGTGTTTCTTTTTAGGCAGTTTTACGGCCTTGTTTTGCAGCATAGCAAAAGCCCTAATTAATTTTTGGCGGGTTTGCTCGGGCTTAATTACTTCATCTACATAACCACGGGCTGCAGCACGGTAAGGGTTGGCAAAAATATCGCCATACTCTTGTTCCTTTTCGGCTAGTTTGGCGGCAGGATCATCGGCTGCTTTTATTTCATTTTTAAAAATAATTTCGGCCGCTCCTTTGGCACCCATCACGGCAATTTCGGCACTAGGCCAAGCATAGTTCATATCGGCACCAATGTGTTTTGAGTTCATTACATCGTAGGCACCTCCGTAAGCTTTTCTAGTAATAACGGTAATACGCGGCACGGTGGCTTCACTAAAAGCATAGAGCAATTTGGCGCCATTGGTAATAATGGCGTTCCACTCTTGGTCGGTACCGGGTAAAAATCCAGGCACATCTTCAAACACTAATAACGGAATGTTAAAGGCATCGCAAAAGCGCACAAAACGGCCGGCTTTGGTGCTCGAGTCAATATCTAAAACCCCTGCTAAATAGGCTGGTTGGTTGGCTACAATTCCAATGGATTTTCCGCCTAAGCGCGCAAAACCTACCACTATATTGGCAGCAAAATCTTTGTGTACTTCTAAAAAGCTTTCACCATCTACTGTTCCGTTAATTACCTCTCTAATATCGTAAGGCTGGTTGGGGTTGGCCGGAATAATATCATTTAAGGCAGGTCGGTTTTCATCACCCGAAGTGTAGGGTAAACTTGGAGCATCTTCTTCGCAGTTTTGCGGAATGTAGCTCAGCAATTTTTTAAACCCGTTAAGGCATGCAATTTCATTTTGAAAGGTAAAATGGGTTACCCCCGATTTGGTAGAGTGTGCTGAAGCACCTCCTAATTCTTCTGAAGTTACTTCCTCATGCGTAACCGTTTTTACCACGTTGGGTCCAGTAACAAACATATAGCTGGTGTTTTCTACCATGCCAATAAAATCGGTAAGGGCTGGCGAATAAACAGCCCCTCCAGCACATGGCCCCATAATAGCCGATAGCTGCGGAATAACACCGCTGCTTAGTGTATTGCGGTAAAATATATCGGCATAGCCGCCTAGTGAAACCACCCCTTCTTGAATTCGCGCGCCACCCGAATCATTAAGGCCTAAAATAGGCGCCCCGTTTTTCATGGCAAGATCCATCACCTTGCAAATTTTTTCGGCATGTGCCTCGGCTAAAGAGCCACCTAATACGGTAAAATCTTGCGCAAAAACGTAGGTTAAACGGCCGTTAACAGTACCGTAACCAGTTACCACACCATCGCCTAAAATCTTTTGTTTGTCTAAACCAAAATCAGTACTGCGGTGGGTTACCAGCATGCCAATTTCTTCAAAGCTTCCTTCATCCATCAAAAAATGAATGCGCTCACGGGCGGTAAGCTTTCCTTTATTATGTTGGCTTTCAATTCGTTTTTCACCACCACCTAGTTGGGCTTTGGCAATTTTATTGGCTAACTGATCTAATTTATTTTGCATGGTATTTTCTGGATATTTTGAAAGGCTTAGCGCCAAGCTTTCAGACGCGCAAATTAAGGCATAAAAGGCACGTCTAAAAATACAAAGCCCGCTTTTTCGAAAGTGAAAAAGCGGGCTTTAAAAATGAGATAAATGGGTTTATCGCGTAAATTCTAAAACTACATCTACGTCTATTTTGCCAATAATGGGGGCGTCCTGCGTCATGGTGCCTTTAAACACTTGTCGGTTACTTTCATTGGTTACCACTTCAAAAAGGGTGGTCATCCCTTGGTCATCGGTAACAATAATTTTACTGTCATCTGCAGTGGTTGTCCAAGTGCCTTGGCTGGTCTCGTCAATGGGGATGGGAATGGGCACTCCTCCTCCAAGATCAACGGCTGCGTTAAATTTTAAATCTAACTTGTAGGTGTTGGGCTGTTGCGTAAAAGCAATAGAACCGTCAAGGCTTGTACCACTTCCAGCAATAGGGATGGGAGTTCCCGCAAGGTTTACATCAGCTTCGTAATCTACCGATTTTAAAGTCCAAACACCCACTAATCTAGCGGTGTAAGAGTCATCAAGAGTTCCAGATTTGTTATCATCTTTACATGATGAAAGACTTAGCACTAAACTGGTTATTAGAAAAGGGATAATTTTTTTCATTATTAATATTGAAAGTTAGTTAAAGGCTATTCAGCGAAAATACACAATCTGGAGGAGTAATTTTATCATAGATTACTTGCATAATTTTTTCAGAAACCGCTGTGCTGCTGCTTAACTCACCGTTTTTATGATAGTTTATAAATCGCTCTTTTTCGGTAAAATGAGCGGGGTTTAAACTTCTAATTTCGGATTGCATAGGGGTGTCAACAATGCCAGGGGCAATGGCCAAACTGCGCACTTGCGGATACTCTGCCGCGATGCTACGAGCCAGCATATTTAGGGCGGCTTTACTGCTGCAATAGCTACTCCAACCCGGCACAGCATATTGGGCGGCTCCAGATGAAATTTGAAGGATACTTATTTTTTGAGAAAGTCCTTTTGTTTGTTTTAAAAATTGAGCGCTTAAAATACTGGGTGCAACAAAATTAATTTGTTGGGCCAGAGCCATGTTTTCCGGGCTTACTTCGGCTAAGGGTTTTACCTCACCTAGCCAGCCAGCATTGTTTATCAAAATATACTCCTTGGCCGCAGGGTTTACATCAAACCGAAGTCGCGTGCATTCCCCTGGCTTACTAAAATCAATTGTATGATGATAAAAATTGGCTTGCTCCCAATTATTTCTTCGGCTATAGCCGTGAACTAAATCGCCATTTGCTAAGGCAGCTTTGGCCAATGATTGCCCTATGCCGGAGCTGGTCCCGGTTATAAAGAACTGTTTCATTTATTGGTTAATATCCATAAAACGGTTAATGTTGGCGGTCTTGCCAAACACCACAATTAAATCCTGTGAGTGCAAAATGGTTTCCGACTGTGGTACGCCCACAATGTGCATTTCGCCATTTTCTTTTGTTTGCAAAACGGTTATCAGGTTCACCTTGTATTTCTCCCGTAAGGCTATATCCTGCAAGGTTCTGTTGTGCAGTGCAGGTGGACATTTAACCTCCAAAATTTCATAATCATCTGGCAATTCCATGCACATAAGTACATTGGGGTTCATTAAATTTTCGGCAATGTTGCTGGCTACTTCATCCTCAGGCGAAAGTATTTCGGTAACGCCCATTTTTTCTAAAATTTTACGCTGGGTAGGCCCTTGGGCTCTTACTATAATGCGCTTCACATTTAACTCTTGTAGCACAAAAGTAGTTAGCAAAAGGCATTGAAAATTAGCTCCAATAGAAACCACCACGGCATCCATTTCACTTACGTTTTGAGAAGCCAATGCTTTAATATCAGTGGAGTCTAGGGTTACTGCATAGGATACCTCATCCTTTATACTTTCCACCTTTTCTTCATCAATATCAATGGCTAAAACTTCCGAGTTTTTTTCGGAAAGTTTTTTGGCAATGGCCGATCCAAATTGACCCACTCCAATTACAGCAAACTTGCGTCTTGGCATATTATATTAAGTTTAGTGCATTATCTAAATCACTCATTAAATCTTCGGCATCTTCAATACCCACGCTTAAGCGGATTAAAGAATCAACCACCCCCGTTTTTTCTCTTTCTTCTTTTGGTACAGAGGCGTGCGTCATGGTGGCTGGGTGACCCACCAAAGATTCTACTCCTCCTAAAGATTCGGCCAAAGTAAACACCTCAAAGCTTGAAACCACTTTTATAGTGTCTTCTAATTTTCCGCTGGCCAATGTAAACGACATCATAGCACCAAAGTCGTTCATTTGTTGGGCAGCTATTTCGTGGTTTGGATGGTCTTCAAAACCGGGCCAGTACACTTTACCCACCTTTGGATGCGCTTTCAAAAAGTGTGCGATGATTTCTCCATTTTCGCAATGTCTTTGCATGCGTACCGCTAAAGTTTTTATACCCCTAAGCACTAAAAATGAATCCATTGGTCCACAAATAGCTCCAGAGCAATTTTGAATGAAATAAAGCTTTTCGGCCAAAGTTTTATCGCTTAAAGCCAACAAACCCATCACCACATCCGAGTGGCCACCTAAGTATTTTGTGGCGCTGTGCATTACAATATCGGCTCCTAAGTTTAGTGGCTGCTGTAAGTACGGAGTGGCAAAAGTATTATCCACCACCAAAATGGCATCAGCTGCTTTAGATATTTCGGCAATGGCTTCAACATCAATAATATTAAGCATGGGGTTAGTAGGGGTTTCTACCCAAATAAGCTTGGTATTAGCATTTACATGCGATTGCACCGTTTCGGGCGCCCCCATAGGTACAAAGTGAAAAATGATACCAAAGGTCTCAAACATATTTTTAAAAAGGCGGTACGTACCACCGTATAAATCGTTGGTAGAAATTACCTCATCACCCGGTTTTAGCATTTTTAAAACACAATCAATGGCTGCCAATCCGCTGCCAAAGGCCAAACCAAATTGGGCATCTTCAATAGCCGCAATACTTTTTTCTAATGCATGGCGCGTAGGGTTACCCGATCTTGAGTATTCGTAACCTTTATGATCGCCAGGACTGGCCTGCACGTAGGTAGATGTTTGGTAAATGGGTGGCATTACGGCCCCGTAGGCTTTGTCTGATTCTTGTCCTCCATGAATTGCTAATGAGTCAAATTTTAAGTTTTTTTTGGCCATATAAAGCGGCAATTATATTTAGAAGGCTTTTGTAAATTTCAAATTTTGAGCTGCAAAGGTAAAAATTAACCCAGTGTTAAAGGTGCTGTTAGAGGGGCGCCTATTTTGGGTTTCTAGTCATTAAAAAAAAGGGGATTTGTGTAAATGAAATGCCGTTTTTTGCATTTCCCTAAAAAGTAAATAAACGATTGGCGAACCAGGATAATAATAAGCTTAAAGCACATCTCGCCCTTGTGGCGGTAGCGGTAATTTACGGGCTTAACTACAGTATTGCCAAAGATGTAATGCCGGATTTTATTTTGCCACGAGGCTTTATTTTGGTGCGTGTTTTAGGTGCCACTTTGCTCTTTTGGTTAACGGCTCGCTTTATGCAAGGTCAAAAAATGGCAAAATCAGATCATGTTCGTTTGGCCTTATGTGGTCTTTTTGGGGTGGCATGCAACCAACTATTATTTTTTGAAGGCCTAAACTTAACCACGCCCATTAGTGCAGCTGTAATGATGACTACCAATCCCATTTTGGTGTTGGTAATGTCGGCTCTTATATTAAAAGAAGCCCTCTCGGCCAGCCGTATAGTAGGTATTGCTTTGGGGCTAATAGGCGCACTAATTTTAATTAGTCAAGGAGGTCATTTTAATCAAATTTTTAGTGGCGATCACTCGCTGGGTAACCTTTTGGTGTTTTTAAACGCGGCTTCGTATGGGGCTTATTTGGTGTTGGTAAAACCACTCATGCAGCGGTACCAACCCATTACTGTAATAAAGTGGGTGTTTTTATACGGTTTGCTTATAGTACTTCCGTTTGGCGTTCCGCAGTTTGTACAAATTGAATGGCAAAGTATGCCGTCCTTTATTTTTTGGGAAGTGATTTTTGTGGTGGTATGCACTACCTATATGGCGTATTTGCTAAATGTATTTGCGTTAAAAACGGTAAGCAGTACCACGGTAAGTTTTTATATTTATCTGCAGCCTGTGGTGGCCACCCTAGCCGCTATTTTATTGGCTACCGATAGCCTTACTTTGGTGCGTGTTTTGGGTGCGAGCTTCATTTTTGTAGGCGTCTATTTTGTATCGTTTTTCAAACGCTGATTATTTTACTTTTGCAGCCTTATGACGAACTTATATTCCATGACGGGCTTTGGAAAAGCCACGGTTCAACTTCCAAGCAAAAAAATCTCTATCGAAATAAAAAGCCTCAACAGTAAGCAGGTAGATATTTCGGTACGAATGCCGCATTTGTTCAAGGAAAAAGAACAGGACATTCGTAAAACTTTAGCCAAGCAATTGGTGAGAGGAAAGATGGATATGAGCTTTTATTGCGAGGTAACGGGTGTGGATAAAGCACCCAAAATAAACGGAACTTTGGCCACCGCTTACATCGGTCAGCTTAAGAGTTTGGTAGAGAAAAACGGAATAGAGGGCGATATTTTATCTGCTGTAATGCGCTTGCCAGATGTAATGAGTGGTGGCGAAGACCAAGTAGATGAGCAGGAATGGAAAGCCGTAAAGGTGGTGATTGCAGAGGCCATTGAAAGGTTACAGGATTTTAGAAAACAAGAGGGTGAGAGCTTAAGAGTGGAATTGCGAGAGCGCCTCCAAAATATTGATGCGCGCTTGGCTAAAGTGCCCGAATTTGAAGAGGAGCGCATCAACCGAGTTAAGGAAAAACTAAATCGTGGCTTGGCCGAAATTGCCGAAAAGCCAGACGAAAATCGTTTTGAGCAGGAACTGATTTATTACTTGGAAAAGTTGGATGTAACCGAAGAAAAGGTGCGCTTGGCTAACCATTTAAAATATTTTGAAGAGCTACTACAAGAAGGTGGAGCTGTAGGTAAAAAATTGGGTTTTGTTGCCCAGGAGATAGGCCGAGAAGTAAATACATTAGGAAGTAAAGCCAATCATGCCGGCATGCAAAAGTTGGTGGTAGAAATGAAGGATGAATTGGAGAAAATGAAGGAACAAATACTGAACGTACTATAATGGATCAGGCAACTGAAAAAAAAGGGAAGTTGGTAATTTTTTCGGCACCTAGTGGTTCGGGAAAAACTACTTTGGTGCGCCATTTATTGGAGCAAAACTTGGGTTTGGAGTTCAGTATTTCAGCAACTAGCCGTCCATCTCGAGGCAAGGAAGAAGACGGAAAAGACTATTACTTTTTAAGCGAAGAAGATTTTAAAGAACGCGTTTTAGAAGGTGATTTTATTGAATGGGAAGAGGTGTATGCTGGAAGTATGTACGGCACTCTACGCAGTGAAGTGGAGCGTATATGGGATTTAGGCAAAACGGTTATTTTTGATATGGATGTGGTAGGCGGCCTTAATTTAAAGAGCCTATATGGCGATCAGGCACTAGCCATTTTTGTGATGCCTCCGAGCATTGAAGAGCTCGAAAAAAGACTGCGCGGACGCCAAACCGAAACCGAGGATAAAATTCGTCAGCGCTTAGCTAAAGCAAGAAAAGAAATTGGTCGATCAGATCGTTTTGACAAAGTTTTGCTCAACAAAGATTTGGACACTGCTAAAGTAAATGCGGAAAAACTACTCAAAGATTTTTTACAGATTGATGCCTAAAAAAACGGGACTTTATTTCGGGACTTTTAACCCTATTCATATTGGGCATTGCGTAATTGCACAGCATATGCTTGAGTTTACTGATTTGGAAGAGATTTGGTTTGTGGTTACACCTCACAACCCCCATAAAAAGAAGAACACCTTATTGGATGATTACCAGCGTTTGCACATGGTACAACTGGCCATTGATGATGAGGTAAATATGAAGGTGAGCAATATGGAATTCGGTTTACCGCAGCCATCTTACACGGCAAAATCGTTGGCACATGCTACCGAAAAATGGCCTGACAGAGAGTTTTGCTTAATTATGGGAGCCGATAATTTGCAGACTTTTCACAAGTGGCAAAATTACGAGTGGATGCTAGAAAATCACCATATTTATGTGTACCCACGTATTAATATGGATGGAGGCAAATTAAAAGACCATCCCAATGTTACGCTCACCGATGCGCCCATTATTCAGATGGCCTCTACCGATATTAGAAAGGCCATTAAGGCCGGAAAAAACGTGAGCTTTATGCTGGCACCCAGAGTGTGGGAATGCTTATTGACGGGCAATTTTTATCGTTAGCATTTTAAACCCTATAAATTTTTTGATTTGAGGTTAGCACCTGTGTAAAGGCTTGTACTTTTACACACCAAACTCAAATACCCTATGGCCACCTTTTTACAGAAAGTAGCGGAAGAACTCATGGCAAGTCAGCCGCAATGGCAACAAACTTGTGTAGTGCTTCCTAGCCGAAGAGCCGCCATATTCTTAAAAAAGGAACTGGGTAAAATGATTACCGAGCCCTCTTGGAGTCCCACTATTACTACTATTGAAGAATTTTTACTGGACCAGCTTAATTGGCAAACTTTGGATCAAGTTAGTCTGCAATTTAAGCTGTATGAAGCTTTTACAGAAGTAAACCCTGGTGCTCCACAAAGCTTTGATGAGTTTACGCAGTGGTCTAGTTTACTGCTTTCAGATTTTAATGAGATAGACCGATACTTGGTAGATGCGCCAGACCTTTTTGGCTATTTGGCCGATGTAGAGCGTATCAAAAAATGGGATTTAAAACCCGAGGGCGAAATGAGCGAAATGCTCAAAAAATACTTGGCCACTTGGAAGCTACTACCTAAAGTGTATGAAGCGTTCACTAAAAACTTGGCGGCACAGGGTCAGGTGTATCAGGGTATGGCTTATCGCCAGATGGCCGAAAGTATGGAAATACTTTTGCCAAACATTAAAAAGCATTTTACCAAAATTGTTTTTGCAGGGTTTAGCGCGCTCAACACTTCCGAAGAAAAAATTTTTACAAGCCTTTATGAAAATGGTTTAGCCGATTTTTATTGGGATGTAGATGCTTATTATTTTAAGGATACCGATCAAGAGGCAGGCGATTTTTTACGAAAAAGTAAATTGATAAAACGCTTACAGGCGGATGGTAAGTTTAATTGGGTGGAAAACAATTTGAGCAATATCCACCGTAGTATTAAAGTGGTAGAAGCTGGAGGGAACCATTTACAGGCGGTGGCGGCCAATCAGGCCGTTTTACAATTGGCAAATGGTGAATTTAGTCAGGTGGCGGTGGCTATGGCTGATGAAAATTTGTTGCCCGTATTTCTCAATGTGCTGCCGCAAGAAATATCCAGTGTAAACGTAACCATGGGCTTACCACTGCACAGTACACCCAGCGCTAGTTTTTTTGGAGTTTTGCTAAAAATGGTACAAGGCTTTGCCAATAATAACAGAAAAGATGGCGCCAAAAAACCAGCTTACTACCATCAATATTGGGATGATTTTTTAAGTCACCCGCAAACGGCTATTTGGTTGGATACGCCTGCTGCACTGGCCAAAGCGCGACATCAACTGCGAAAGAAAAACAGGGTGTATATTTCGGCTAAACAGCTCAATGCCTTAACAGGCAATCAGCTAGGTGTTTCCTTTAATAGTTTTTTTGATGAATTACCTCATGGAAACTGGTCGAAAGTATGGCAACACTTGGCAAAATTAAGCGAAGAAATTCACTCAAAATCGCCTGAACACAGTGCTTTGCCCCAAGCGTTGTATGGTTTTTACAAAGTGTTTACCAGCCTTGCGCAATTGTGTGAGCAGTACCCTTATATTAATGAAGCTACTACAGCCATTCGGTTTTACCGTGATATACTACGCTCCGAAACACTGGATTTACTTGGGGAACCTTTAAGTGGTTTGCAAATAATGGGAATGCTAGAAACGCGTTCATTGGATTTTGAAAAATTGGTAATTACCTCTTTAAATGAGGGAATTTTGCCTAAAGGCAGATCTGAAAACAGCTTAATACCTTTTGACATAAAGCGAGAGTTTGACTTACCCACCTATTTGGAAAAAGATGCGGTTTATGCGTATCACTTTTACCGTTTACTACATAGAACCAAGGAGGTTGTTTTATTGTATAGCGGCAAACCCGCTGCTATTGGGAGCAATGAGTTGAGTCGTTTTGTGGTGCAGCTTCAGTATGAATTACAAGCCAAATCTAAAACCACCCTCACAAAAACCTCCTATAAGTTTAAAACCACATTACCTCCTACCGAGCTTACGGTAATTCCTAAAACGGAAGCCATTATGGAGCGCTTAAAGGAAATGGGTGAGAATGGCTTTTCACCTACCAGCCTTACAAATTATATTAACGATCCCATAGATTTTTACAACCGCAGGGTGCTGGGATTGCACGAAGAGGAGAAGGTAAGTGAAGAGGCAGATATGCCGAGCCAGGGTAATGTGGCACATTCGCTTTTAGAGCGTTATTTTTCAAAGGAAACGGCAGAAGGCCGGAAACCGAAATCAGTTATAACGTCTAATGATCCCATTTTTGCGCTGAGTATGGAGGATTTACGGAAGGATGTAGCACGTGGTTTAAAGGATGTAGCGAATATCGAGGAAACGGATAGAGGAAAAAATTTATTGGTAAAGGAAACCATCGCTTCTTATTTGTTGGGTTTTTTAAAGGCTCAAAAGGCCGAGGTAGAAGGGTTGGAAAAAGAGGGAAAGGTGTTAAGTATAGTGGGTCTTGAAAGGGAGGTAGAGACTCACATGGAAATACAGAGAGGCCAAAAAGTGAAGTTAAGAGGAAGTATTGATCGCTGGGAACGGATTGGAAATACCCATCGGATTATTGATTTTAAAACAGGAAGAGTCGAGGCCAAAGATCTCACGATAAAGGAGTTGGAGGATTTAAGACAACCCAATGCTAAAAGTAAGTCTTTACAGTTGTTGATATACGCGTACCTCGCTAAAAAAACGGAACCCGAAATGGAAAATTTGGAAGCTGGAATTTATGCTTTAAAGAAGATGAAGGAAGGCTTGTTTTCGTTTAAAGTAGGTACAGGTAAAGCAGCTGATACTAATATTGGAGATGAGTTACTGTCTGATTTTGAGGGCTTTTTGAAAAGTGTTTTGGAAGAAATTTTTAATCCTGAAGTGCCATTTACCGAAATATCTGCTAACTTTGAAGGTGATGACTAAAACCAAAACCATCTTTTTATTATTGTTTCTCGTTCCGTTTGTAGGATGGAGCCACGGTGACAAAACACCTCTTATTATAAAGGGAGCGGTGCTAGATGCGCAAATGCGCGATGGTATAGTAGATGTAATTGTAACAGTAGAAAAAAATGGCCAAGTCATTGAGTCTACTAAAACAAAGGCCGATGGAACCTTTGAGCTAAAGTTTACGAATACAGATGGCCGACTGGATAAGTTACAGGTAACTATACAAAAAAAGGGTTTTAAGTCTCAACGAATGGCACCTTTGCCGGGCAATAACCAAAATGTACAAATTTTGTTAAACAAGCGGCTACACCCCATACCCTTACTCAATAGTAAAATGGGCAGTCCAACTCTCTGTATCTAATTAATGATTTCCAATAAGGTAATTAACGAAGCGGCTTTTCGTATAAAAGACCGCATTCATCACACGCCCATTTTCACCTCACAATATTTAAATAAACTTAGCGGAGTTAGTTTGCATTTTAAATGCGAAAACTTTCAAAAAACAGGATCCTTTAAGGCGCGCGGAGCTTTAAACTCCGTTTGGCAATTATCAGATAAGCAAAAAGCGGCAGGAGTAGCAACCCATTCATCGGGCAATCATGGGCAGGCATTGGCTTGGGCGGCTCAGCAGCAAAACATTAAGGCATTTATAGTAATGCCCGAAAACGCCCCTGCCGTAAAGGTAGAGGCAGTGAAAGGTTATGGGGCAACGGTGGTATTTTGCGAATCTACTTTGCAAGGGCGCGAGCAGGCATTAGCCGAAGTGCAGCAGAAAACAGGCGCTATTTTTATTCCGCCTTACAATTTTGAAAATACGATTGCCGGCCAAGCTACTTGTGCCTTAGAAGTATTTAAAGAACTCCCAATGATAGATACTCTATTGTGCCCAGTAGGCGGTGGCGGTCTCTTGGCAGGAAGTGCTTTAAGTGCCCATTTTAGCGCAAAGCAGTTAGAAGTTTGGGGTTGCGAGCCAGAGTTGGCCAGTGATGCCCATGCTTCATTTAAAACGGGAGAACTTCAAGCAGCCATGCCACCAATTACCGTGGCCGATGGATTAAGAACTTCCTTGGGGCCAATAAATTTTGGCTATATAAAACAGTTTGCTAGGGGTATTTTGCTTTGCAGCGAAGAAGAAATAAAGGCCGCCCAGCAATTAATTTGGCAACGATTAAAAATTGTGGTGGAGCCTTCCTCCGCAGTGCCGCTTGCTTGTATTTTAAAAAATCCGCAGCATTTTAAGGGAAAGGAAGTAGCTGTAATTATTACAGGCGGTAATGTTGATTTTAGGACAGAAACAGGCGGGTAATTAATCTCATCAAAATTAGGCTTGAGGACTAAAGCGCCAAGGCTTTTTGCTGTACTTTTGCATCAAATTCCAAAAACCCCATTGACTATGAAATTTGGCGTAGTAGTTTTTCCAGGTAGTAATTGTGATAAAGACATGATATATGTTTTAAAAGAAATTTTAAAGCAAGAAGTGGTAGAGCTTTGGCATAAGGATACCGATTTACAAGGTGTTGATTTTGTGGTATTGCCTGGCGGGTTCTCTTATGGAGATTATTTGCGTTCAGGTGCGATTGCTCGTTTTTCGCCTATCATGGAAAAGGTAGTTGACTTTGCTAACCAAGGAGGTTATGTAATGGGAATTTGCAATGGTTTTCAAGTTTTATGCGAAGCGGGTTTATTGCCCGGTACCTTAAAGCACAACAATAGTCAAACTTTTATCTGTAAAAATGTTTGGTTAAAGCCCGCCAGCAATGATATGGCTTTAACAGCCAATTTAGATACAAACAAGGCGTATCAAATTCCTATTGCGCATGGCGAAGGGCATTACTTTGCTGATGACGCTACGTTGGCTGAGCTGAAATCCAACAATCAAATTATAGCGTATTACAGTAACTCTAATGCTGAGGTGCTTGATTCTGCTAATCCAAATGGTTCTGTAAACAGCATTGCAGGTGTTTGCAACGCTGGTAAAAATGTATTTGGTATGATGCCGCATCCCGAAAGGGCAGCCGATGAAAACTTGGGTAACATCGATGGCCGCGCCTTTTTTGAGAGCTTGTTAAAGAACTTAGTTCCGGCCTAGTTTTTAGTTATTTTTTCGTTTATCATTTCGTTACCTACCAGTAATTGTAGGGTATAAATACCAGCTGGTAAGCCGCTAATATTTAGCGTTTCTTCCATTTGCGAAGCAGCGTTTAGTTCCTTTTCAAAAATAAGCGCACCACTAGCCGAGTATATTTTGTAGCTCACTTTATTAGCGCTTACATTTTTAAGGCTTAAGGTACTGTTGCCGTTGGTAGGATTTGGGAATACCTCCACGCTAAAGGTTTTAGAAATTTCACCAATTGCAAAATCATTTATATCAACGTTGGTTGAGTTGTCCCAACAATTATTGGAGGAAATTTGAACTGAGTAACTTCCATTGGCTACAGGCGTATAAGTTTGGTTTTTAGCCCCCGAAATAGGCATTCCCCCATCAAACCACTGGTACGTATAACCTGTTTCGTTGCAAGTTAAAACAGCCGCACTTTGGCTAATAGTAGGCTTAGGTATTATCGATACATCTACCATTAAACTATCGGCAGATAGGCAACCACTGTTGGCAACCGTATAGGTTACCCAATGCTGGCCTGTTCCCGCTGTGGCGGGATAAAAGCTTGCGCCAACTACACCACTTCCAGACCAAGTTCCTCCGGGAGGGCTGGCTGTTAAAGCCAAGGTATCTTCTTTACAATAAGCGGTTAGTTTTTGTGGAGTATTAACTGCTACGGCAGGATAGCTATTCACAGTAAGGCTAATGGCATTTGACGTGGCATTGGCATTAATCAGGCAGCTGGCATTGGAGTTTAATACCACAGTAACTTGATCTCCATTTTGTATGGCGCTGCTGTTAAAATTAGCTGAATTTGTCCCGGCATTAGTTCCGTTTATTTTCCATTGATAACTTGGAGAGGTACCACCATTGGTAGGTACAGCGGTAAAGTTGATATTTTCTCCTTGGCAAATGGTTGTTTTATTTGAGGTAATACTCACCAAGGGTGTAACGCTTGCAGCTACAGAAATATAGTTGGTTTTAGTTTCGGAATCATTCCCAATTGCATTGGTGGCTACTAAAGTAACCGTGTAGTTTCCGGCAGCGTTAAAATTAACCATAGGGTTTTGGCTATTGGCCGATGTAGAACTAACATAAGTAACCGTATTGGGGTTAAAACTCCAAGCCCAGCTGGTGGGCGTATTGCTACTTTGATCGCTTAAGGTTACGGGATCAATAGTGCAGGCATTTGTTTTGGAGCTGCTAAAATTGGCTACGGGCGCTGAACTTGTGCTGCCCGTAATATTTACATTATCTAGAAACAGGTTATTGCCGTAACCATTAATGTTTTCAAATTTTACTTTTACGTTGTTCATCCCAGCATACGCATTTAAACTTAGGCTAGGGCAACTTGGGCTGCTACCACACCAATCGCCACTAAGGGCAGGTGTAAAGGCACTAGTGAGATCTGCCCCTGTGGCAAAATTTCCGGTTCCGTTTTCGCCAAATAAGGCAATTTGTTGCCAAGTGTTTCCACAATTGCTACTTACATAAACGGCCAAGCTATCGCTGTTTGAGCTACCGTATCTGCGGTAGGCATAATCAAAATCTAAGGTTACCGAGGTATAGCCTGTTAAGTTTAAAACAGGTGAAATAAGACCATCGCGCTGACCTGCTCCGTTGTAATTGTAGTTATCGATACCCGCGGCACGATTTCCAGGACTGTTACCTGCAACTGCGTATAGTCCCCAAGTGGTGCCATTATCAGGGTTATCCAAAAACCATTCAGCCACGCTTCCTTCAAAGTTTTCGGTAAAGGGTAGGCTGGCCCCACCTGCTTGCACCGCTTGGCTAAGGGTTAATGAATCAGAGGTTGATCCATTACTTGCTACTAATGTAATGGTGTATAGGCCGTTGCTACTAAAGCTTATTTCAGGGTTTTGGCTGCTGGCGCTGCTTCCAGTATTAAAGCTATAGCTAGAAGGGCTTATGCTCCAGCTCCAGCTAGTGGCGCCTGTTGAGCTATCATTAAGCTGTATTATTTCATTTAGGCAGGGGTATTGTTTGCTTATCGCGAAATCTGCTTGTACACCAGCAGGTGTATTAAAACCATCAGATGTAAAAAGCCCACGACCAAAGGTGGCGGCTACTACCTGTTTATCGCTATCACGAATTTGCAGCATATCTACGCGTACGTTGGCCAAACCTGAATTTGAAGGTGCCCAAGATGGTGACGAAGCATTAAAATTAGTGGTAGACCAAACACCTACTTCGGTGGCGAGTAATACTTCCGAGCGATTGCTTGGATTAAAAAGCGCCCATCGTACAGGCATGTTGGGTAAATTACCTTCTCGACTGGCCCATGAGCTACCGCCATTGCTGGTATACCAAACGGAGTTAGTACCGTAGTTGCTTAGAGTTACTATTAATTCGCTATCACTAGCACCAATCTCAATACAAGAAATGTTGCCAGAAGGCAAACTACCTCCAATGCTACTACTACTTGGTGTAGCAGATTGTGCATTGGTAACTTTATAAACATCGCCTGCCGAGGTGCCTACAAAAAGTGTAGAGTTTGTAGTACCATAAGGCGATACGCGTAAATGTGAAGCCATACTGTTCATGCCACTTACTGTAAAATTATCAATTACAAAGGTGCCACGAATGGAGCTAATTCGGTTAATTGTACTGGTGGTACGAGCGGAGTATAAAACACCTAAATTGTCATCGTAGTCTGCTGGGTTAATAAATTTTCCGGTGGTTTGATCGCTTTGCATTCGCGGATAGGCAAAGGAGGTACCACCATTGGTAGAGCGCCAATAGCTATTGTACACGTACGAAGTAATTTGGTAATTGGGGTTGGTTTGATCTATAAAACAAAAAGCGCCATCACCACCTGTGGCACTTGTGGTAGCAGCTAATCCAGCACTGTTAAATCTTTGAGTTCCGTTGTCTTGTGATCCCGCCAAAAAGTAATTGCTACCAGCAGTTGGATGCATGGCGACAGCATAAAACTGAGTTACGTTGTAACCATTGTTACGAGCCGAAATTACGTTGTTTGTAGCCGCAGTGGTTAAACTGTTGGTATAAAACACACCTCCGTCATTTCCAAAAAGAACTTGATTTGAGCTGCCAGCTTTAAAGATTATAGCATGTTGATCCGCATGCACTCTAGAGCAGCTTAAAGCCGCTAAGTTATTGTTGTTAGACCATTTAGAAATCTGGCTCCAAGCCGTACCACCGTTGGTACTTCTAAAGAGGTCAACACCTCCGGCCAATACAGTGTTTTTGTTGTTAGGATCAACGGCTAAAATTAAATCATACCAAGCTTGCCCACGACTAAAATCAGATGCCGGAATACCGTTGTCCGCATCGTTAGGCTCATTCATTGCACTCCAGCTAGACCCACCATTGGTAGTTCTTACCATTTCATCCACAACGCTGCCACTCTCAATCATACCATATACGTAATTGGCATCATTTGGGGCACAAGCTAATTCTACTCTATCGCCACCGCTATTGGTATAGGATACGCTCCAGGTGGTTCCGTTAGTACTCGATAATATACGACCGCCACCTTTATCGCTACCGCTATAAGAAGATTTGATGGTGCCTACCCAAAGTTTGTTGTTTGCAGCAAGCTCAATATCGGCAGGCGAATAATTAAAAGTTTGCCCTGGTACATTGGGTAGTACCTGTGTAAATGAGCTACCACCGTTGGTTGAACGTTGTAAACCACCAGAAGATAATCCATGCCAACTTCCATTATAATATCTTCCGGCTACAGCGGCATAAACTACGCTGTTGCTACTTTCATTACGCACTATAAGGTCGTTTATGTAATAAAAGCTGCTGGTTGCAGGTAGTTGAGTCCATGTGGTTCCACTATTGGTGCTTTTCCAAATTCCAGCGCCTCTGCTCGCGCCACCCCAGCTTTCTCCGGTGCCCACATATATGGTAGATGAAGTATTTGGATCAAAGGCGATACAAGTAATGGCAATATTATCCCAAAAATCGTTAACGGCTGTCCATTGGCTACTGGCGCTTGTAATATCACTGTTGTACCAAAGACCTCCGGTGGCGCCTCCTGCCCAAACTTTTTTTCCGGTTACATCATTAGGATCGTAGGCCAATGCACGTGTTCGGCCACCAACATTGGTAGGACCACGCTCTACCCAAGGCGAGCTAACCGACCCCGGTGTTGCAAAAGAATTATTTTGACTTTGCGCTACCTGTTGGTAAATAGGAAAAAGATTTTCAGGCGTTGGTCTGCCTAAAGCAGGATTCATAGTAGCTAAAAAGTCTTGCTCCCAAGCTAAATCAGGCCTGTCTTGTTTGGTCATGCCCTTAATTTGTTCGGGGCTTAGTTTTTCACGGGTACTATAAGGGTGTTGGTTTACGCTTTCGCGGAATACGTCCTTACTATTTTGTTGGAAGGGTGACGTGCTTTGAACGGCCAATAATACTAGCGCCCATTGGAATACCTTTTTCATGCTAAAATCTTTTATTGAAGCGTGTTAACGTTTTCCGAAAGGTAGAAGCTTTGAATAAATATAACTAGCACGTTTTTAGGTGCTTGTCGTTTTCGGTAAATCAAAGGTTTAGCAAAATACCTGTGAAAAATGAATGAAACGATTAGGGCTAAAAGCCCCAACTTTTTTCTTAAACTAAAACCGAAAGGGACTTAATTTTAATGCTTTACAACTTTTTGCTCAAGGTGGTTAGCAGTGCCTTTCACCTTTAAAAGGTATTCCCCTTTTTTTAAGGATTCGAGGTTAACTTGGGGTTTAGAATTTGAAAAATTCAGTTTTTGCTGCCATACCAAGCGGCCTGTAATATTGTAAAGCTGTACTAATAACGGTTCGCCCTCACTAAAGCCCTGCAGCGTAACATGCTTGGTAACGGGGTTTGGGTAAACGGCTAATCCCGCAGCTTTATTTTCGGTTAAACCTACATTATTCATTATAAAATCAGGCGACACAGCCGAGCAATTTATACCGTTAACCTCTACTTTGTAGGTGCCATTTTGGCTAAAGGGTATAAATTGTTTTCCGGTACTACCGGGAATAGCTGCGCCATTAAAAAACCATTCGTAATTTGGAGCAATTGGCCAGCAGGCTAACTGATTTAGTCCATAATCAACGGTTACTTGTGGATCGCCAAATACATCGGCCGAAAGGCTAGTGCTTACTGTATCAAGACCATTAGCATTACTGGCTTCGAGCTTAATTTGGTAGTTAGCTGTTTGGGTAAAAACAACCTCAGGTTCAGCTGATTGTGCATTGGTTCCATTCACAAAATTGAAGGTAGTTGGGTTTATCGTCCAGTTCCATTGCGTGGGTTTAAACAAAGTTTTATCCGTTAGTTTTAGGGTATCACCGGGGCATAAAACATTGGTGCTGGTTTCAAATTTTGCGGTAGGCGAAAAGCTTGCTGTAAAGCCATCACTGCTAAATAAACCACGACCAAAGGTGGCGGCAATAACTTGATTATCAGATTTACGCATTCGAAGCATGGAAGTGCGAACATTAGCTAAGCCGCTAGTACTTGGTGTCCAACTAGGACTGGTGTCTCCCAAATTTTTACTGGCCCATACACCTACTTCGGTGGCTAAAATGGCCTCATTGTAGTTAAATGGGTTAAACATGCACCAACGGATGGGCATGTCTGGGAGATTGCCTTCTTTGTCCACCCAATTTGCACCACCATCATTGGTGTACCAAACAGATACAATACCGTAGTTGGTATAGGTAACCAATAATTCTTGTTCGGTGGCCCCCACATCAATACAGCTAATGCTACCATTAGGAATACTGCCTGGAGGGCTAATACGCGTGTAATTTGGCTGGCTAGAATTGGCGCTGTCCACTCTAAAAACCCGCCCGGCTGAAGTACCTACAAAAAGAGTGGTGCTAGTGGTTGTAAGTGGCGACACGCGAATGTGTGTGGCTTTACCGCCCATTCCTAATATGTTGAAAAAATCAATAACAGGAGTTCCGGTAACATTTGAAATACGATTTATGGAAGAAGCGCTGCGGGTAGAATATAATACGTTCTGATGGCTGTCATAATCAGTTGGATTTATAAATGAACCTTGTGACGAGGTATTTTGCATTCGCGATGGAAATGTTAGTCCACCATCGGTAGATAACCAATAGGAGTTGTACACATAAGAGGTGATTTGAAAATCGGGGTCATCCTCATCTATAAAGCAATAAGCACCATCTCCACCTGTTACTTCTCGGGTACTGTTTACACCAGATGAAATAAATTGGTGCGAGCCATTGTCTTGCGAACCAGCCAAGTAGTAATTACTATTTGCGTCTGGGTGTGTAGCACAAGCGTAAAATTGCGTTACGTTATAATCTTGATTGAGGTTGGTAAAGCTTGGAACGGGATTTAAGAGCGTGTTGGAGCGAAAAACACCGCCATCGTTTCCAAAAAGGGCTTCGGTAGAAGAACCTGGTCTAAAGGCAATAATTTGTTGATCGGCATGCACTTCAATAAAACCAAAACCACCGTACCAATGCGAAAGTTGATCCCAAGTGCCACCAGCATTGGTGCTTCTAAAAAGATCAATCCCACCGGCATAAACATTGTCCGCATTGTTGGGGTCTACCGCCAAGGATAAATGGGTCCAAGCTTGGTTACGAGCAAAGTCGCTAGATTGAATATTAGGGTCAGCATCATCCGGCTGAATAACGGTTGTCCAGTTGGCACCACCATCCGTTGTTTTTTTCATTTCGCCTACCGAGTTGCTTACCTCGAAAATGGCATACACACGGTTCGAATCGCTAGGGGCCGTAGCTAGTTTTACACGGCCAGCACTACTGTTTTCGTAATCGGTTGTCCAATTAATTCCATCGTGGCTACTCAAAATGGTTCCACCCCCTCGGTTTCCACCGGAATTAGCACTTCGTATGGTACCCACCCAAATTCGGTTGTTGGCGCCAATTTCTATATCGCCAACAGCATAGTTATAGCTTCGGATAGGTACGTTGGGCAAAACTTGCGTAAAGGTACTGCCTCCATCAACGGAGCGCTGCAAACCTTCATCCGCAACTCCGTGCAAAGTCCCAGTATATGATATTCCTCTAAGGCCGGCATACACCACGCCTACCCCATTTTCGTTGCGCACTACTAAGTCGTTTACAAAGGCATAATGAGCAGTAGCGGGTAGTTGACTCCATGTTAATCCAGCATCGGTAGATTTCCAAATTCCCGCACCGCGAGCGCCCGAAACACTGGAGCCCCAGCCTTCGCCAGTACTTACATAAAAGGTTTGCGTATTGGTAGGATCATAGGCAATGTTGGTAATCGAAATATTATCCCAAAAGTCGTTTACGGCTTGCCAGCCAGATGTAGGATTGGTAAAATCGATATTGTACCAAAGTCCACCAGTGGTACCGCCAGCCCAAACTTTTTTGTTGGTAGTATCGTTAGGATCAAACATAATAGCGCGGGTTCGCCCACCCACATTATCCGGTCCTCTTTCAACCCATGGGTGCGAAGCGCTTCCAGGTAGTGGAGTGGCACTGTTTAGCAAATTGCTTATTTGCTTATAAATAGGTGTTAATCGTTCAGGCGTAGGTCGGCCTAAAGCCGGATCCATAGTGAGCAAAAAATCTTGCTCCATCGCCAAATCGGGTCTATCTCTCTTTGGTGTACCCTTTAGGTCTTCCTTTGTTAAATGAGGTCTTGTGCTAAAGGGATGATTTTGGATAAACTCGGCATAAATTTGATCGGTATTGGGTAAGTTATTCCTATGAGAACCAGGAATGGTTAATATAGCTAAAAGGGCTAAAATGCTCGTAAATAATCGCTTCATATTAAGGGAATAGGGGGGATTCTTTTTCGATAAAATCTTTAATCTCTAGAGTATATTCTTTCTCCAAAACTTTGTAAACCAATGTGCCTTGGTAGGCAGCAGAGCCAATAAGTGGCTTAGCAATAGGTTTAGGGTTGGGGTTGTCTACGGTAGGCTCAGGGTCGGGGTAAAAAAGGCTGGCCACCACCGTTTGTTGGTTTTTTAAGAGTTCTAAGTTTTTAAGAGTGTCTCCATTAACAATAAGCATAATGGGTTGTAAATTGGCTACGGAATCTGAAAGATTAATTTCAAAATTAACTCCTTGTCCACCTCCAGCTCCCGGGTTGTAAATTTGATAAGAGGCCTTATCATTTACTGAAAGCTTAACGAGGTTACTTTTTGAGCTGCTACACTGCGTAAAAACAAGTAGCAATATTGCCATGCGTAAAACCATAAATTAAAAAAGAGACAATTAGTGCTTTATTACTTTTCTACTTATTAATATATCATCCGATTGGATTAAGATATGGTAAGGTCCTGCTGGCCATGGAAGTAAGCTAATAGCGGTTTGTAAAGGGTTGGTAAAGTTAGTGGTTTTTTGCCATTGCAATGCACCTACCGAATTATAGATACGTATGGTAATTTTTCTTTTTTGAGTGCCATTTAGGTTGATGAACAATTGGTCTTTGGTGGGGTTGGGAAACAGTTCAAAGTCAACATCTGTTGGTATTTCTTCAATTCCAACAAAAAAGTCTTGGTAGTGGCTTTGAGCAAAGCAGCCATTGGTATCCAATACATCCACGCGGTATTGTCCATTGGTTTGAGGAATAAAAACTTGACCATTGGCTCCAGATACGGGGTCATTATTGCTATCGTACCACTGGTACATGTTTGCTTTTATACTACAGTATAATATGTTATTTCCAATTAAAACTTGCGGAGTATCGGGAGCAACAATGGGTATGCTAAAAGTTTTGCTTGTAACACCACATGCCAGTGATTGGTACGTGTAGGTAATGTTGTGAATACCTTCCTTGAGGGAATCTAAAAATAAGATATTATTGGCAACTCCAAGTCCACTGTACTGGCCACCAGCAGGATAAGCCATATTTAGGGTTGTTGGGGCATCTCCTAAGCAAAAGGAAAAATTGGATCCCAGAATAATTTGGGTAGGTTCATGAACCTTTATATTGGCACTAATGCTGGTTTCGCAGCCATTTGTATCTATATAAGTATAATATAGTTGGTGGCTACCTGTGCCAGCTGTGCTTGGGTAAAAAAGCTGATTAGTTACCCCGTGTCCACTAAATATCCCTCCCGGTGGGCTGGCCAATAGGGAGTAGGCACCGTCTGTAATACAGTGGTTGGCAGTCGGGGTAAATTGGAGTTGCGTTACTGAGTGAATCTGTGAAAAAATGGTGTCAGAAAATAAAACTTTGGGGTAGGCACATAGGGCATCAGAATAGAGCGCTGCGTATAAAGTGTCGTTATGCTTAAGGTTAACAATGGGGTAAGGAAGCGTTTTACTAGTGCCAAGTTTAATTCTGTTTTTGTACCATATATAAGTAGGGTTGGCGCCAACATTGTTAACGGTTGGTTGTAGCCAAAGGGTGTCAGACGAACAAATAGAAGTCTGATTATAGTTTAGATTGAAAGTTACAGAATCTGCGGCATCAATAGTGATGTATTGGCCTTTTTGAATGGAGTCGCTTCCATTCGCGTTGGTGGTTTTTAAGCTTACTTGGTATACACCCGATTTATTAAATCTAATTTTCGGATTTTTACTGTGACTGGTAAATTGATCTGGTCCATCAAAACCCCAAAGCCATTGTTTTGGAGAGCCGTAAGATTGATCTAAAAATAGAACGGTATCCAAAGCACAGCTTTTACGAACAGAGCTAAAATTAGAGCTTGGCGGAGTGGTGGGGTTTCCGTTTAGGACAAAGTTATCTAAGTAAATGTTATTACCTCCGCTACTAACAGCCACAATCTTTATTCGTAGACCTTCTTCATTTGCAAAACTGGTTAAGTCAATATTTATGCAATTAGCGCACCAGTCGTTGGTGGCAGGAATAAATTGGTTATTTTGACCTGGTGCAGTTACAAAATTTTGACTACCATCTTCGACAATGGTGGTTACCAGTTGCCAGATGTTGGAGCAAGAACGGGCTGCAAAAATGAGGAGACTATCTGTTTGTACCGTGCTTGATCCGCTATAGGCGTGATCTAATTTTAACCAAACGGAATCGTGGTCTAATGTATTAAAAGGGGGGGATATCAATTCAAATTTACTACCAGTATTGGAATTATTAACCGGGGCTTTAAAGTGATTTCCATCTGCGGTACTAATTAGTTCCCATCCGTAAATTCCCCATTTAGAGGATTCAAAAATCCCGTCAAAATCATCTGAAAAAGAAATGGGATACCCACCAACGGCAATGGCTCCAAATTTAAAAACGGAGTCGCTACCTGCTTGATTAGCTGAGGTCAAGCTTACATCGTAAAAGCCATTGTTTAGAAAAGTAATTTCTGGAAACTCACTGTTAGCACTAGTTCCATTTACAAACTGAAAAGTAGCAGGACTTATTTTCCATTTGTAACTCGTGGCATTATAGGTTGTTATTGGTTCAAAAATTAATGTGTCACCAATACAGGCATTTTGCGGAATTTGCATTTCTGCTATTGGCTGCACTAAATCGCTATACAGCTTGGACTGCCATAGGCCACGCCCGTAGGTAGCAGCTCGTAACTGTCTGTTTTTGAAGTTTATTTCAAGATCGTTAACAATAGTATTGGGCAGCTGTTTACTAAATCTAAGCCATTGATTTAAGATATCATCACGATAATAAATCCCAATGTCAGTACCTATGTATAGGCCATTGGCCGAATTGTGTTCCAGCTCCAAACAGTTTATCGGCACATTTGGTAAACCTGCCGAAATGTTTTGCCATGAACCACCACCATCAAAGCTTTCGAATACTTTCTCGTTGGCGAGGTAACCACTTTTGGTAACCATCATATTTTCTGGGTTTAAGGCATTTATGGCAATGCCAGTAATGGCTCTAGATCCAGGTAAGCTGTTTAGGGCTTGCCATGTTTTGCCATAATCTTCACTTTTAAAAAGATTCTTTCCATCTGCTATGCAAACAATGTTGGTGTTTTCAGGACCAATGGCAATTACATCAATTTTGCCTGCGCCTGAAATGCTAGAAGTTCCTAAGGCATTAAAACTAGCACCGCCATTAGTAGATTTCCACAAGGAATTGAAGCCTACGTAAAGGGTGTCGGGGTGTTTAGGGTCTAAGGCCAAAGGAGTAACCCAATTGCCAGAGCCTGCGGGCGGCAGATTTATAGGATTAAAAGAGAAGCCGCCATTAATGGATTTTCTGAAATCTCCATAGTAAATTGAGGCGTACATTACGTTGCTGTTTTTTGTCGATATAGCGCAATCCATACCATCGCCCCCATAAGCGCTACTCCAAGAAGCACCATTTTTTAAGTGAGTTCCGTTGTCTTGTGCTCCCGCTATTATTATACCTGTATCAAGAGCCGAAGCCCCCATTTTGTAGTACTGGGTAATGTTGAGGCCATTGTTAAGATGATCCCAATTAAATTGCGCATCTATATCTCGGTATAAACCGCCATCGGTACAGGCATACAATTCCAGTGTTTGCGGATGATAGCGAAGACTGTGCACATCGGCATGCACAAATGGAAGTCCACCTGAACGATTCCAATGGCTCGCAATATTCCAGTTTACACCACCATCGGTGCTTTCCCAAATGTTTACGCCACCGACCCATACGTGATCTTTGTCGGTAGGGTTTACTTCAATGGCTAAATCGTACCAAGCCTGGCCTCCTACATCTTGCCCATTAGCTTGCCAACCTAGTAGATTGGGGCTTGTAGCCTGTTGTGCCCAACTTTGCCCGCCATCTAAACTGCGGTAAACACCTAAAAAGCCGTTATCGACACTATTCCCATAAAGGGCATAAATACAGTTGCTGTCATTGGGGCTAGTCGCTAGTTCAATTCTTCGTGTGTTGCCTTGTGGCAGAGTATTGTGGCTAACTTTGGACCAGCTTATACCATTATTAGTGCTCTGGTAAATATGATTTAGAGATCCGCTAAACGTGGAGCAAAAAAGTACATTTGGCTTGCCTTCCTTTTGAACCATAGAGCCAAAGGAGCCGGTTAAGGTTCTTGTCCAAGTGCCCCCCCCATTTATCGTACGATAAATACCTGAATTGGTGCTAGCTAAAAGGGTGTCGGGGTGATTAGGGTGTATTAACAAATTCATTATTTGAATTTGTTGTGTAACACTATTGGCCAATCCAGTAGTAGCCCAAGTTTCGCCACCATTTACTGATTTTAAAATACCGTAACTATACGTATCCCCGCCATCTTTATCGCCTGTGGCGAGGTATATTACCTGTGGGTTTTTAGGATTAATTACAATGTCTGAAATACCAAGGTTTGGAAATTGATCGGTAGTAGTTACCCAATTTTGACCATTATCAACGGTTTTCCATAAACCACCAGCAGGTGTGCTTACCCAGTATTGGTTCGCGTCCGCGGGATCAAAGGCTATATTGTTGATGCGACCCACGCCATTCAGTTGATTTCCAACAAAAGGGCCGATGGGTTTCCAGTCGCCCCAATCTTCACTTTGAGATGAAAGGAAGCCAAGGCTTGGACCAAAACTAGCGGTGTTTGGTCTTATTCCCTCTGGGTATACCCGAGGTGCCCAAAAAGCCTCCCATCTTTTAAATTGTTTCCAGCCTTTGCCTTTTTCAATTTCTTTGTTTTCCCAATACTGTTCAAAACTCTGCTGCACGGTATAAAAGTTCACGTTGGGGTCTTTCATTTGCTGAACCCAATCATTGTTTTGGCTTTTTAAAAGCCAAGGAACCATTAATATTAGCAGAACAGTTTTTTTCATGCAAAAACGGTGTAACCTTAATGCCTACGCAGAATTTAGGGCAAACACCTGTAAATTATGGTGGTTAATAGGCGGAAAGATAAGCATTAGACCTTGATTTAGAACAATCTAAACCGTGTTTTTACACCTTTGTAAGATGAGTTTTTAAGAGAACTCAATCAGCTTTCTTCGGTATACTGAGAATAGTTTTGACTTGGAGACGAAGCCTAGGTAATGACCATTGTCAACAACGGGTAAATTCCAGGCGCCACAATCTTGAAATTTTTTCATCACGGTTTCCATGGTATCACTACGCTCTATAGTAGCAGGTGGCGGACTCATAAGTTCGTAAACAAAGGTGTTTTCATACAACGTTTGGTCAAACATTAGGTGTCTAAAATCATCTAAGGTTAAAATACCCTTAAGTTCGTTTTTCTCATTTACCACCGGAAATATATTGCGCGTGCAGGTGCTTACCACCTTTACTAATTCACCCATATTCATTTCACCTTTAATGGTGGTAAAATTGCACTCTAAAACTTTATCCAACTTTAATAAAGTGAGTATAACTTGATCTTTATTATGAGTTAGTAAATCACCTCGTTTGGCTAGTTTTTCGGTGTAGATGGAATGCTCGTTGAACCGTTTAGTTACTAAAAAGGAAATAGCCGAAACCAGCATCAATGGCACAAAAAGTTGATACCCTCCTGTAATTTCGGCAATCATAAAAATGGCGGTAAGTGGGGAGTGCAGTATACCGGCCATCATTCCAGCCATACCAACCAATGTGAAATTATTGGTAGGTAAATCAAAATAAGGAGAGTAACTAAACAAGGCGCTAAAAACAAAGCCTAAACCCGCTCCCATAAAAAGAGTAGGGGCAAAGTAACCGCCCACACCGCCTGCGCTAATGGTAAAACTAGCCGCAAAAACTTTTAACAATACAAGCCCACTTACCAGTGCTAGTACTATCCAATGGCTTTCTAAATACTCATATAAAAAGCTGCCCGAAACAATATCTGTGGCGCTGCCATTTAGTAAGTGATTAATGGTGTCGTAGCCTTCCCCGTAAAGGGGCGGAATAATAAAAATAAGTACACCAAGTGCCAGGCTACCAAAGGCAAGGCTGCCAAACGCACCTTTAATTTTACTGAGTTTTTCGTTTAACCAAAAATGAATACGCGTAAAATAGACCGAAGCCAATGCACAGAGCACCCCTAGTAATATATAAAAGGGCACATCTGAAATCTCTAGTTGGGCAATGTGTTTGAACTCAAAAAGGTAATCGTTACCGAGCAAAAGCAAGGAAGTTACTGCCCCAGAAACAGATGCTAGCAATAATGGAATGAGTGAGCTAAAAACGAGATCGAGGCTAAAAATTTCGATGGTAAAAATTATGGCGGCAATGGGGGCATTAAACATGGCGGCAATAGCGCCTGCCGAAGCACATGAAATAAGTAAAATACGAGTTTTGTAATTTAGGTGCATGGCCTTACCCAGATTAGAGCCTAAGGCTGCACCGGTGCTTACGGCAGGTCCTTCCAGCCCTACCGATCCACCAAAACCTACGGTAAAAATACTTGTGATTACTGATCCATACATCCGGTGTGGTAAAATGATACCGCTTCGCCTAGAAATGGTGTAGAGGGTAGATGAAATACCATCACGCACCTTATGGCGAATCAGGTATTTTTTAAGCAATAATGTAATGAGTATACCTATAAACGGAAAGACAAAATAATAGGGATTGTAGTAATCCTTAAAAAACTCAGAGGTGAGTAAACCTTGAATATAGTGTGTTGTGTTTTTAATAAATACAGCTACCAGGCCTGAGAAAAATCCAAGTAATACACTTAATATAAGCACAAAGCGTGGCTTGCTAATATGCTTGGCGCGCCAAACCAAAAATTTACCTAAAGGAGTATTTGGTTTTTTGTGGGGCATTTTTTTAATCTAGATTTACGCTTAGATTTAGTTCTTTTAGTTGCTCATCTGCAAGGGTAGCGGGGGCGTCAATCATTACATCGCGGCCTGCATTATTTTTAGGAAAAGCAATAAAATCACGAATGGTTTCTTTTCCTCCCAAAAGGGCAACTAAGCGATCAAAGCCAAAGGCCATTCCTCCATGGGGAGGGGCTCCATACTCAAAGGCATCCATTAAAAAGCCAAATTGTTTGCGCGCTTCTTCATCGCTAAAACCTAAGTAACCAAATATTTTTTCTTGCAATGCTTTATCATGAATTCGAATAGAGCCACCGCCAATTTCGTTTCCGTTTAAAACCAAGTCGTAGGCATTGGCTCTAATAGCACCAGGGTCCGTGTCAATTAAAGTCAAATCCTTGGGGTAAGGTGCTGTAAAAGGGTGGTGCATAGCATGCCAGCGGTTACTGTCTTCGTCCCACTCTAATAGCGGAAAGTCGATTACCCAAAGAGGCGCAAACTCGCTTGACTTGCGTAAGTTTAAGTTTTCGGCAAGGTGCAGGCGTAAAGCACTTAAGGCGGCACGCGTTTTAGCTGCTTGACCCGCCATAATCAAAATTAAATCGCCTGTCTTACTTTGGGCAGCATTGGCCCAATTTTGCAAAGCCTCTTGGCTAAAAAATTTATCAACCGATGATTTGAAAGATCCATCTTCTTGGTGTTTACACCAGATTAAACCAGTGGCGCCCACTTGAGGTGTTTTAACAAAATTAACCAGTGCATCAAGCTGCTTACGGCTATAGTTGGCAATGCCGGGGGCACAAATGCTTACTACTAATTCGGCCGAATCAAACACTGGGAAGCCGCTGCTGGCTGTTAGTTCACTGAGTTCAACAAACTCCATCCCAAAACGAATATCGGGCTTATCCGAACCATACTTTTTAATGGCTTCATCATAGGTCATTCTAGGAAAATCGCCCGTATCTATACCTTTTATCTCTTTAATAAGGTGACGAGTTAGGCCTTCAAAGGTGCGTAATACATCATCACGCTCCACAAAGGCCATTTCGCAGTCAATTTGGGTAAACTCAGGCTGGCGGTCGGCACGTAAATCCTCATCTCTAAAGCACTTTACAATTTGAAAGTATTTATCCATACCTCCTACCATAAGTAATTGCTTAAAGGTTTGGGGCGATTGAGGCAAGGCATAAAACTCGCCTTCATTCATTCGAGATGGCACCACAAAATCGCGGGCACCCTCGGGGGTAGATTTTATTAAGAAAGGAGTTTCGATGTCTACAAAACCTTCATCATTAAGGTAGTTTCTAACCGCTAGGTTTACTTTGTTTCTAAGCAACAAATTATTGCGAACGGGAGCTCGTCTAATATCTAAATAACGATATTTCATGCGCAATTCCTCTCCACCATCAGTATCATCCTCAATAGTAAATGGGGGTGTTTTGGCGCTGTTTAGTATTTTAAAGTTGCTTACTTTAATTTCAATATCGCCTGTGGCCATGGCAGCATTTTTACTGCTGCGCTCTATTACTTCACCCTGGGCGCTCAACACAAATTCTCTGCCTAATTTTCGCGCCTCGTCCATTAGTTCAGGATCCCATACTTCGTTAAAAGCCAATTGGGTAAGTCCATACCGATCTCTTAAATCTACAAAAGTCATCCCGCCAAGGTTACGCACGCGCTGCACCCAGCCGGCCAAAGTTACTGTTTGGTTGAGATGTGAGATTTGAAGCTCTCCGCAGGTATGACTTCTAAACATGGGTTTTAATTTTGCCGCGAAATTACAAACATTAAGCGCACGTATATTTGTGGGCTCTAAAAAAAGAAGACGAAGTGATAGAAGTGTATAGTGACGAGTATTTTATGAAGCAGGCTTTTAATGAAGCTGAATTGGCTAAAGCAGCAGATGAAGTGCCGGTGGGAGCGGTGGTGGTGGTAAATAAAAAAATTATTGGTAGAGGTCATAACCTTACCGAACGACTAACAGATGTTACGGCCCATGCCGAAATGCAGGCTATTACGGCTGCGAGTTCTTATTTGGGAGCCAAGTACCTTACGGAGTGTACGTTGTATGTTACTTTGGAGCCTTGTGCTATGTGCGCGGGTGCTTTGTATTGGTCGCAAATTGGTAAAATAGTATTTGCTGCGGCCGATGAAAAAAGGGGGTTTAAAAACATGGGGGGTCAATTGCACCCGAGCACAAAAATAGAAGGAGGTTTGATGGCAGAGCAGGCCTCTGATTTGCTAAAAAAGTACTTTAAATCTAAGCGTTAGTTTCATTGGGTTGCATGCTAGGTAGGTCTATTGAGAAGGTGATGCCTTTTTCAAATTCAGAGTCTACATTAAATTTACCACCCACATTTTCTACCGTTTCCTTTAGTATATAGAGGCCTAACCCGGCTCCTGTGGCTTGGTTTGAAGCACGGTAAAACATGTCAAATATTTTTTGCAGCTGATTTTCTCTGATTCCAATACCGTTATCTTTAAATATTAAGGAGGCATCCGTACCACTCCATTTAATACAAATGGATAGGAATGGGTTGTCCTTATCTACATCCAGGTATTTTATGGCGTTAGAGATGATATTGGAAATAACAATATCAAGTCGTTTATCATCGCTAAAAAAAGTGCCCTCTCCTTCTATTTTACTTTCAATTTTTAGTCGATCAAAGTTTTCCATGTGGCTGAGGTTTTCCAGTGTTTCACTGATAGATTTTTCAAAATCGATGGCCTTATGGGTGATTTGCATTCTCGAGTTTCTGGAGTAATCCAAAATATCTTTAATAAAAAGATCCAAGCGGTTTGCGCTATTGCCAATCATATTTAGCATTTCGTTTTCACTTTCCGATTTGTTTTCGTGGCGGGCCACCTTAATAATACCTTGGATGGAAGCCAAAGGAGCCCGCAAATCATGTGACACGCTGTATACAAAGCGATCTAGCTCAAAGTTGGCCTTGGTTAGTTTTTCAACCTGATGCTGCAGCGTGTATTTACTTTGCCTCACTTTTCTAAAAGAGAATAATATTAGGTAACCTGCAGTACCTAAAATACCAAAGGTCATCATAAAATTGGCCCAAAAAAGAAAGGAAGAAAGCGAGCGTGTGGCGTTTGACATAACGGCACTAAACTGTTTCTGATTTCGGGAAAGGTCCTGACTGTTTCTTTCTAGTTGATACAGTATTTCGAAGTGTTTACCGTTTGTCAAGGTTTCGCGCTCAACATGCACATTTAGCTCGCGGCCCAGTTGGTACAACTCACCTACCAATCTATCGCATTGACTCCAGTAGCCAAGTGCACTTTGCATAAATTTAAAATCCTTAAAATTTCGGTACAACCAAACAAGGTCGTCCAAATCTTGAGGGCTATTTTTACCTTGAATAAAGGCGCTATTGATTACCTCACGAGAGGCATCATCATTTAAAGCTACGCGAGCCAAGCTATCACCAATCGGAATTTTTAGGTGCTCCTGAAATTGTGACCAATGCAGGTTATCGCTGGTAAAGGCATATAAGTACAGTTGGCGAGTAGCGTCTTTCTGCCCACCGGAGTAATAGGATTCGGTATTAATAAAGGCCCTTAAAGCGGAGGTAGTTTTTAGAGTAAAAAAATTAAAAACTACCAATAAAGCACCAATAAATATGGTTACAACAAGTGTACGAACTTTAGGTGTTTTCATAATAAGGATTAAAGGTATGTGGTTGACAAATAAGGTGTTAAATATATGAAATAGAATTTATTTAGTAGTACAGGTATTACAATGCTAATGTAATATTGAAAGAGTTTAGCTTTCAATAGGAAAGGAAAAATGACCTTATAAAAATTAGTAATGAGGAGGCAAGCCAAGTATTGCTAATTTTGCCTAAAATTTGAATATGTACCCTGAAGATTTAATTGCCCCAATGCGTGAAGATTTAACCAGCGCAGGAATTATAGAAACTAGAACCGCAGATGAAGTTAACAACCTTGTAAAAAAGGATGGAACCACTTTGGTGGTGATAAACTCGGTGTGTGGTTGTGCTGCTGCCAATGCCCGCCCGGCCGTAAAAATGGCTAGCACTCATGATGTTACGCCTGATAGAATGATTACAGCTTTTGCCGGAAATGATGTGGATGCGGTAAATACAGCTCGTGCTTTAATGGCACCATTTCCTCCTTCATCGCCAAGTATGGCTTTGTTTAAAAACGGAGAATTGGTGCATATGATTGAGCGTCATCATATTGAAGGCCGTGCGGCAGAAATGATTGCCGATAATTTAAAGCAGGCTTTTGAGGAGTTTTGCTAAATGAGTATTTGGAAAAGTATGGTAGGGTCTGCTTGTAAAAGCGGGCCTTTTTTTTGATTTATCCTTTTTCTTGGATGTGTTTTTGAGTATGAAATTGCACCAATCTATCTAAGGGTTTCGCAATTATTTCTCCTAGGGTTAATCCATTTTCTAGAAGCACCTGTTTTAAAATCTCACGAAAGTGAAAGGCTACCGAACCTACAAAATGGATGGGGAGCTGAGTGGTGGGTTTAAAGTAGGCTATATGTAATTGTACAAAATGGGTAAATGATTGATAGACGAGTTGGCGGCAAAAAGGATCGGTAATGTTTTGGCCAACAAAACTAGAGAAACTGGCAATAAAGGTGTTGGCGCCTGAAGTGCGGTACACACGTTTTATTATTTCGGCACGGTTTAATGAGTAGGCTTCGTTGAATTTCTCTTCTAAATGTACAGGTAGTTTGTGATGCAAAAAGCCCTGCAATAATTTTTTACCAATATCGCCACCCGAGCCTTCATCTCCCAAAATGTAACCTAAACCAGCGGTACCCATTTGAGCTCTTTCGCCATCAAAATAAAAGCAGTTAGAGCCCGTGCCCAATATGCAGCAAATGCTGGCTTTTTGATAACTGGCGGCATAAGCTACCGCAAGTATGTCCTCATGTACCGTTATTTTGGCTGCTGCAAAAACCGCTTGTAAAGCGCGGCACACTACTTGGTTGGCCTGTGGCGATGAGCATCCCGATCCGTAAAAAAAGACCTCCTTTATTTGGCGGCCAAATTGCTGGATGCTGCTATTAGAACTGAGTTCTTCTTGAATTTGAGATGGACTAAGATGCTGCGGGTTTAGACCTTTAAGCGATATCCTGGTTAGTTCAGATCCATCATCCTTTAAAATTACCGCATCGCATTTGGTAGAGCCACTTTCTGCAATAAAAATCATAGTTAAAACCCGTTTTCGCTGGCATCCAAAAGTAATAATAAAGGGCATGGCGTTGCCATAATTTAGGTAGCCAATATTTTGCTTACGCGAAGCAAGTTTGGGTTTAGTACCGATTTTTGAGAAATGGCTTTGGCCAGAGGAGTAAAAACAATTTCGTTTTTTTGAATGCCCACCATAACTTTGTTTTTGCCAGCCAATAAACCCTCTACAGCAGCCACGCCTAGTTGGCTGGCCAAAACTCTATCTAAGCAGGAGGGTGCACCTCCACGCTGTAAGTGCCCTAGGATGGTTACTTTGGCGTCAAACTGCGGAAAATGTTGACGAATAGCTTGGGCAATTTCATGGGTATTGCCCAAGGGGTTTCCCTCTGCTACCATTACAATTTTATTGGTTTTTTGATGACCAAGACTTGTTTCCAAGGCATTAATTAGTTCGCTAATAGGCTTGTTTTCTTCTGGTAAAATAACATCAATTGCCCCTGAGGCCAACCCGCTTCGCAAGGCGATAAAGCCAGTATCTCGTCCCATTACTTCCACAAAAAACAGACGGTTATGTGATTCAGCTGTATCTCTAATTTTATCCACGCAGTCAATTACCACGTTGGTGGCAGAATCAAACCCCAGTGTAAAATCGGTTCCGTAAAGATCGTTGTCTATCGTTCCGGGGACACCCATTACGGGGAAATCAAATTCGTTTGAAAATATTTGAGCTCCCGTAAAAGTGCCATCACCACCAATAGTCACTAAGGCATCTACCTGTTGGTTTATTAAATTAGCATAGGCTGCTTTTCGTCCTTTGGGGGTTCTAAATTCTTTTGATCTTGATGATTTTAAAAAAGTGCCACCACGTTGCAAAATGTTTTTTACAGAGCGTGCATTAAGCAATTCAAATTCGCCATTAATTAAGCCAGTATAACCTTGGTATATGCCTAGGCAATTAAGCTTGTAAAAGTTGGTAGCTCGTACTACCGCGCGTATGGCAGCATTCATGCCTGGGGCGTCTCCGCCAGAAGTGAGTACCGCTATTTTTTTGATGGGTGATTTCATAAAATTTTTTGAATAGGCCCAAATTTAGGCCGTTCGTTTAGTTTCGTACATGACAAATATTAGGCTTTATTGATATAAATGGGTCCTTTTTGACAGGTATTTGTTCAAGGCATATTTCTTGAACAACATCATCCCAACAATGAATCTAACAATTACCTTTGCCCACAATGAGCGCATTTACCCGCATACTCCGTTATGCTAAGCCCTATCGGGCAAACGTAGTTTTTAACGTCATTTTCAATTTGTTAGCCATCCTATTCTCGCTGGCATCTATTGGGTTGGTAATACCCGTGCTAGGGGCTATCTTTAATAATACCGATCCTGTTTTGGTAGCGCCAATTTATAGTGGCGATTTGGTGAACTTTGGAAAAGATTGGTTGGCCTATGAAATGGGTTTGCGCGTGGCAGAATCTGGCCAAGGAGCCGCGCTGCTTTTTGTTTGTGTTATTGTAATTGTTGCCTTCTTCTTCAAAAACCTATTTAGGTACTTAGCCCTGTTTGCCATTACCCCTTTGCGCAACGGCATTACCCGAGATATTAGATCTGATTTACATCGCAAAATTTTACAACTACCCATTGGCTTTTTTACTGAGCAACGAAAAGGGGATATAATTTCTAGAATGACCACCGATTTAAAGGAGGTAGAGTGGTCAATATTAATGACGATAGAGCTCATTTTTAGAGAGCCGATAATGATTATTTCCTCGTTGGGGATACTCCTTTACATGAGTCCGCAGCTTACCATTTTTGTGTTTGTTTTATTACCGGTGGTCTCTTTGGTGGTAACGCGTATTGGCAAAAGCTTAAAAAAATCTTCAGCAAAGGCGCAGTCCAAAATGGGGGAATTGATGTCGCAAACAGAGGAGAATGTAGGTGGCCTAAAAGTGATTAAAGCTTTTAACGCAGAGCCTTTAAAGGGAGGACTGTTTCAAAATACAATTGACCATTACTTTAGGTTGATGAACAGCGTAATGCGTAAAAGCGATATGGCTTCTCCGCTAAGCGAGTTTTTGGGAACCATGGTAATGGCCGTTGTAATATGGTATGGCGGAGGTTTAGTAATGGAGGACAATGGCTTTACAGCCGAGGCTTTTATCGCTTATTTATTGTTTTTCTATCAAATTATACCACCTGCTAAATCTTTGTCTAAGGCCTCCTACCATATTCAACGTGGCAATGCTTCCTCCGAAAGGGTGTTGGAAATATTGGATGCTCAAAACCCCATTGTAGACATGCCAGATGCGAAGTTCATAAAAAGCTTTGAAAAGGAAATTAGTTTTGAAAACATTTCATTTAGCTACTATCCTAATGATAAGGATGTTAGGCAGGTATTGCAGGACGTTAGTTTAAGGGTGCCTAAAGGCAAAATGGTAGCACTGGTTGGGCAATCGGGTAGCGGTAAAACCACCCTTACCAGTTTGGTGCCTCGTTTTTACGATACCACCAATGGTAGCTTAAAGATTGATGGCACGGATGTAAAAGAATTATCAATACCAAGTTTGCGAAACCTGTTGGGCTTGGTAACGCAAGAGAGTATTTTGTTTAATGAAACCGTACGCTACAATATTGCTTTGGGTAAACCCGATGCCAGTTTGGAAGAGGTAAAAGCCGCGGCAAAAATTGCTAATGCGCATGAATTTATTGAAGGTTTGGAAAACGGCTACGATACTAATATTGGAGATGGAGGTGGTAAGTTAAGTGGTGGACAAAAACAACGATTGAGCATTGCACGAGCGGTTCTTAAAAACCCGCCTATTCTTATTTTAGATGAGGCTACCTCTGCTTTAGATACGGAGTCTGAAAAGCTGGTACAAGAAGCTTTGTTTAAGCTCATGGAGAATCGAACATCCTTGGTGATAGCACACCGTTTAAGCACCATCCAAAATGCAGATGAGATAATTGTTATGGATAATGGTAAAATTGCCGAAAGGGGCACGCATCAATCGTTGCTTGAGGCCAATGGTATTTATAAAAAATTGGTAGAGATGCAAAGCTTTGCCTAAAAATGAAAAAATGGCTTTAGATAAAATTGAACATATAGGTATTGCAGTAAAAGACTTAAACGAATCGAATAAACTGTTTAGTCAACTTTTTGGCGAGGCAGCCTATAAAATGGAGGAGGTAGAAAGTGAAGGCGTTAAAACATCTTTTTTCAAAACGGGTCCCAATAAAATAGAGCTGCTAGAGGCTTCCAATGAAAACAGCCCCATTGCTAAGTTTATCGCCAAAAAGGGCGAGGGTGTACACCATATTGCCTTTGCGGTAGAAGATATTAAGGCCGAAATGGAACGATTAGCTTTGGAAGGTTTTACGCTTTTAAATACCGAGCCTAAACCAGGTGCAGATGGCAAGTTGGTAGCCTTTTTACACCCAAAAACTACGAATGGTGTTTTGATAGAACTCTGTCAAGATCGGTAATAACGTCCTTTTTGGGATTAAAGTGCCAAGTTCTAAATCCCAATTTTTTGGCAGCTCCAATATTTTCCTCTTTATCATCAATAAATAAGGTTTCAGCAGCTTCTAAGTTATTTTGCTGAAGCACTTTTTCAAAGCAATTGGCATTGGGCTTTCTTAGGCCCAATTGGTGGCTATAATGTATTTGTGTAAAAGGCTTTTCAAATTGACTAAATAAAAAGGGCCCAGCCGTTTCTTTGATACTTTTAATATGAAGCTCGTTAGTATTACTTAATAGAAAAATCTGGTATTTTTTTGTAAGTTTTTTCAGAAAAAAGGGCAAAAATTCAGGAAGCGGATCGAGCATAGCATTCCAAGAATTTTTCAAATCAGAATGGCTCACTTTTCTAAAAAAATGAGGTTGTATGGCGGCCAAAAAATCTTGTGTACTCAATTTTCCACATTCGTATTTTTGAAACAGCATCGTTTCATCTTTTAGGCTCAGTTTCGCGCCCAATCTATCAAGAGACTCTTTGGTTCTTTCTTCGTTTATTGGAATTAGCACAGCTCCAAAGTCAAACAATATGTTTTTAAGCATGTTAGGTTATTTTGTTTTCTACAATATTAATCAGCTTAGTAATACTAAACCCTTTTACACGAAAAAATTAACATAAATTACTTTTTACTGACGGAATTTTGTTACTCCTTTGCATCTTAATCCTAATTCCCTATTTTTTATGATGAAGAAAGTTATGCTCTTGGCCAGCACGTGTCTGGTCTTGGCGTTTAATTCAGCCCTTTTTGGGCAGGCATCAAGCTATTCGTTTGTTGCCAGTAGTGCTACCTATGTTCCTTTAACAGGTACCGCTACTAATGTTCCTGCTGTTGAGGCGGATGATGCTACGGCATTGGTTGAAATTGGTTTTAATTTCGATTTCGAAGGTGTTACTTATGATTCGGTAATGGCCTCTTCAAATGGCTTTTTGTCGTTTGTATTGGGCTCCTCCTCATCAGCTAGTAATAATTTATCCGCTGGCGGAGGTGTAAATCCTTTGGTGGCTCCTTTGTGGGATGACTTAGCTGGAGGTGCATCAAGTTCCAGTGCTAACTATGAAGTTAGCGGTACCTCACCCAACCGTATTTTTACCTTTGAGTGGAGAGACTGGGAGTGGAGCTTTAATTCAACGGATTCGGTAATTTCCTTTCAAGTTCAGTTGATTGAAACCAGTAATGAAGTGAAATTTGCCTACCGTTGGGAAAGTGATTCTTCTAGAACAAGCCCTGATGCATCAATTGGTCTTTCAGGTTTAAGCTCATTCTTATCAGTTACCGGAACGAATACAGCAACACCTACTGTTTCTAATACAACAGAAGACATTGCCATTGATTCAATTGTAAACAACCAGGTATTTACATTTACACCACCGGCTTGTCCAGCACCTAGTGGTTTAGCCGCAACAAACATTACAACTTCTAGCATCGATTTAAGCTGGACAGGAAGCGGCACTGGGCCGTGGTATGTTTGGTGGGGTCCTTGTGGTTTTGATCAAGCCAGCTCTTCGCAGGATAGAGATACGGTAACAACATCTATGCTTAGCCTTACAGGTTTAATGTCTGGTACAGCTTATGAGTTTAGAGTTTTTGAGGAGTGTGGTTTGGGTGTATATAGTGATACCATTAGTATGGGGTGTGTAAGTACGCAATGTTTGGTTCAAACACTTCCTTATGCTGAAGATTTTAACTTTAGCACGGGGTGTTTTTCTATAGCGGATAGCGGTGCTACCACGGATACTTGGATGCGCATTTCGGATTATAGTGGAGACGATATTGACGGCACGGATTTTATGTTTGTGGATAGTGATGGTGCGGGAAGTGTTTCTATGATCGAGTATCTGACTTCGGGAGCAGTTGATGCTAGCACTTTAACCGGGACTTTATTTTTAGAGTTTGATCAATTCTTTGAACAGTTCGTATCTTCTACTGCCAATGTACAGGTTTGGGACGGTAGCCAATGGGTGACAGTGTTAACCCAAAACGGGACTAGCGTAGGATCTTGGACAACTCCGAATCATCAAATGATTGATATTACGTTATACGCCAACGCTAATTTGCAAGTACGGTTTGTATACACAGGTACTTATGAATACTACTGGGCCATTGATAACTTTTTGATTCATGAAGTCAACTGTGCTGCTTCATCAAATGTAATGAGCTTTGCTTCTAGTTCAGATAGTATTAGTATTAACTGGACACCAGGTAGTGGAGTAAAGTGGGGTGTTGAATACGGTACAACCGGCTTTTTGCCTGGCACAGGTACTGACGTAACAAGGGTAGATACTTTTTTAACGGCCAATTCGCTAAGTCCTAACACAGCGTACGATTTTTACATTACAGATACCTGTGTATCGGGTAATAGCAGCGTACAAGGTCCTTTTACTTTTTGGACACCTTGTATTAAGCAAACAATTCCCTATACCAACAATTTTGCGGCTTTAAATTGTTTTCAAGTGGTTAATGGAGGAAATACTGGGGATACATGGATGTTAGAACCAGATGGGACCACAGGTAATAGTGCAGGTGGTGATTTAGATGGGACGAGTTTAATGATTGTGAATAGCGATGCAGGTTCGAGCGCGATAACCTTAAGTGAAGAATTATTGTCTCCCATTTTTGACGCCTCAACCATTAGTGGAAGTTTAATTTTGGAGTTTGACCATTATTTGAGAAGATTAACTTCTGATTCGGCATATGTTGAGGTGTATGATGGTATACAATGGGTAAAAGTACGTTCGTACAAAGTAACTACGGGTGCCTTTTCAGCAGCAGCTCATGAGTTAATTGACGTTACCGCCTATGCCAATGCCGATTTTCAAGTTCGTTTTTATTACAGCGATAATGGTGGTTGGAATTACTACTGGTTAATTGATAACTTTAGCTTGAGCATTTTGACTTGTGGTTTAAGCTCAGCTATTACTTTAGATACGGTGAGCCCGTCTACAGCTGATATAAGCTGGACATCTAATGCCAGCTTATGGAATATTGAATGGGGACCTCAGGGCTTTACGCAAGGTTCGGGTATTGGTAATATGATTAAGGGTGCGGCTACAAACCCTTATATGTTTACGGGATTAAGTGCCGATAGCTGTTATGATTTTTATGTGCAGGATACATGCCCTGGTGTGGGCACAGGTCAATGGGACGGTCCATTTACTTTTTGTACACTGCCATCTTGCCCACCACCTACGGCCTTAGGCGCTTTAAATTTTACTATAAATAGCACCGATGTATTTTGGACAGATGGAGGGTTTGCTAATAATTATAATGTAGAATATGGTACAGCAGGCTTTACCAAAGGAGGCGGAACCATGCTAAATACTACTAATGATACCGTTACCATATCTAGCTTAATGGCAGGTACAGAGTATGAGTTTTATGTACGTGATAGCTGTGGAGCTGGAGATGTAAGTGTTTGGTCAGGACCATTTGCTTTCTATACTGCCTTTACCACAAATTACCTAAATGATTTTGCATTAACGGGTGTGCCGGAGGCATGGCAAGAAGCCGAAGGAAGGTTAGGAGCTAATGCAGTTTTAACTTCGCTTGGAAGTTCTTCTTGGTTGAATGATGACTTTGGAAACAATGTGGCTTCTCCAAATGGAAGAGCGCAAAGAATTAATGTATTCGTAGCGGATTATACGGACTGGTTAATTACACCTTCTATTTATTTAGATCCTACCATCACCAATTTACAAGTTGAGTTTGATGCGGCCATTACGGCCTATGCCAGTACAAACCAAGGTTATTTAGGTTCTGATGATACATTGGCTGTGGTTATTTCATTGGATAATGGTTTAACTTGGGATGAGAACAATATTTTATGGTATGCTGATAATAGCGACACCGTAGATGCAGTTGGTGAACATCATATTATTCCGTTAACGGGTATTTCGGGTTATGTTAAGTTTGGCTTGTATGCGGGATCAAGAATTGATGACATAGAAGACAACGACTTGTTTATCGATAATTTTGAAGTGCGTACACCAAGGGCTTGTGCTAATCCTACAGCTCTTATGGTTAATCAAATAAAAACGGATAGTGCTAGGGTTTATTGGACAGAAGGGACTAGCGGTTTTATAAATGGGGAAGTATTTATAACTGCTCCTGGTCAACCTGCAGCTGCAGGCACAGTTGTTAATTCAATTAACGATACTTTGATACTAAGCGGATTAACAAATTCTACTAGTTATTGTGTATACGTGGTTGAAGAGTGTGCAAATGGTTTTACTGATACTTTGGGACCGGTTTGTTTTTCAACTTTATGCTTACCACAAGGATTACCATATTTTGAAGATTTTACTGCTTCTCTTGGCTGCTTTAACGCCCAAATTGGAGGAACAACGCCAGACACATGGCATCAAACTACTTCTTATAATACAAATACCTTAAACGGAACACCATTCGCATTTGTTGATAGCGATGGTGCTGGATCAGGAGCAACACTGGATGAGGTTATGACTTCGGTTCAGATTGATGCCTCGAGTATTACAGGGCCGTTGATCTTAGAATTTGACCACTACTTTAATAATTTAAGCACTGATAGCGGTTTTGTTGATGTTTATGATGGCACTTCATGGGTAAATGTTATGAAGATAGGATCGGATGTTGGAGGCTGGTTGGCTCCGCAACAGGATTCATTAGATATTACAATGTACGCTAATGCAAACTTACAAGTACGCTTTCACTATAATGACAATGGCGTATACGCTTGGTACTGGGCGGTAGATAATGTTTCAATAAAAGAATTGACTAGTTGCATGGCACCATCAAATGTTTTGGTGAGTTCGCTTAATTGTGACTCAGCTACAATTACATGGAGCAGTGATACAGTTATTGCCGCTTCTTATATTGAATACGGACCTGTAGGGTTTACCCAGGGTGCGGGTACAGTTGTTTCTGGAGTCAGTTCCCCGGTTGTTATAGCAGGTTTAATGTTAAATACAAATTATGAAGTTTATGTGAGCGATAGCTGCAATACTATTGGCTACAGTACCACAGGACCAATATCTTTCAAAACAGATTCGTTAGCACCTGTTTGGGCTACTTTTAACAGTGCCCAAAATAACACTACCTTGATAGATGCTACGGTAGACTTTGATGCTACCAACTCTACAGGTGATGGTATTAGTTATGCTTGGGACTTTGGAAATGGTGCAACTGGTGTTGGATCAATGCCATCAGGTACTTATACAAGTAATGGTACCTATAACGTAATGCTTACGGTAACTGACAAATGTGGCAATACAGATGATACTACTATAACAATTACGGTAGGTGGTATTAGTGTAGTTGAGCAATCTTTTGATGCTTCATTGGAGTTGTATCCAAACCCGTCAGAAGGCGTGTTTAATGTTACTTTAAACAATGCAACTGCTAATTATACGCTACAAATTAGTGACGTGTCGGGAAGAGTAGTTTTCACTAGAGAAAATTGCCAGCCTGGTCAATCACAAAGTGTAAATATTAGCCATGTATCTAAAGGTATTTATATGGTACACCTTAAAGGTGATGGAATTAGTGCTACTCGTAGAATTTCTATTAACTAGAAGATCTAAGTAGCTTAAAGATAAAACGGTTCTGTAAATTTTTACAGAGCCGTTTTTTTGTTTTAAAACCTTAGAAATTCAAGTATATTTGCCACCCAAATTTCGGGCCCATAGCTCAGTTGGTTAGAGTAGATGACTCATAATCATTTGGTCGCTGGTTCGAGCCCAGCTGGGCCCACGCAAAGGGATAAACGGTTTGTAATCGTTTATCCCTTTTTTATTAGATGCACTCGCAGCTTCTATACCAATCGATAACTAAATTAAATGAGTCTATAGCTCTTTGCTTATAGGGTTTCTGTCTTGTTTGTTTTATATTTGTAGTATTATGTTTAGAGTTGTAATTAGTACCATACTTTGTTTCATTTTGGCCCTTCCTTGGGGCATGAAGGTATGGGTTACAACTAGTTTTGTTTTCAATCAGCAAGAAATTGCGGCTACCCAATGTGAAAATAAAGATAAACCTGAAATGCACTGCGAGGGAAGTTGCGTATTAATGAAAAAACTCAACTTGGTGGAAGAGCAAAAAGAGGAGGCTCCTTTGCGAAATTCCGAAATTCTTCAGCTTGAACTATCAACTTTTTTATTGTGTAACCACTTTGATGGCCTAAACTTACCAAATGCCTTTCGCGATCAAGTTTTAAATTTTGATTTTAAGGATGCTTTACAGCGTCCATTCCTTTCTTCCGTTTTTCACCCGCCCTGCTAGGTTTTCATTTTCCAAGCTTCCGTGCCTTAAGCCAATCTTTTGGGCACCTATTACTATAATTTAAATCGTTTAAGCCAAAGTATGGCCTAAACACTAATATTCAGAAAAATGAAAAACAGAAAAATATTTTTGTACACCCTACTTATGTCCTTTTTTGTAATGTTTACCGCATGCGATGAGGATGAGAAACCAGTAAATAACAATCCAACCACGGGCAAATTTTCTATCGAGTTTGAACATCATTTTGAAGGAACGGCCTTTAACTTGGGCAGTACTTACACTACTGATGGAGCCGAAGATGTAAACTACAACATGGTAAAGTATTACATCTCTAATATAAAGATGATGAACAGTGCGGGGCCGGATTTTGTGGATGACGATAGCTATTATATTGTAGATGCTAACGATGCCGGTAGTTTAATCTTAGAAATTGACAAAGTGCCTTTTGGTGAGTACCATCATATTAGTTACACCATTGGTGTAGACAGTGCTAAGAATGTATCTGGTGCGCAAGCAGGTGCTTTAAGTCCTTCTAATAATATGTTTTGGAGCTGGAATAGTGGTTACATTTTTGTAAAGTTAGAAGGAACTTCTACGAGCTCAGCCAATGGTAAATTTGAGTACCATTTAGGTGGATTTGCCGGCCCTAATAGGGCTCAGGTTGAAAAAGGTCACCATATGCATACCGAAAAATTAAACATTGTTTCGGGTGCTAACCCCAGAGTGCACATAATGGTAAACATGAAAAACGTTTTTGATGGCATGCATCCATTTTTGGTGGCCGATCAAAATGACATAAAAATGCCTAGTGAAATGGCACAGCATATTGCCCATAATTTTGGCGGAGGCTTTGAGCTAGACCACGTACATAACTAAGGTATTATGTCTGCTTTTAGGCAAGTAGCAAAGGGCATTCAATTATTTTTATTGGGATGCCTTTTGTTACTAACTTCATGTGAAAATAGCCAACCTATTGAGCACTTTTTTGAAGGATTTACACCTCCAAGTCATTTTCCAAAGGAACACTACTCATTTGACAATAACCCGCCTTCACAGGCTGGTTTTGAGCTAGGGCGCAAATTGTTTTACGATCCTTTGCTGTCTCGCACAGGGCAAATTTCTTGCGCTAGCTGCCATCAGCAACAAGCCAATTTTGCTGATGAAGGTAAAGCTTTTAGTCAAGGGGTAGATGGGCAGCTGGGTACTAGGCATTCACCTGCTATGGCCAACTTGGCTTGGAATCCAAACTTTATGTGGGATGGTGGTATTAATCACATAGAAGTAATGCCTGTGGCACCGATTACGAATCCATTAGAAATGGACGAATCGCTTAGCAACGTGGTTCAAAAGCTAAAGGCCAGTAAGCAGTACACCAGTTTGTTTAAGGCAGCTTTTAACCAGCCGCAAATTACCGACCAGCAATTACTTTTTGCCTTAGCACAATTTATGGGGCTCATGATTTCGGATAATAGCAAATACGACCGATATGTAAATGGCAAGGCACATTATACCCTAGAAGAGGAAGTAGGTAAAAAGTTGTTTGACACATTTTGTACGAGCTGCCATCAAGGGGTATTGCAAACAAATTTTTCGTTTAAAAATAATGGTTTGGATACCGTGTTTAGTGATAAAGGGAGAGCTACCATAACGCTTTTGGCAAAGGATGAAGGTTTGTTTAAAGTACCCAGCTTACGCAATATTGCCCAAAGTGCACCTTATATGCACGATGGACGATTTAGTACTTTGTTGGAGGTGGTTAATCATTATAATTCGGGTGTAAAGAAATCGTCCACCCTTAGTAATGAGTTGAATTTAGAAATGAATTTGAGTGAAAGTGATAAGGAAGCTATAGTGGCTTTTTTGTTAACACTGTCAGATTATACGTATTTGAATAACAGTAAATTTTCAAAACCTGATTAGAGGTTTTTAAAGATAAAAACATGAAATTTTTAGTTACCGCTTTTGTGGCACTTTCAGTATCAATAAACAGTTTACTGGCGTGTGATGTATGTGGCTGCGGCACAGGGAGTACTTATTTGGGCATTGATCCCAATTATGGTAAAACGATGTTTAACGCCCGCTTTCAATTTAGTCAGTTTAGTCACCCCAATACTGACCTTAATTTTAGCCAGCAAAATAGAGTAAAATCTGATCATTTCTATCGCACGGAAGTTTGGACACAATGGCAAATGAAACCGAAATGGCAAGCTAAATTAACATTGCCTTTTGCAAGACATCAGCGTTTTGATATGGATGGGGTTTCTACCATTGACGGCATAGGAGATGTGCGAGCGCAGGTAAATTATGCCATCTTAAACCAAACCGATAGTTTAAATAAAAGCAATAGGCAACTTCTTTTTATTGGAGCAGAGTTGGGTTTGCCTACGGGTAAATATCAACAGAGAGATAGGTATGAACTAAAATTACCAGCGGCCTTTCAAATAGGTAAGGGTGCTTTTTCTTATCAGGCCTTTGCTCGGCACGTTTTAAAGAGGCAAAATTGGGGTGTAAGCTCTCATGTCCAGTTTTTGTATAATGGTGAGAATGAATTGCAATATCGCTTTGGGGAGCAAACAACTGTTGCTACCAGCTTTTTTTACAGCAAAAAAGTAAAAAATACACTTTGGTTACCAAGCTTAGGATTACGTTGGGATTATTATTCAAATGATGTGCAATACGGTATTACTAAGGCGCATACCGGAGGGCATGTTTTAAATGTTAGTGCGGGTCTTGATTTTTACTTTTCAAAGTGGGTATTAAATGTATTTGGTCAGGTTCCGGTGCAGCAAACTTTATCTGAAAGCCAACCGGAAAGTAAAAGTAATTTCGGTTTTGGCCTTGGCTATTATTTAGAAGCACGCAAAAAAGCGATGCCAGATATGTAGTTTAGAACCTTCTTCGGTACACTAGTTTAAGAGGGTTGTGTTTGTTTAGAAGGAACGAGAGATTGGACTGGCTATAGTCCATGCCTACAGCTGGATTATAGTTAAAGTTTGAGAAGTTGAGTACAGGTATTTCCATGCCCAACGTACCACGGCACATGGGTATATTAGCTCCTAAAAAAACACCTCCGCTGGCCCTATTTATACTTGTTTTTGCATCTGATGATTTTGATTTTTCATTGCCAAAACCAAAGCCGGCTTTTAGGCCTAAGGCGAGCTCACTATTGCCCAGCTGCTCAAATCTTTTATTTACTTGAAATTTGGGGGCAAACTGAAAGTTAATCTCATTATATAAATCATCCAACATATAACCGAGCTCCGCATCCGCGCCTAAAAAGAAGAGTACATCATCTAGCTCATCCAGTAAATCAAGGGCGTAAAGGTACTCAGCCCCAAGGCAAAAGCTAGTACTGCTGTTGGTGTTGCTTCCACTAGAGCCATTATCAAAGGTGCTTTGCTCATATCCAAAACCTAAACTTACTCCCAGGTATTGTTTAGGGTCTATCCAAATTTTGGGCTCGTTAAGATCATAAGAGCTTCCAATTTTTATTTTATCATCATCGCCTTTCGGATCTATATAGGTTTCTTCTTCTTTCGTTTTTTCTGGTTGTGCACAACAAATTAGTTTCTCAGTTTTGTGTGTTACGTTTTTGGCAGCTTGTAGTTTAAAGGCTTTGCTGGTAAAAATAGAGGAATAGGAAGCTTTATAGGTTACTGTACTTTCTTTCAAATCGCGATTGTCATCTTCATCCGAGCACCTACAAGAAGTATTAAACTCAACAAAAATTTCCCAATTGGCATTGGGGTAATTGATGCTCAACGGCTTTATATAATAAAAAATGGTGGAATTGCAGAGATCACCAAACCCACGATTTATACCTTTTAGAACGTCTTCTTGTTTTTCTTTTGAAATGGCTTGATACATTTCAAAGTACTTCTTTAGCTGTTGATATTGAGAAAGGCTCAATTTATCTTGTTTTTTGCCCGTAAAAAGCTCTATAAAACTTGGTAAATCTTTAGAAGCCGAAGCAGCCGCTAAACCTTTATCAGCAACCGTTGGATATTGCCCGCGGGTTATCCAATCAAGTTCGGAGAAATTAGCACTGGCAAAATATTTTTCGGATTGAGCGTTAATGTAAGCCGCAATGTCGTTAGATACGATAGAGCTAATTGCTTGATCCATATAGCGCGGAACGGAGGTAGCGCAAGGTTGTTTTTGTTCCACATTAGCCTTCATTTCTTCCTCAATTTTCAACAACTTTTGAGTAATGACCTTAGCCTCTGCCTTGGCCTGAGGCAGGCTTAGTTGTGCGTTAAGAATAATGGAGAGACTCATGCAAAGAGCCAAAAGGATTCCTTTAAAGTTGCTTGGAAAGGCCATGGTATAAGTTTTTATGTTGTAGTAAATTATAACAACCTAATATAGAAGGTGTTGCTAAAGGTAAAAAACTTTAGCAATGAGGGTTGTACCTACATCAAGGGATTATTTATTTTTTAGTGCGTTGCCGCTTATATACCTTGGCAACAACAAAAAATAGAAGGCCTAAAGCTAACAACAGAGCCAAACCTAGGTAGAGGCCTTCTAAACTTTTCCAAACGGCCAGCATCACTATGGCAATAAGCAATAGTGTGGGTAGCTCGTTATACAAGCGGTAGCCAAAGCTGCTTATACCACCAGCTTGTCTTGCTAACTTTTTAATTTGCTTGCCGCAAGAAAAGTGATATAAAATGAGCGCAACCACTAAAGCCAGTTTTAGGTGCATCCAACTTTGTTGCAACCAGCTAGGGTTAATCACCAACATGCCAATACCTCCCACTAAGGTGAGCACCATAGCTGGAGTTTGTATAATAGTATACAAACGGCTTTCCATAATTTGATATTGAGCGCGTAAAGTTGTGCCAGTTTCGTTTTTTAACTCCCACGCCTCGCGGTGGTACACAAACAGGCGAACAAGGTAAAAGAGCCCAGCAAACCAACTTACAAAACCAATAATATGTAGCGCCTTAAAAAAGAGGTAAAAACTGCTCATGGCACAAAGGTACACAGGCTACACGCTAATCTCTAAAGATTTTAAAAAGGCTTCACCATTTTGGTAGCTATCTGCCATTTTATCTAGGGTATTGTACTTCATTAATTTTGTGAGTCGGTCTCGTATTAAGGCGTATTCCTTGTGTACGGGGCACGGAAACTGCGATGAGCAAGTGGATAAGCCGAGCGCACAACCTGTAAACAGTTGATCGCCATCTATAGCAACCAGTACTGTGTACAGGTTTTGTTTTTGTTGCTCGTTTGTAAGGTAAAAACCGCCCTTAGGGCCTTTGTTACTAGATATTATCCCTGCCTTGCTAAGTTGTTTTAAAATTTTGGCCGTAAAAGGGCTTGGCGCATCCATTACCTCGCTTATTTCTAAGGCGCTTGTTTTTATAGATGGCTTGGCACTTGCCAAAAATATACAGGCTTTAAGGCCGTATTCGCAGGCTTTTGATAATAACATAAGTAAAGTTAGGTGGCAAGAATAGATTGTTCCATTTGTATGGCTTTTTCAAAGAGCACATTGTTTTCTAAATGTACGTGGCGGTGTAAATCATTTTCAAACTCTTGTAGTTTGGCCAATAGTACGCGGTACGTGTTACAGGCAGATGCTGGTGGCTGGTAATTGTTGGTAATGGCTGCAATTTCGCGCAAGTTGGCTCCTGCCTGTTCGTGCTCATCTAACATGGTTTGTATAGGGTTTTGCACCGAATTAAAACTGGGTGGGTTTATATCCTTAGTGCCACTTATTTGGTGGCTGGTAAGTTTTCGGATGTATGGAAATAGTACCAGTTCTTCTTTTTTGAGGTGTAACGTAAGTTCATCAGCTGTGGCAAAGAAAATACTTTTTACTGTAGCCAACGAAGGGTTTTGGGTGCCATGAGCAGCCCACACTTTTTCGAGGTACGATTTAATGATAGGAATGCTATTTTCAACATAGCGGTGATGTTTTTTTTCAATATAATCGCATAGCAAATCGGCTGGCCAGGTGTCTATATTTTCGGAAGCCTTGCTGCTGGCAGGTATTTGCTCTAACTGGGCGATTATATCATCTACAAAAAGCTGTTTTTCAGCACAAGCCTGCTCTAAAGTTTGTTTTCCTCCGCAGCAAAAATCAAGATTATGTGATTTTAAGATATCCGCTCTGCGGTAATCTTCCACCACCAATTGGCCAAGCGTTTTATCAAGTATGGTACTCATTTCTAATTGTTTTATGTTTATTCAAAGGTAGGTTATTTTAATAAAAGACCAATAAGTACTTTATTAAATTTTAGAGAATCTGAAACATTTTTTAAGTCCTTTAAAACTAAGCGCCAGCCAAGTTGCTACCAACAAGCCATACAGTATTAAAATTACTTGATGTTGTGATAAGCGTATTTGATTCCAAAAAGTGGCGGGAAGTAACAGGCCTATTTCGGTGAGGAAAAAAAAAGGCCAATAAAAGCGAAGAAAAAATGCGGACTTAAACCCCAAGTAGAAGTGAAATATAAGAGGGCTGAAAATGCCTAAAAAGATAAAATGGAGATAGGCTAGCAACCAAAATCGATTGCCTGTAACTAAATCGGCTATAGCCGGAAAAGAACCCAGCACTTGAACGATTAACTTGGCTACCAAAAGTAGTATTAGCCATTTCACCGCTTTGGGTTGTTTTTTAATATGGATAGGCCTTAGTAACCAATAGCCCGCCAATAACTGAAGGGCAGACCCCATAAAGCCTAGTACATTAAGGAGAAGGTGGTTAAACGAAAAATCAAGCGTATGAGCCCATGTAAGGAGCGTACCTGTAGCCATGGCCACACCTATTTTTACTAGGGCTTTACGGCTGGGGTGTGTAATCCACTTTTGGCCAATTAGGGCAATTGTTAAAAACCATAGTAGTCCATTGTATTGAAAGTGTAGGTAAAAAAAGATTGCCTGTTGGTACCATGGGTTATCTTGCATTTGCAAGGCCATTAGGGGGCCTAGGCTAAAAGGCCCAATGCTGGATATTACATGAAAAACAATGGCAAAACGGACAATAATACCAAGAATAGGATGTTTTTTGCTGTGCCGCCACAATCGTATAAAAAGAGCATAACTAAGTACCAGATGCAGGCTGCTAAAGCTGATAGACCATGCGGCATATCCCTGAAAAGGGAAACTGAGCAACATACCTAAAACGCAAAATTGCATGGCCACAAAAAGTAAATAGTCTAGCGTAGGGAGACGGTAAAACCATTGCCTGTATAAAAGCAATAGTAGGGCACTAAGTAACCATCCCAAAAGCATGGTATGTGAGTGAGCATGCAATACATACTGAAAGTTGAAACCTAGGGGCTGCACAAAATTAACCCGTAAGAGCAAGCCTAATATTACACCTATCAACCCAAGACTAAGAGTTACAATCCACGCAGTATTAAAGTTGTTTTTTATCATTGGTATTTTATAAAGAGGGGGTAATCATTAAAACCCCCTCTTTGCTCCTAAATAATCATCAAAATTATTTAGGAGCTTAAAAATCCTTTTTACGGGCTTTGCTTAGGAGTAATACAATGGGAAAACTTAACCAAACTCCGAATCCAAAGGTTAGTATAAAGCCACCTAGGCGGGTGCCAAAAAAGTGAGAGAAAACGGCACCTGTGTAACCCATTAAAGCACTGTAATCCAGCTGAAATATAAGCAACATTCTACCCATATCAATGGGGTTGAGCATACTTAGTACCAAAGCCAGTTTTTCGAGTGGATAGTCTTCTAAAAGTAGTAGAATTACCAAAATAGCACCATCATATAGTACGGCAAGTAATAACCAAATAAATAAACCAGCTCCAAAACCTTTTAATCGGTTGTCGTACTTAAGCACCAGCCAGCAGGCTAAACCAGTAAAAATAAAGGTAAGTACAACAGCTATAACTATTAAAAGTAGCCAATTGGTATTTAGCAAATAGCTAGGCTGTAAAAGTAGGGCGGGTAGCATAAAGCCCACGAGTAAACTTAGGCTTAGAGCTGTACTAATACCCAAGTAGTAGCCCATAAAAATGGCTTTGCGCGAAATAGGTTGTGCTAGCAATAGCTCAACATACTCACGTACTTGATACAAGTACATTTGTCCATAAATGACGCTCACTAACGGTACTAGCAGCAAAACTATATTCATGGCGCTTACAATTACTTTGTTGCCATCTCCGCTAAGGTATAGTAAGCCAGCACTGCAGAGGGCAAAAAACAGAGCGTAAGCAATCGTCCAGCGGTTACGCATTAAATCTAAAAAGCTGTATTTAAATACTTTTAACATACTAATTGGGCTTTAGGTTCGCTTAGTAGGTTGGCAATGGCTTCTTCTAGCGTTTGCGTGTTTGTTTGTGCCAAAAGTTGATGTTGGTTTCCTCGGTAATGTACTTCTCCATCCAGCATAAAAATAACTTCATCGGCCAGTTCTTGTACAAAATCCATCAGGTGCGAACACAGTATAATCTGCTTGCCTTGTTGGCTTTCGGCCAAAATCCACTTTTTAAGCTTTAGCATGGCCACGGGGTCTAAACCAGTAGAAGGCTCATCTAAAATGAGCACGGGATTATTGTACATTAAGCAGCTTACTAGGTTTATTTTTTGGCGGGTTCCCCCGGATAAATTACGCAGTGTTTTATGTAAAAATGCTTCAATGTTAAACCAGTGTATAAGTTCTTCCTTTCGTGGGGCAGGCCCTCTTAATTTTTCAATAAAATCAAAAAACTCGAGTGGTGTAAGATTTTCTGGGAAGCGCGCTATTTGGGGCAGATAGCTAATTTTTTTGCGGTACTCATTGCCAGATACCACTTGTTGGTTAAACAGTATTTCTCCACTATTAGCGCAAACCATACCCATAAAGGTTTTTATAAGGGTGGTTTTACCAGAGCCATTGGGCCCCAGTAAGGCAAAAATACCAGGTGTATTTATTTGCAAATCAACATTTTGAAGAACCAGGTTTTTACCAAAGCTCTTGCTAATATTTTTAAAGTGAATCATGGGTAGGATTTTTTGTGTTTAAGCTGGGCGGTACATTTTCATTAGGGGGGTTTTGTCCATAAGGGAGGTGGGGGTTACGGATGGAGCCACTTTTTCGGCAAAATTGAGAAGCTCAATAAAGGAGCTACGCATTAGCAGTATGCTCTCGTCAAGCTTGCTTACCAAATAGGCAAACAGTTTTACCGGTCGGTGTGGTACATCGCCCAGTCCATCTTTGTTTAAATCGTAGCCACTGTATTCCTCCCAATAATTGTGGTGATAGGAGTTATAATCCGTGCGGGCATCTGTGGCTAAATCAAAACTATTACCTATAAAATTGTTGTAACAAAACTCGTTGTTCATGGCGCTTCCTCGTATTTTTAAGGCCCAGCCATTGGCAATAAAATCATTTTGCCGTAAATGAATACGGTTGGCTCCTTCGGCAAAAATGCCTACCGTGTTTTTTTGAAAAGTGTTTCCTGTAATCTCTCCATCGTAAATTTCTTTAAGCAACAAACCATAGGCAGCATCTCCCCAATTGGCATTAAAATTATTGCGGTGCATTTGTATAAACTTGCTAAACATTACTGCTACGCCCGCTCCATTATTACTAAAAGTATTTTGTTGGTACGCATCGTAGTTGCTAAACATAAAGTGAAGCCCATACCGCAAATTTTGCTCACTTATATTGTTTTCAATATTGCTGCTATCTACAAACTCCAGGTAAATACCATCACGGTGGTGGCGCACCCAGTTATTTTTAACCACCATTTTTTGGCAATACCAAAGGTGTATGGCGTTGGCCGATGAATGCTCGTGTATGGCTTGGCCTTTAACGGTATTATTTTCTACAATACCATTTTTTGATTTGGTTATAAAAATGCCAAAAAAGCAGTTGTTTATGGTGTTGTTACCAATGTAAAAGTGTTGGCTATAATCTACCCATATGGCGGCCAAATCTTTAAGGTAGTTTTTGGGTACGTTTTGCAAAGTAAAGCCTGCTATTGTTACCGAATCACTTCTTATTTCAAAAATTCCTTGATTTTGAGCTGCTTCAATTTGAGCATTTCCATTACCAAAAATGTAAAGTGGTTTAGTAATTATCAAAGTAGAATCGGGGTGATAGGTGCCTGCATTTACGCAAAGGGTATCATAGGGTTTAGCCATTTTTAAAGCAGAGGAAAGGGAGGTGACTGCACTAGAAAGACCTACCACAAGCTCTCTGGCGTTTGCAGTCACGCTCCCACCCACAACTATGATGATAATAACCAAATACCTGATCATAGTTCGGCCCATTGCTCCCATTGAATTAGCACTGTACTATAATTAAATAAAGCACCACCAAATTCGGAAGTAAGCACTTCGGCTTGGTTTGGTGTTTGCACAGCTGTAAGGTACATACCCATGGGGCTTGGTAATTTTTTTGATCTAATATATTGGCAGTGGTTGGCATCGGTTAATTGGCCTGGCTCGGCATAATTTGTAACCAGCTCTAAAGCCCATTGTTGGTCGGCATTTTCCTTTTTAAAATGCAATAAGCATTCAATGGCATCAAAGCTATAGGCTCTACTTTTTGAGTTTACCAGTTGAGCAGCATAGCGGTCATCTACAATGCTCATCCGGCAAAAATCGCAGCTTTGCTTACCGTAGTTTATTTTTTGGGCGCTGGGTTGGCAGCTGCTAATTGCTAATAGCAAACTGGCAAACAGAAGGGTAATTTTCATGGTAGATTTTTTTTGTGGGTTAAAAGTGTTGTAGATGTGGCTTCGCTTTTTGTTTGGTTTTAGGTGCTTTAAGGGAGGCGCTATTTACGGGTGTTTTTTTAGAAGAACGGCTAAGCAAATAGGCTAAAAAGGAGAGCATCAAACTAATGCCCATAAAAATGCCACCACCAGCAGGATATGAGATAGCGTTAAAATTGAGCAACATTTTGCTGCCAAATAAAGGTGGTTGGTAGGCCTGCCCAGGTACTTTAATAGGGGCGGTGGCGCTTAAGTTATGGCCATAATCGTACTCCCAAAGGTAAAAGTCGTAAATGCCTAAAAAAGCCAAAGCACCAAATATAATAACCCAAATAAGGTAAACTTTTGGGCGGTTTACCAAGGCGGCAATTAACCCCAATACACCTAGTGCCGCTACCACATAAGGGAAATACTGTAGCTCAGGAATACTACTAGGCACAATTTGTTGCATGCCTACGTAGTGGTTCAAAATATTAATGTTTTGAAGGGTGCCTGGTGTATCGCCCGTAATTTGGTTAATCCAGATATACATGCTTATTCCCTCTGGGTACTGGGGTGCCTCTAATGTAATCCGCCAAAGCGGATAAACAAAAAGCAACAATACTAAGGCGCTAGCGATAAAGGCAATGAAGCGTGGTAAATTTTTCATTTTGCGGGGTTTAAAGCAACTCTGACATTTGCCAGAGTTGCTGAGATTGGCCTCTTAATTTGTTTCGTGAGGGATATTATTCTCCCGTAGAAAAACTGAGAGGTAGTTGTTCACCTTTTGGAGAAACGCGGATGTAACCCTGCATTTCTTGGTGCAGAGCCGAGCAAAAATCAGTGCAGTAAAACGGAAATACACCAGCTTTAACCGGTTCCCATAGTAGGGTTTCGGTTTGACCAGGCATTACCAGTAGCTCGGCATTTTGAGCACCCATTACACTTAAGCCGTGAGGTACATCCCAATCTTGCTCTAAGTTGGTGAGGTGAAAATATACTTGGTCACCCACGCTAATTCCTTCTATATTATCAGGAGAGAAATGGCTGCGTATAGAGGTCATGTATATATGCACTTCGTTGCCCTCACGCTCTACCCTTGCATCACTTTCACTTTTGGTAAAGTAGGGGTGCTCATTTTCATCCAGTTTGTAAATCTTTTTCGAATTTGGTTTTACCAATTCGGCTGGTATGGCTTGTGCATAATGTGGTTCTCCAATGGTAGGGAAATCAAGCAAGAGCTCCATTTTATCTCCACTAATATCATACAACTGTGCGGAGTGCGCCAGCTCAGGGCCTGTAGGTAGGTAGCGATCTTTAGTAATCTTATTAAGAGCTACCATATACTTACCCCATGGTTTTTTAGAATCTCCACCAGGTATCATTAAGTGACCAACTGAGTAGTAGGTTGGAATACGGTCTAACACTTCCCAAGTATCTAATTTCCATTTTACTACCTCGCTAGATATAAAGAAGGTGGTATAAGCATTTCCTTCGCCATCAAACTCGGTGTGCAATGGCCCTAATCCTCCGCTTTCTACGGTTCCGGCTACTACGTCTTCAAAGTTCAATACGGGTATGCCTGCAATATCACCTGCAAATGATTCATTTTCGATTGCAGTAATCATCTTATCAAAACTATGAATGGTAAGGTTAGCGTTGAGCTTTCCGTTACCTACAATGTACGAACCGGTAGGATCTACATCAACCCCATGCGGAGATTTTGGTGTAGGCAAATAGTAAATTAGACCTGGGCAATCTTGAGGCAGTAATACCTTTACACTGGTTCTCTTTTCGGTTTCGGCCATATGCTTTTTTTCGTTGTAGCGATTTATTAAGTACTCGGCTGGCATATCAATGGCTTTTCCTTGCGCTAAGTACTCTTGCGCTTTTTTCCAGTTTATGGCTGCTATGTAATCCTTGTCATTTTGGCTAGCATTTACCTCTTTTAAGGTGTGGCTTTCTTCACTATTGTAGCTGGTAAAAAACATCCAACCATGTGATTTTCCTTTTCCGGCATGCGCCAAATCATAGTCAAAACCAGGTAGCAGTACTTGGAAGTCAACTTCCATGTGTCCCTCTTCGGGATCTACCGAAATAAAAGATAAGGCACCTTTAAACTCTTCCTTGTAACTACTTATGGCCACATTTTTTTGTGGAATAGGCACACTAAAACGAGTACCAGCCACTACATACTCTGAGTTTTCGGTGGTAAAGGGTGAGCTGTGGTTACCACCAGAATTGGGTATTTCTATTATTTCTGCGGTTTCAAAAGTGCTAAGGTCAATACGCGCAATACGGGGTGTATTGTTACCATTAATAAAAAGGTAACGTCCGTCTGGCACACCGTCTGTTTGTGAAAGCTCGGGGTGGTGGGCATCATCCCAAGGCACAAAGCCAAAACTGGTTTGAAGCATGGGTTTGGTTTCTTCGTTAAAGCCATATCCCTTTTCGCCATCTAATGAAAATACCGGTATTACTTTTAGCAATCTGCCAGAAGGCAAACCATAAACGCTTACTTGGCCGCTAAAGCCACCGGACATAAAGGAGTAAAACTCATCGTGTTCGCCAGGGGCTACATATACTTTTTCGGCTGCATTGTTTTTAGCCATGGCACCTCCGCTGGGAGTGCTTTCGGGGTTTCCGCTGTTACAGGCGCCTATCCACATTAGTGGAACACAGGCCAAAATGATTTTTGAGATTTTCATGGTGTTGTTTTTATTGTTCTTGAATGGTTCGGAAATACTCTAAAATTTTACGAGCGTCTTCTTCGCTTACGTTTTGATTGGCCATAATGGCACCGTTTGCATCCGCAAGTAATTGCTTGGCAATGGGGTCCTTTTTTACCATTTCGGTGGGGTTCATAATCATGTTCATTACCCACTCTGGGCTTCTCCTTTCTAAAATATTAATAGGAGCCGGACCAATGTATTTTTTGGTGGGTTTATGGCATGCCGAGCACATAGAGTTAAAAAGTGTTTTACCTTCTTCTGCCAATGTGTGGTCAATTTCGGCCAGTTCAACGCTTTTTATGGGGCCAATTCCGAAATTTTGCATTGGGTCGCTGGTCGCTTCTTCTTTTTCAACTACCGGTGCGGCTTGCGGGTTAATACCGGCACTGTTATCGGCTGGGCTTTGTCCGCAACCAATCATTAAAAGGAGGGTTAATGAAGCTAAAAGTGGGCTGATTTTTTTCATGATATTTTTTAATTATAGGGCTAAAGTATAGGTGGGGCATTCCTTATAAAATGATAAATATCATATTTAAGACAAAAAAGTCTTATTTACAATTTAATGGCTAAAAGTGGTTTATGAGATATTGAAGGATGTCGATAAAAAACATCTATTAGGAACAAACTAGGGTGGCGGGGTATCACCTGCTGCAGAGAAAGGGGGTTCATTTCTTTTAGAATAAGCAAAACGCCAAAGTGTTTGTCTTAAACTATTGATATGTCGTATGAAGAGGTTAATTTTGAAAACGTAGTGTCGCATTAAGATAGAAATTTGAACTTTTTCATAACTTTTAATCAAAACGTATAAACCATGAAGAATTTAGTGATTTGTTTATTTTTAGGCCTATTGGCAGTAATGCCTAGTCTAGCTCAAAGTGATATGGTGGGTGATAAACTGGCTATTGGTCTGCAACTAACGCAGCATCAAAATGATTTTGGCTTAGGTCTAAATCTTTCTAGCCCTTATTTTGCAAACAAGAAGATGACCATTAGATTGAGAGGAAATATGGTTTGGAATCAACATGCCTCTGGGCCAAACGAAACTACCTGGTCGCCTTACTCAAATTTTTCATTTGGTTTGGCCACGATTTCAGGAAATTTGGGTGATCAAATCAGAGTGTATGGTGAAGGCGGTGCGATAGCATTGTTTCCGTCTACTCAGTTTTCAAATGAATCAGTTCACTTCGGGGGTTATGGGTTGTTTGGTTTTGAATTTTTTATGTATAAACATGATAATTACTTTATTGAAATAGGAGGTGTGGGAACTGGAGCAACTGCCAACAAGATTCCTGGGTCACCAATCTATTCAAACGGCATGGTAGTTAATGTGGGATACAGGCATCAATTTTAAATAACGTTACCATAATTAGGGAAGTATTGCAAGCCTTTGACATGCTGCTAGGTGGTTCTAAGGACAAACTAGGGTAGAGGCACCAGGAGCTATTTGCTGTGGAGAAAGGTAGGGGATGCCTAAATTCATGCCTCTAAGAATGAGCAATATTGCCACACCAGTAATAAGCCAGGGTGTTATTTTTTGTAACCAACCAGATTTAGAACCCATAAGAGATAATAGTCCATAATTGGCTACTAAAAGCAGTGGCAGGGTACCTAAACCAAAGCTTAGCATGTATAGGCTGCTTTGGCTTGTAGATGAAGTGCCAATGGCAGCAAAAAGAGCAAAATACACCATGCCACAGGGTAAAAAACCATTAAGCAAGCCACTCCCAAAAAGATAACCTATGCCCCATTTTTTGTTTTTGCGAAGCCAGTTTTGTGCTCTATTTAGCAGAGGAAATAGTAGAGACATAAGTTGTCGATCTAACTTTAAAATGTAAAAAAGTACGATGGCTCCCAACAAAAATAGACCGCTTAGTAATGAGGCTTGTTGTTGCCATGATTGGAGCCCTAAGGCTTTACCAAAAACTTGTGCTATCATGCCAAGTAAAATATAGCTACTAAGCCGGCCGGCATGGTATATTATAGTTTTGGCAAATTGCTTTTTTTTTATAAAAACACCTAAGAGCACACCTTGCAAGGGCCCACACATGGCCGCACAATGCACCGAAGAAACAATGCCAAGAACCAAGGCGCTCCAAATCATTTAAAAGAACAATTCAGGTTCAAAATAGTAGTTAAGTCCTTCACATTTTATTGTGGTTTTTACCAGCCATCGTCCGCTATTTGGATTTTGCAGTAGCACATTTAGTGAATTGGCTTGCAACAATTTAGGAGATAGCTTAATGTCTTTCTGAGCGTTTTGCTCACAGTATAAATGTATGGTAACCTCCTTCTCCTTCCCATCAAAATCACTTGGAAAAGTAATTTGTACGGAATCTTTTTTTGTGTTTAGAGCCATGCGCCCATTAAGCTGTGCTGCATTTTTCTTTTGATTAATTACTTCCTGAAAATTTAGTTCGTCCAAATAGTAATTTTCGCTAACCAAGTCAAAGTTTTGTTGGGTGGCCTTATACACCATACTGCCCATTAATGTTACAAATAACACTAAGGTTAGCGCAATACCGGTTCCCCAATTCCATTTCCATTTTTTCATGGCTTTTGTCTTTTAGTTTTTCTAACAATGGGGCCGCTAAACGAAGTTTGTACCGTTTCTATTACTTCATTGTTTTGTAATATACCCAGTTTTAGTTTGGTAGTTTGCTTGCTTAAATCGGCTCGCTTAAGGTATACAATTAGGGTGCCTTCGGCAAAGTCTCCTTCCTTAAGGTTTAGGGTATTACTGCCTACCATCATTAGTTCGCCTTTGGGTTCTAAAAGCACTATCTCAACAGCCATAGCATCGGTACTTTTATTTAGTATTTTGTAGTTGAAAAGGTTGCTTAAGGTTTGCTCATCTACCTTTTGGTAAAGTTGTCCGGGCACTCTAAATACCAGCGCTTCTACATTGGTGCGACTGGCCAATAAAAAGGTAAATAGCGTTAATAAAACAATCATTACAGCCGAATAACCCCAAACGCGGGCGGTAAAAATTTTCTTTTTGTAGGTGGCAATATTTTCCTCACTATCGTATCTAATCAAGCCTTTCGGCAGATCTATTTTGTCCATTACATTGTCGCAGGCATCCATACAAGCGGTACAATTAATACACTCTAGCTGGGTGCCATTTCTAATATCAATACCAGTAGGGCAAACTTCTACGCATTGGTTGCAATCTATGCAATCGCCTTTTCCTTCTTCTTTTCGGTTTTCGCTTTTGCGGAATTTGCTTCGTATTTCGCCACGTATATAGTCGTAAGCAATTACCACCGAGTGCCTATCTAGCAGCACACTTTGTAATCGCCCATAGGGGCAAACCATAATGCAAACCTGCTCTCTAAACCAAGCAAAAACAAAGAAAAACACTCCACTAAAAATGAGAATGGTAACCAGACCCGAGATATGATTTAAAGGATTGTCGCTTACTATTTTCCACCATTGCGGTTGCCCCACTAGGTACATCATAAACACATTGGAAATACCAAAACTAATCAAGTAAAAAATGCCGTTTTTAAATACGCGCTTGCGAATTTTTTCGGCCGTCCACTTCATTTTAGATAGGCGTATTTGTTGATTTCTATCGCCATCAATCCAATATTCGATACGCCTAAAAACATGCTCCATAAAAATAGTTTGCGGGCATACCCAACCGCAAAATAATCTACCAAAGGCTACCGTAAAGGCGGCTACAAATAGCACCAAGATAAGCATGGCTAGCACGGCTAAAAAGAAATCGGCTGGCCAAAAGGTTTGACCAAAGAGGATGAATTTGCGCTCAATAATATTGAACAGCATAAAGGGCCGTCCATTTACTTGAATAAAGGGGATGCCAACTAGAACGAGCAACAGCGCATAACTAGTTAAACGCCTGTAGTTGGTGTAGCGGCCATTGGTTTTACGCGGGTGTAAATAGTTTCGTTTTCCATCGGCATCAATAGTACCTATGGTGTCTCTAAAGTTAGGATTACTAATATGGACGCCCATGTATTTTTATAAGGGGTTTATTGGGCACTATCGTTAGGGCTGGCAGCAGCATTTCCTTGATACAACTCGCCTTGTGGCTCTTTAGGTTTTACTGGTACGGTTCCTTTTAGGCTTAATATGTAAGCTGTCATTTGTTGCATTTTGGAAGGATTCATTTGATCTTTCCAAGAAATCATGCCTTTTTCGGGCACTCCGTATTTTATGGTTTTAAACACATCGTTTACGCTACCTCCATGTATCCAATAGTCATCTACCAAATTAGGGCCTACACCCCCACCACCATCTGCCGCATGGCATACGGCACAGTTTAAGGCAAAAAGTTTTTTCCCAGCTTTTATCGAAGCTTCATCGGTAAGCAGAGTTACGGTGTTTTCATCTACCAAATTTGCAGCAGTTTTAAGGTATTCTGCTTTTTGCAGCTCGGCCTCGGCCATGGTTTTTTCATATTCCTCAATTTGTAAATCGCCCGTTTGTAGTACATGAAAATGAACGAGATATACTACTGCAAATACCATAGAAAGATAAAAGCCCCATAACCACCAAGGTGGTAGGTTATTGTCTAGCTCTACAATACCATCGTAGTTGTGATCTAACGCAATATCGGTTTCTTCCTCAATTGGTTTTGAATCTTGTAGTTTTTGCCAAGTTTTTTCCCACCAAGTTTCAGTTGCTAAGTCTTCGGCTCCTATATCGCGTCCCTCTTTTTTGGCAACATAATGTTTAATGGCATTACTGGCAGATGATACTGCGGAAAATGCAAGGAAAAGGAAGAAGGCAATAATGGCCACGAGCCAGGTAGTTTGACTGGTAAACACAGCTGTAATTTGGTCTCCATCAAAATAGGCGAGGCTAAACACTCCCGCTACCAAGGCAAAAAATAGCCAGTAATAGTTATTGGTTTTCATTTTCAAAGGCTTTTAATTCATTGTTGTTTAAGGCCATAGAGCTTCGCGCCTTCATGGTCTTTTTATCTACCGCAATAATGTACACCAACATTAGGATGAATACCGTAAAGAAGATGAGGAAAGAAAGTACGGGATACAATCCAATACCATCTATACTATCCATGTGGTGTTTTATAAACTTTAGCATAGCAATTAGTTTTCAGCTTTTATATCAATTCCCAAGCGCTGTAGGTAGGCTATTAAGGCTACAATTTCATCGCTCTTCTCTACATCTACCTCCTCAATTTGTTCGCGTAAATCATCGGTAATGGCTTGGGCTTGTAAATCCATATAATGTTCCCAATTATCAATGTAATCTTGAGAGTAGGGTACGCCTAGTTTCACCATTACATTTAATTTTTCTTGGCTATGAATAGTATTTAGTGGGTTACCAAACAGCCATGGGTAACGCGGCATAATTGAGCCAGGGCTCATACTTTGAGGGTCGAGCATGTGGTTGTAATGCCAGCTGTGGGAGTACTTTCCACCAACACGGTGTAGGTCTGGACCGGTACGTTTACTACCCCATAAAAAAGGATGGTCGTACACAAATTCTCCTGCTTTGGAGTATTCGCCATACCGCGCTGTTTCCGATCTAAAGGGGCGCACCATTTGACTGTGGCAAGCATTACAACCTTCTCTTATGTAGATGTCACGCCCTTCCAACTCTAATACCGTATAGGGTTTTACACTGGCTATGGTAGGGATGTTGCTTTTAACCATTAAAGTAGGTACAATTTCTAAAATACCCCCCAACAGTACTACTACTAAACTCCAAACCATTAGCTGTACTGGGCGTCTTTCAATCCAACGGTGCCAGTACTCGCCCTTAGCCTTTTTAAATACTTTGGTAAGTGGCATGGCACTGTCTTCTTCTTCTTTAATAAAGTTGCCGCTTTTTATGGTTCTAAAAACATTTACACCCATTACCAACATTCCAATAATGTAAAGGCTACCGCCTACGGCACGGAGTGCGTACATAGGAACAATTTGGGTAACAGTCTCTAAGAAATTGGCATATACTAAGGTGCCATCAGGATTAAACTCTTTCCACATAAGGCTTTGGGTAAAGCCGGCTACATACATGGGTAAAGCCCAAAAAATGATACCAACGGTGCCAATCCAAAAGTGAGTGTTGGCCATCTTTTGCGAAAATAAACTGGTGTTGTACATACGTGGTAATAGCCAGTATATCATTCCAAAAATCATAAAGCCATTCCAACCCAATGTACCAATGTGTACGTGTGCCGGAATCCAATCCGTGTAATGCGCAATGGCGTTAATACTCTTTAAACTGAGTAAGGGGCCTTCTAAAGTGGCCATTCCGTAACAAGTAATGGCTACAACAAAAAACTTAAGCACCGCACTTTCGCGTACTTTATCCCAAGCACCACGTAGGGTAAGTAAACCGTTTAGCATACCTCCCCAACTAGGGAAAATGAGCATAATGGAAAATACGGTACCTAAACTTTGCGCCCACTCGGGTAGGGCGGTGTAGAGTAAATGGTGCGGACCCGCCCAGATGTATAAAAAGATAAGCGCCCAAAAATGGACAATAGATAAGCGATAGGAATACACGGGTCTATTGGCGGCCTTAGGCACGAAGTAATACATTAAACCCAGTACAGGTGTGGTTAAGAAAAAGGCCACGGCATTGTGCCCGTACCACCATTGCACCAAGGCATCTTGCACTCCCGCAAACACGGGGTAAGATTTAGTAAAAGAAACCGGTATGGCTAGGTTATTTACAATGTGCAGTAGTGCAACTGTAACAAAAGTGGCAATGAAAAACCAGATAGCTACATATAAGTGGCGCTCTCTTCTTTTTAAAATGGTCCAAAACATATTTACCCCAAAGGCCACCCAAACTATAGCAATGGCAATATCAATAGGCCATTCCAACTCGGCATATTCCTTTGATGAAGTTAACCCCATGGGTAAGGTAATTACAGCCGAAAGGATGATGAGCTGCCAGCCCCAAAAGTGAAACTTACTTAAGGCATCACTGGCTATACGTGTTTTTAAAAGCCTTTGCAGCGAATAATATACCCCTGCAAAAATGGAGTTACCCACAAAAGCAAAAATGGCTCCGTTGGTGTGGAGTGCACGTAATCTACCAAAGGTAAGCCAAGAGGTATTGGCATTTAGCTCCGGGAAAACCAGTTGCAGAGCAGCTGTAAGCCCAATCAGTAGCGCGATAAGCCCCCAAACCATGGTGGCAATTAAAAAGTTTTTTGCCCAACGATTGTCGTAATAAAAAGTTTCGGTATTCATACTTTGGTATTTGTTTGGCTATTTTTTTTGGAGTCTTTTAACATTCTAATTCCGGGTGAATAGTCGTCTTCGTATTGGCCATTTTTAATGCTCCATATAAAGGCGATGAGAAAGGCGAGGGCAACAATAAAACTGACCCCGATGAGCAGATAAATAGCAGACATTTTTTTACTGTTTGATAGGTCAAAAGTAGCGGGCGGGATAAGGGCAGGAAATGACATTTATCATGTTTGACAAATGCAGGGGTGTAAATACTAGTTCCGTATTAGTTTTCGCACTTGTAGTTGGTTCCAAAGGCCAGTAAAAAGCACCACACTTATAGAGCTTACTGGCATTAGTATGGCGCAAACCAATGGGCTAAGAACTCCAGCTACAGCAAAGCTTAGCCCTGCTACATTGTACAATAGCGAAATAGCCATGGCCCATTTAATGCCAAGTTTGTTTTTTTGGCTTAACTTTAAAAACTGCGGTAGATATTGAAATTGATGTGCTTGAAGCAGCGCATCGCTGGGTGGAAAAAAATTAATGTTTTTTTCACAAATGCTAATGCCTACATCACTTTGTTGTAAAGCTCCCGCATCATTCAACCCATCACCAATCATCAGTAAATTTTGTTGTTGGCGTTTATGCGTTTTTACATAAGCCAATTTTTGATAGGGACTTTGATTAAATAGTAAAGTAGCTTTGTCTCCCATTATGGCTCTAAATCTTGAACGCTCACTATCGTTATCACCACTTAACAAGCTAAGGCTGTATTTTTTTTGGAGCTTTTGTAAAACAGCCTTGGTGTGTAAGCGGGTTTGCTGGTTAAAGGTAAAGTATCCCAAAACATCACCATTTTTACTAACGTATATGGCGGTGGTATTGGCCTTTTCGGTAGCTTTTACAAATAATGCAGTACCTATGGCATAGGTGTCTGCGTTGGCAATGGCGGTAAGTCCAACGCCTTCGTGTTGAGTAATAGCGCCCCATTTAATGGGGTGATTAGCGGTACTTTTAAGGTGTCTCTGCAAAGGTTCGCTAAGCGGATGATTTGTTTTTTGGGCAACCTGGCTAAGTACATTTTTCTCGGATGACGAAAGCTTGATCCCATGCCATTGCACCAAAATACCTTTAAGTTGGGTAAGGGTACCTGTTTTATCAAAAATGAGATGGTCTATTTGTGCAAGTCTTTCTAATACTTGTGTGTTTTTCAGGAAAAAGCCCTGCTTACCAAAGTGCCGCATAAGGCTGCCCGAAGCAAAGGGCTCGGCCAAAGCCAGGGCACATGGGCAAGCCACAATAAGTACCGAAGTAAAAACAAGTATTGCTTTTGAAGTATCTACACGCATCCAGAATAAGGCACTAAAAAGTGCTATTAAAAGTATGGCGGGTGTAAAGTATGGCGCCAGTTTATCGGTAAGATTTTTAGGTGCAGCTTGCGCGATGTTGTTACTTTTATTTTGGGCCCACATTTGAGCTAGGTAGCTGCAATCAGCTGTATCTAAAATTTCAAAAAATGCCTGTTCTGACAAAACACGGGCACCGGCAAATATTTTGCGGTTTTCGTTTTTGCTTACAGGAGCCGACTCGCCTGTAATGTAGCTGTAGTCTAGGGTAATTTTATTTTGCGATAACGCATCTGCGGGCAGCACTTCATTTTTTTTAAGACGTATTATGTGGCCTTTTTTAAGGTCGGCTACCGGTATGGGTTCATAATTACCATTGGGCTGTAGCACTTGGGCAGCAAGTGGAATAAAAGAGGTGAAATCTCGGTTAAAGCTAAAGTTTTTGTACGTTTTTTGTTGATACCATTTCCCGAGTAAGAGGAAAAAAATAAGACCGGTAAGACTATCAAAATAACCAGCGCCTGTATGGCTAATTACTTCGTAGGCGCTGCGGATAAAAATGGTGGCTATACCTAGCGCAATAGGTAAATCAATACCCAAAATGCCGGCACGTAAATTTTTATAGGCAGCGCTAAAATAGCCGCTGCCACTGTATAGTACCACGGGCAAGCTAAAAGCTAACATCAACCATCTAAAAAATTGTTGCAGGCCACTATCGTGGGAAAGTGTTTCGTCAAAATACTCGGGAAAGGCTAGTAACATGGTATTGCCAAAAAAGAAACCGGCAACCCCCATTTTTACCAGCAGCTTATTGTTGGTTTTCCGTTGAGTTTTAGCAGGGTTAAATTCAGGTGCGTAGCCAATGTGCGTCAAAAGTGCTGCCAATTGCGACAGCTTTATTTGCTCACTGCGGTAGGATAGGTTTGCCTGCTTTAATCCAAAATTCACCGTTACATTTAAAATTCCTGCGGATACATCAGAGAGATTTTCGAGTAGGTAAATGCAGCTTGAGCAATGTATTTGCGGTAGGCTTAAAGTTATTTTTTCAAAGTCATTTTCTTTGAAATCGAGTAATTGCTCTTTTATTTTTGGGGTGTCAAGGTAGGTGTAGGGGTCGGTGTTTAGTATAGAGATATCCAGCTCGTTGGACGAGCTTTGCAACAAATTATCTACCACCATACAACCAAAACAGCAGTAGGTATTATCACCCTTGGTGTGCGCCAAAGGGTGGCTTACCGGTTGGTGGCAGTGGCTACAATCAAGGGTCTTTTTTTCGGGCTGTGTCACCTTGCAAATATTACGGGCTTTGGCAGCGATTACTATGATAAAAATCATATTTTTGCGTAGTAATATGAAGACAAGAAGCTGATGGAAAACATGCCGTTAAATTGCCAGTTTTGTAAAAACAAACAAGAGAGTGCTTTTGAAAATTTAGATCAGGCAGCACTCGGCATGATAAGCGATCGCAAATCATGCATGTTTTTTAAAAAGGGGCAAGTAATGCTTCAAGAAGGTGCAAGGCCGCAAGGTGTGTATTGTTTTCATAACGGAAAAGCCAAATTATTTAAGCGAGGTAACGAAGGTAAAGAGCAAATAATGCGCTTAATTACCAATGGTAATTTGGTGGGTTATCGTAGTATTTTAAGTGATGAACCTTTAAGTGCTACGGTGGTAGCTTTAGAGGATACGCACGTTTGTTATATCCCCAAAAGTTCGTTTTTAGAGGTTATTGAAAAGAACCCTAAATTTTCGCTTAATGTGTTAAAAATATCTTGCCATGAGTTGGGGGAAGCGGGTAAAATGATTACCAGCCTAGCCCAAAAAAATGTGCGCGAAAGATTGGCAGAAGTACTGCTTTTACTGGAAGCCACTTTTGGAGTAGATGAAGAGGGCTACTTAAATATTAGCTTAACTCGAGAAGAAATTGCCAACATGATAGGCACGGCCACTGAATCGGCTATAAGATTACTCTCTGAGCTAAAGACAGACGAACACATTGAGTTAAAGGGACGTAAGATGAAGTTGCTCAATAAATCGGCATTAGAAAAGCGAGCCGCTGTTTTTGATTAAAGCTGACAAATGTCATTGGCCGCCCTAAATGGCCCATCTACCTTGCGGGCTTATTCCGAGCCTTTGCTAACAGAAACAAACCTAGAATTAGTAAAAAAGATTGTGCCTACGGGCGTAGAGGCTTCCTTGTGGCAAAAAATTTTGATGCACAGCAGTGCTATTAATTTTGATGGAACAGGCGAAAGTCTTTTTAAAGTTGGCGATAAGCCGCTTGGTTTTTACTGGGTGCTAAGTGGCAGGGTTAAAATGGAAATGGATAAAGGCAAGCCCTTGGTTTTTACTTCAGGGAGCATGGCGGGCTTATCTCACTTTTTAAAAGATCAAAGGCACCAGCAGCATCTTTATACTGGGAGTCGCGCGGTTCGGAGTTTGTTTATAGATCAAAAGTGTTTTCAGCTTTTTAAAACCAACCAGGCGCTGCAAGAATTGGTGAAAAATGAGCAAAAACATTTCCAAGAAGTATTTCCCAATCAATTGTCCGATTATTAATGGTTAAGTAAGCCCTGCACTTTTTATATTGGCGCTTATTTTTTCAATGTTAAATCCGCACAATACCGAAATTTGTATAATAGGCGCTGGTCCAGCCGGAGCCACGTTATCTCATTTTTTAAGCAAACAAAAAATTGAACACACTTTGGTGGATAAAGCCACTTTTCCGCGCGATAAAATTTGCGGAGACGGCATTACCATAGATGTATTGAATGTGCTAAAGCGGATAAATCCTGAATTACTGGAAGAGTTTGCCGCCCAACCCGAAATGTTGGAGAGCTGGGGTTTTTGTTTTCATGGAAGTAATGGTAAGGAGTTGCGCTATGATTTCTCAAAAGATGGATTTCCGTACCCTCCTTTTTTTACGTCTAGGCGAATAGATTTAGATAATTTTTTAGTGCAACGATTAAACCCAGCTTATTGTAACTTTTTGTCAGGTAATACGGTAAAAAGCATTGCAAGGGTGGAAGATGGACTCGAGATTTTAAGTCAATCCGCGCTTGGCGGAACGCTAATTAAGGCTAAAATGATAGTAGGTGCTGAGGGTGAAAAGCCGGTGGTAACCAAAGCTTTAGGCTTACCTCACTTTCGTGAGAAGAAAAACCTGATTGGCGGGATTAGAGTATATTATAAAAATGTAAAAGGCTTTAATGAAGGCAATCACCTGGAGTTTTTCTTTGATAAAAAATTGTTGCCGGGTTACTTTTGGGCTTTCCCGTTGGGCAACGGAATGGCTAATGTAGGTTTAGGTATGGTAAGTACTGAAATTGCTAAGCGAAAGGTAAATCTCAAAAAAATGTTTGAGCAAATGTTGACAGAGCACCCAAGGGTTTCTAACATGTTTGCTGAGGCAGAGCCCATGGAAAAGCCAAAAGGTTGGGGTTTACCCCTAATTACCCCAAAGCGGATTATTGCCGGAAAAAATTACGCTTTAATTGGTGATGCTGCGGGTATGATTGAGCCGTTTACCGGAAAAGGTATTGGCCCAGGAATGATGTCGGCTCGTATTTGCTCTGAACATCTGGCGGAAGCCTTAAAAACAAAAAATTACGATTTAACAAGCTACCAACAGCACATGTACCGTTACTATAATAGCGAAATTAGAGCGGGCTATGGTTTACAGAAATCATTAAAATACCCAATGGCACTTAACACGGTGGTGGGCTTGTTTAATACAGGAGCACTCAAAAATTGGTCGCACCAAAAAATGGTAAAGGAGTGGAAAAATTGGATGTAGTACGAACCTAGAAATAGCGCAATGAAAAAATATTTTTTACTGGCCTTAGGGCTACTAGTAGCACATGTTAGCATCGCTCAATGGAGCAGCTCATTATTATGGGAAGTTAAAGACCCCGAAACTAAAAAAACCTCGTACCTATTTGGTACCTACCATTTATTGGGCAGTGCTTTTATTAGCGATAATCCACGGATAGAAAAAGCATACAATGCCAGCGAACATGTGGTGGTAGAAATGCTGGTAGATAGTAGTGCCATGATGACCGTAGCCATGATGGGATTAATGCCCGGTAAATCGTTAAAGGCAATGGTAGATAGTGCCGATTATGCCTTGTTGCAAGAAAAACTGAACCCCATACTAGGGATGGATTTAATAATGCTGGACCAAGTAAAACCCATGGTAATAAGCACCATGTATATGCTTAAGGATGTGGAGAGTTTTGCACCCGATAGTTTGGTAGATACGGAAGAACCCATGGATTTATTTTTTGCCCAAGACGGTAAAAAACAAGGTAAGGAGGTAATGGGTTTGGAAACTGCCAAAGAACAAGCCAGTTTACTGTTTGAATCTACCACAGTAGAAGAACAAGCCAAGATGCTAGTGGAAATGGTAAAGCAAGAGGAAGAAGCCGATAGTACCTCCGAAGCCGAAGATGTAACCGCTTATTATTTAGCCGAAGATTTGAATAAAATGTGGGCGATGGCCAAGGATTTAGGTTTGGGATTGGACAACTCGGATGTATTGCTCAAAAACAGAAACGAAAACTGGATACCCAAGCTAAAGGCACCTTTAGCCAAGGGAAAAGCATTTATTGCAGTAGGCGCTTTGCATTTGCCGGGGGCAGATGGCTTAATAGAATTATTGAAGGCGCAAGGTTATGAGCTAAAACCAATTATGCCCTAATATATAACTAAACAAAGGTGCAGGCTTCTTTTAAATAATGTAGCCTTTTACCCCTCGCAATAATGTAAATTTGCCCCATGGAATCAAATAGACTAAAACGCCTCGAAGGCCAGTTTCAAAAAGACTTAGCCGAGATTTTTAGAGAAATGGCACAATCGCAGTTTAGAGGTTTGCTATTATCGGCTACACGAGTAAATATTACCAGCGATGTGGGTTTGGCACGTTGCTATGTAAGTGTTTTTCCTGCCAAGGATAAGCAAGAAATTGTAAGTTGGTTAAATGATAATGAGTCACTTATAAAAAACACTTTGGTGCAAAAATTAAAAGGAGCTTTGCGTAAAATGCCCGAGCTACGATTTTTCTTAGACGACTCGATTGAGCAAGAAGAAGCCATAAATAATATTTTAAAGGGCGGTGGCGAAAGCCCCATCAAGTGAATTTTTCGAGCTACATAGCTAAGCGGTATTTTTTTGCCAAAACATCACGCAATGCCGTAAATATTATTTCTGGTATTTCCGTTTCAGGAATTTTAGTGGGCACTTTGGCCCTGTTTATTGTTTTAAGTGCATTTAATGGTTTAGAGGATTTAGTAAAAGGCTTTTACAACACCTTTGACCCTGACTTAAAAGTAAGTCTGCACGAGGGCAAATTTTTTAGTGATGAGGTTGTGCCTTGGGATGAGTTAGAGGACTTGGAAGGTTTAGAGCGGGTATCGGCTGTGTTAGAAGAGCGCGTGTTACTCACCTTTCAGAACAAAGAATATGTGGCTAGCCTAAAGGGTATTGATCCAAGTTATACTTTGGTAACAGGTATAGATAGCGCCATTGTGTATGGCGAAAACGAAATTTTTTCTGGAAAGCGAGGTGTGCATGCTGTAATGGGCATTGGCGTTAGTTATTACTTGGGTTACGATCACCGCGCTATTGGTGATCCTATTCAAATTTTTGTACCTAAAACGGGCTTTAAAGCCAGCGCCATGACGGAAGCTTTTTCGAGCAGAAGCGTGTACCCAAGTGGTATTTTTAGGGTACAACCCGAGGTAGATGCGCAATACATTTTTACAAAAATTGACTTTGCACAAAACTTACTTTCCCGCCAAGGGGAGCTAAGCCACCTAGAGGTAAAAGTGGCAGAACCAGCGCAAGTAGGTCGAGTACAAAAGGCCTTGCAGCAATTGTTAGGAGCTAACTTTAAAGTAGAAACCCGCGAAGAGCAACAGGCCGTATTTTTTAAGGTGATGAAAACGGAGGCGTTGTTCACCTTTTTAGTATTTGCACTTATTTTGGGTATTGCCTCCTTTACTATTATGGGCAGCCTAAGCATGCTAATGTTAGATAAAAAAGAGCATTTGCGAACGTTGCACGCCTTAGGGGCAGAGGTAGGCACATTGCGTCAGGTGTTTTTTAAAGAGGGTTTATTAATAAGCTTAAGCGGAGGATTATTGGGCCTTGTACTGGGCGTAGCTTTGGTGTATTTACAGCAGCAATATGGCTTGCTTCAAATTGGATCTAACTACGCGGTAGAGGCTTACCCTGTGGCTTTAAAAGTAAAAGATATATTTACGGTAGGTGGTACTGTTTTGGCTTTGTCGGCTTTGGTTTCGTGGCTTACCGCCCGAAGGCTTACCCATGGGTTTTTAAAGTTGGGGCAGTAACCTACTTTATTCGCTTGATTTTTTTGATCAAACTAAATACACTGATAATAAAGATTAGACCGGAAAGAAATTGCCAAAAGGAAAACCCTTCCAGTTTTGAAATTAGTATAGCTGTGAGAATACCGGTTAATCCGGCCATAATGAAACCAATCTGAAAATCAGTCTTGTCGTAAAAACCGATTTGGTAAAAGACAGTTTTATTCTCTGCTTTGTCATTGGTGCCAAATAACATAGTTAGTCCAGTCAAGGAACAAAAGGCGGTCAATATAACCCATGCATTAAATGATTCTTGGCGTTGTAGAATATCGATTGACCAAAATCCAAATCCAATGAAGACACATAAACCAACAATAAAATTGACTATTTTTCCTTCCTTGTCCTGAAGTGATTTGGATATTTTGCGGTCGATGGACTTTTTCAATTCTTCATTTTCAATACTGCTGGTTCTCTTTAACAACTCATAAATTTCCAAGTCAAGCTTTATTTCTTGCTTATCTTTTACTCCTGAATAGGAGTCTTTAACTTTAAGAATAATTGCCACGATAGCGGTTGCAGCTAAGACTATTTTGGCAGTTAGCTCAATATTGTCATGGAAATTTATTGCCATACTATATAATTATCAACCAAAATTTACTTCACCAAACTCTTTAGTAACCTCCTGCAAAATTTCATGAATCTCTTCTAAGTTTTCGGCTGTAACTAAGCGAGTTCTAAAGGGTTTAAAATTAGGAATGCCCTTAAAGTAATTGGTGTAATGCCTTCTGGTTTCATAAATCCCTACACGGTCCCCTTTCCATTCTACCGCCATGTTAATATGCGCCAAAGCGGCTTCTACACGTTGTGCTAAAGTAGGGGGTGCGAGTTTGTTGCCAGTTTCAAAAAAGTGCTTTATCTCATTAAAAATCCAAGGGTTACCAATGCTGGCACGGCCTATCATAATGCCATCAACGCCATAGCGTTGCTTTTTTTCAAGGGCTTTCTCAGGGCTATCCACATCTCCATTACCAAATACGGGTATGCGCATTCGCGGATTGTTTTTTACATCGGCAATCAAACTCCAATCGGCCTCGCCTTTGTACATCTGCTTGCGTGTACGTCCGTGTATCGAAATAGCCTCAATACCCACATCTTGCAAGCGTTCGGCTACCTCTACAATGTACTTGGTATCTTCATCCCAACCTAAGCGTGTTTTTACGGTTACGGGTTTTTTTACGGCTTTTACAATTTCCGAGGTCATGCTCACCATTTTGGGGATGTCTTGCAAAATGCCAGCGCCAGCGCCTTTGCAGGCCACATTTTTTACGGGGCAGCCATAATTAATATCAATAATATCGGGTTGGGCTTGCTCGGTAATGGCGGCCGCTTCACGCATAGACGAAATTTCGTTGCCAAAAATTTGAATACCCACAGGGCGTTCATATTCAAAAATATCCAGCTTTTGCACACTCTTGGCGGCATCTCTAATTAAGCCTTCGCTAGATATAAACTCTGTGTACATAACATCTGCGCCATGTTTTTTACACAAAGCCCTAAACGGAGGATCACTCACGTCTTCCATGGGTGCGAGTAGTAGCGGAAATTCGCCTACTTCAATGTTGCCTATTGTTACCAAGTATAGCCTTATTTTTGTGCAAAATTAACAAATCCCACCTTGCCAAAACTCAAAGCACTATTTATTGGTCAAAGCCCTTGGGGGCAGCTTGTTTTAACCTTGTTGCTCGTTTTAATGGGTGCCTTGCTTTTTCAGTTATTGGCACTGGCTACCGCCCCTTGGTTTTACAATATTACCTACGCGCAAATAGGGCAGGTGGTGCAAAACGGGAACGGCATTCCTTCCTCCATCTTAAAGTATGTACAAGGCCTAAGCAGTATAGGCACCTTTGTAGTACCTGGTTTTTTAGCGGCTGGATTGCTTAGTGATGGGCCTTTGGGGCATCTGGGTTTAACCCGAATAAAAAGTACACCTATACTAACTTTTGGTTTATTGTTACCTATGGCTTGGGGAGCAACAGCCATAAGTAATCTTCTTTTTGGGGCCTATGAAACCTTGCCTTGGCCTGAGGCCATGCAAGGAATTAGGGATTGGTTTGAGAGCAACGAAGGGCTGGCACAAGAGCAAGTGAATGGCTTTTTACAAATGGATGATTTCTGGGATTTTGCAAGTACCTTTTTTTTGATGGCTATATTGCCCGCTTTTGGCGAGGAGCTGTTATTTAGAGGCGTTTTACAACCCATTTTTACCAAGGCTACCCGTAGCGCGCATATAGGTATTGGCGTAACGGCTGCGTTGTTTGCATTAATGCACCTTCAAATTTCGGCAGTGTTGCCCATTTTGTTTTTGGGAATAGTATTGGGCTACCTGCGCTACTGGAGCGGAAAGCTGTGGCTATCTATTATTTTACATCTTATTAATAATGGAGGCATTTTAGTGGCCTTGTACTTTTTTGGAGTGCCTTATCAAAATGAAGCGGAAGGACTGCAAAATAATATAACGGTGCTGTTGGTAGGTGTGGCGGTGTTTGCCCTTAGTATTTGGGCGGTGTATAGGTTTATAAACCACAAAAAAACCCCAACCATCTACGATGATTGAGGTTGGATGCGGAGAGAGCGGGATTCGAACCCGCGGTACGGTTACCCGCACACACGCTTTCCAAGCGTGCTCCTTCAGCCACTCGGACACCTCTCCAATTTTGGCTAAATTAAGGCGGCAAAACTACTAAATCATTTCTGAGTAAGCTCGCCTCTAAGATTTGTTTCGTACGCTTTTTTTAATTCGCTGGGGCTAAGGTTTTCACCCAATAGGTACATTAGTTTGGTAAGACCCGCTTCAAAGCTAATATCTTGGCCACTAAGCACACCCATTTCTAATAAGCCCTTACTGGCTTCGTACTTGCCTTGTATTACACCCCCACCATCACATTGGCTAATGTTAACTACCACTAGGCCGGCCTCTATTTTGTTGCGCAGAGCTTCTAAAAACCAAGCATCAGTAGGCGCATTACCCGATCCAAAGCTGCGTAAAACAAGTCCACGCAAGTTGCTAATGTTTAACACGGCTTCTACATAAGCTTGGCTCATCCCCGGAAAGGTAGTAAGCACCGCCACCTCATTACAAAGGTTTTGGTTTAATTTAATAGGCTTACTGGGGTGTGGGTTAATAACTGATTTGTGGTATTTTATATGTACACCTGCCTCGGCCAATTTGGGGTAGTTAAGCGATTGAAAAGCTTCAAAATCTTCGGTGCTAATTTTATGAATGCGGTTGCCTCTAAAAAGGTCGTACTCAAAATACACGGCTACCTCGGGCACCATGGCTTGGCCTTGTTCGTTTTTGGCAATGGCAATTTCTAAAGAGGTTAATAAGTTTTCGCGGGCATCCGAGCGGCTTATCCCAATGGGTAATTGAGAGCCCGTTAAGATTACGGGTTTGCCCAGGTTCTCCAACAAAAAGCTCAAAGCGGATGAAGTATAGGCCATGGTGTCAGAGCCGTGTAAAATTACAAAAGCATCAAAATGAGCGTAGTCGGTATAAATGCGTTTGGCTAGGCGTAACCAATGCTCGGGTTTCATGTTAGAGGAGTCGATAGGATGATCTAAACTATCGGTGCTAATCTCACAATCCATTTGGCCAATTTCCGGAATTTGAGATAGCAAGTGCTCAAAGTTAAAAGGCTTTAAACTTTGGGTGTGGTCATCTTTTACCATACCAATGGTACCACCGGTATAAAGCATTAATATTTTGGAAGTACCCTCCATAATTACTTGGTGCTAGGTTCAAAAATAGCCAAGGCATTGGCCGTGGTTACGGTATCAACATGGCCAGCGGGGCAATTAAAAATACTGGCTAATTTAGTACACACTTGGCTAAGGTAGGCGGGTTCGTTTCGCTTACCGCGATAGGGAGTTGGTGCTAAGTAAGGCGCATCGGTTTCCAGTACCAAGTCATCCAGTTTTAACTGAGCTACTACGGCATCTAAACCTGAGTTTTTAAAAGTAACTACCCCACCAATACCTAATTTAAGATTTAGCGATAGCGCTTGTTTGGCGTGATCGATAGTGCCCGTAAAGCAATGTAAAACCCCATGAAGTTTTTCGTCTCGTTCGCTTTCCAGCACTTCAAAAATTTCATCAAAAGCATCTCGGCAGTGAATCACAATAGGCAAATCCAGTTCTTTCGATTTTTGAATTTGTTTTTTGAATACCACTTTCTGTGCTTCCACAAAAGTTTTATCCCAATACAAGTCCATACCAATTTCGCCTACCGCACAATAATTTAACTCAGGTTTATCAAGCTCTTGTAAAATAACGTTTAGCTGATGTTCCCAATCGGCTTTTACAGAGCCAGGGTGTAAACCCATCATAGGTAAACAATGCGGATGTTGTTTGGCTACATTTTTAAGAGGCGTAATACTCTCTACATCAATATTGGGTAGGTAAATTTTGTGAATGTTTTCGGCTTTGGCTCTGGCCATCATCTCCAAAAAATCAGCATCAAAATCTTTGGCGTAAATATGGCTATGGGTATCAATCATTGCTGGTGGCGGCTGTTTTGGGCTGAAACTTTAAGTTGCGTAAACACAAAATATCTTCGGTAGCGTGAAACGAAAAATCATACTGGCGCATAGTGTCAAAAAACTGTTTAGAGCAACCTACTTTGTATTGATCGTGCAGCTCAATAAGCAAGGTTTTTACATGAGGCAGCCAAGTTTCAAACCCCTCCGAGAATAACTCTTTCTCAGCTCCTTCAATGTCAATTTTAAGCACATCAATACTGCTCAAGTTATAAGCTTCCATAAGGTGAGGAATGCTTATGGCTGTGGTTTTACCCACACTTTGATGCGATTGCTCGGCCACGGCAAAGGCCCAAGCTCCAAAGCCCTGATCTACAATTTCCAATTCATCATTTTTATACCAAAGAGCGGCCTGTATGGGTGTAATGTTATCGTATAGGTAGGTGTTTTTCTTTAGCATTTCAAAATTGCTGGGTTCTGGTTCTATGGCATATACCCGAGCCTCAGGAAAGTGACTGGCAAAGTAGGCTGAGGCTAGGCCAACGTTGGCACCTCCATCAATTATTATAGAAGGATCGTTAAAGGGAATATCGTATTCTTGAGTAATAAAAACCTGCTCAAAGGTGGGTATGTCCGTGGTGTTTTTACGCAGATGAATATGATGCTTAATGCCGGGCACCTTAAAAAAATTACGCCTGCCCAACAACAAAAATATTTTGAGTGCTTGAAAAAGCCCGTAGTTTTTTAACAGCCAATACAGTTTTAAAAACCGACCCATTTTTACGTTTTAGTGGGTTCAATATTACGCAAAACAAAAACCCCAAACCGTTAAAGTTTGGGGTTTTTATAAGAGGTACTCAAAGAGGCTTACAGTTGCAGCGCTCCTTTGATATCGTTATTCATTAAAAGTTCACTTGGGTTTTCAAGTGCTTCTTTTACGGCTACCAAAAATCCAACCGACTCACGTCCATCAATTACGCGGTGATCATAGCTTAAGGCCACGTACATTATTGGGCGAATTTCTACTTGACCATTTACGGCCATAGGGCGCTCTACAATATTGTGCATTCCTAAAATAGCACTTTGTGGAGGGTTAATAATGGGGGTAGAAAGCATGGATCCAAATACACCACCATTGGTAATGGTAAAGGTGCCTCCCGTCATTTCATCTATGGTAATTTGTCCTTCGCGTACGCGGATAGCCAAACGTTTAACTTCTTGCTCAACGCCCGCAAAACTCATGTTCTCGGCATTGCGAATTACTGGAACCATTAAACCTTTAGGGCCGCTTACGGCAATACTAATATCGGCATAATCGTAGCTAATTTGGTTGTCGCCATCAATCATTGAATTTACTTGAGGAAACAATTGCAATGCACGTGTTACGGCCAAAGTGAAAAACGACATAAAGCCTAAACTTACGCCATGTTTTTCCTTAAATTCTTCTTTGTATTGGCTACGCAAATCAAAAATGGGCTTCATATCTACCTCGTTAAAAGTAGTAAGCATAGCCGTTTCATTTTTCACCGAAACTAAACGTTTGGCTAGTTTTCTGCGAAGCGAACTCATACGAGCTGTACTGCTAGGGCGGTTGGCTGAACCAGGTGTGCCCATAGAAACTTCTGCTTTTACAGCATCATCGTGCGTTATACGTCCATCTCTGCCTGTACCAGTTACAGCTTTGGCATCTATACCTTTTTCATCCAGCACCTTTTTGGCCGCTGGCGAGGGCGTACCGCTAGCATAAGTAGTGGCCGCAACAGGATTAGGATTTGGAGTAGCTGCTTTAGTTTCGGCCTTTGGGCTTTCATCCTTTTTAGGGGCGGTACCGCCTTCCGGAGCCGCAGCATCGGTATCAATTACGCCAATTATTTGACCAATTTCTACGGCTTCGCCTTCCTCTACCATAATTTTAACTACACCGGCTTCTTCAGCAGGCATAGCCAAAGTAGCTTTGTCCGAGTCCAGCTCTACTACTTCCTGATCTTTTTCTACGTAATCACCATCTTCTACCAACCAAGCAGCAATTTCTACTTCGGAAACGGATTCACCGGGTGACGGTACTTTTATTTCTACGCTCATGAGATTTAATTATGCGTTTAAAATATCGTTAATGAGTTTTTCTTGTTTTAGGGCATGGGCCTTTGATGAGCCTGGTGCCGTACTAGCGCTAGCAGGAGGTGAAATGATTTCATCTACTGCCACCGGGAAATTAATTTTAACATAGGCTGCAGCACCCATATTAAAAGGTTCTTCTTGCGCCCAAACTACCTTTTTCGCATTTGGGAAATCAGCCAACATATCCTTAATTTGATCTTCGGCCAAAGGGTATAATTGCTCTAGCCTTACTAGGGCCAGGTTTTCTCTTTTTTCGCTTTCGCGGAATTTATCTACCTCATAGTAAAGCTTACCTGAAACAAATACAACAGTTTCAACCTTAGCAGCATTTTCTGCGCGTGGGTCGGCAAGCAATTCTTTAAAATTACCACTGGCCAAGTCTTCAATAGGAGAAACCACGGAAGCGTGTCGCAACAAACTTTTTGGAGTCATCAGCACCAGTGGCTTTCTAAACTCGCGTTTCATCTGCCTACGTAATAAGTGAAACAGGTTGGCAGGGGTAGTAACATTGGCTACTTGCATATTGTACTGCGCACATTGCTGTAGCCACCTTTCAAGGCGTGCGCTTGAGTGTTCCGCGCCCTGACCTTCGTAACCGTGTGGCAAGTAAAGCACAATGCCATTTTGTACTTTCCACTTATCCTCGGCTGCACTTAAAAATTGATCTACAATAATTTGAGCGCCATTAAAAAAGTCACCAAACTGCGCTTCCCAAATTACCAATGAGTTGGGAGAAGCCATTCCATAACCGTAATCAAAACCAAGTACACCGTACTCCGAAAGTAGTGAGTTGTAAATGGAAAAACGCCCTTCACGTCCCGGTATCTGGTTTAATAACGTAATTTCCTCTTCTGAGTCTTCAACTTTAATTACGGCATGACGATGCGAAAAAGTTCCCCTTTCTACATCTTCACCGCTAATACGTACGTTGTAACCCTCGTTAATAAGAGAGCCATAGGCCAGTAATTCAGCCATTCCCCAGTCCAAGGCATTTTTATCATTCACCATTTCCCAGCGTTGCTTAAGCAAGCGGGCAATTTTATTGAAGAATTTTTTATCCTCTGGCAGGGTGGTAATGGCCTTCGCAATTTTTATTAAGGTCTTTTTGTCAAAAGAAGTATCTATGGAAGCATCAAAGTCACTTGGCTCCGAAACGCGTAAACCCTCCCAATCATGCTCCATAAAGGGCGTAATTACGTTTTTCTCTAATTTTTTAGATTCATCAAACTTCATTTCCAGCATATCTCTAAAGCTGGCCTGCAAGCCATTCAAAAAATCGTCTCCTATAATCCCTTCTTCTTTTAGCTTGGCGCTGTAAATCTGTTTAGGGTTTTTATGTTTGCTAATGGCTTTATATAAAAGTGGCTGAGTAAAACGCGGTTCGTCTCCTTCGTTATGGCCGTATTTACGGTAGCATAATAAGTCAATAAAAATATCTCTTTGGTAGCGTTGTCGGTATTCAATGGCAAACTGAAAAGCATGAATTACCGCCTCGGGGTCATCTCCATTTACATGGAAAACAGGCGCTAAAATCACTTTGGCTACATCGGTACAGTAGGTGCTAGATCGGGCATCTAAATAATTGGTGGTAAAACCTACTTGGTTATTAATTACCACATGCACCGTACCTCCAGTTTTATAACCGTCAAGGCGCTCCATTTGCACCAATTCCAGTAAAATACCTTGGGCTGCAATAGCGGCATCACCATGTATTAATATAGGCATTACTTTGCCCGCATCCGAATCGTAATCGTTGTTTATTTTGGCTCTTGCAATTCCTTCTACCACGGTATCTACCGCCTCTAGGTGCGATGGATTTGGCGAAAGGTTTAGTTTTATTTTATGGCCGTTTTCCAGCGTTTTTTCGGTAGAGTAGCCCAAGTGGTATTTTACATCACCATCAAACTCTTCATCGGTAAACTCTTTGCCTTCAAACTCGCTAAAAATATCACGTTGTGTTTTCCCAAAAATATTGGACAGTACATTTAATCTTCCACGGTGGGCCATGCCTACCACAAATTCTTTAACGCCTAAATCCGCTGCTTTTAAAATACCAATTTCTAAAGCAGGAATTAAAGATTCGGCCCCTTCAATGGAGAATCTTTTTTGCCCTACAAATTTGGTGTTCAAAAAGTTTTCGAAGGCAACGGCTTCGTTCAGCTTACTTAAAATCTGCTTTTTTTCATCAGGACTAAAATTGGGCTGATTATCATTAACATTCAACCTGTTTTTAATCCAATTTTGACGCTCGGGCTCCCTAATATAGGTGTATTCGGTGCCAATACTCTGGCAATAAATAGCTTCTAAATGATTAATAATTTCTTGAAGGGTAGCGGCATTTTTTAAGCCCAGCTCTTTTGCCGCTTGAAAAGGCAAGTCTAGGTCGCTTTGAACCAATCCAAAGTTTTCGATAACCAAGGTAGGTTCGTACTTTCTACGTGCTCGTACCGGGTTGGTTTTTGTAAAAAGGTGACCACGTGTGCGGTACGCTTCAATCAGATTAATAACCTGAAATTCTTTCTTAATTTCGTTAACTACCTCACCATGATTAAAATTACCCGAGGCAATTGCCTGATGAGCTTTATCTTCGTCTTCATAGCTTTCTAGGGCAAAATCATAACCCTGAAAAAAGCTACGCCAACTGGGCTCCACCGAGTCGGGACTTGATAAATACTTTTGATAAAGGTCGTCAATAAAGGCTGAGTGAACTCCTCCAAGGAAGGAAAATCTGTCCATGTTTAATTTATCAGTAGAGTATAAAATTTAGCGCAAAATTAAAACTTTATTAAGAGTGGCAAGGTGTTAAAAAATATTAGACAAATATTATGCTTGGGCTTTGATACCTTTGTGCTATAATTTTCGTTTGAAACGCATGAAAAAATGGATTTTACTTTTGTTGCTAGCATTATTTACGGGAGTGGTAAATGCACAGGTGCAAGAGCGGTTTAAAACTAAAAAAGGTAAAGAGACTGCTCCAGTCGAAAAAGAAGAAGCAGAGAAAAAGAAGGCCGATTGGGTGGATAATATTTTAGTGGGTGGCAATTTTAGCTTAAACTTTAGCAATACCAATACCTACATTTATTTGGCACCGCAGGTGGGCTACAAATTTAGCGATGAGTTTATAGCAGGTGTGGGGTTTAATTACCAGTATGCTAAGCTACGGCAGGCCTATGATCTCAATACTGGGCGAATGGTAAAAATAGATGGCGTAGACAATCAGGTATATGGACCTAAGGTTTTTGCCAATTACTTTGTTTTTGAAGGGGTGTACCTTGGTGTGCAGGGCGAAGTACTAAACCATGATGTTTATTATTATAACCCTACCACAGGTAGGCCGTATTCTAATAATGAGTGGACACCGGTATTGTTTTTAGAAGTAGGTTACTCTCAAGAGATGGGCTCAAAAGGGGTGATCCAAGTAGGTATTAGATACAATGTTTTGGATGATTTTGATTCGCCTTATTCCACGGCTTTTTACCCCGTAATAGGCATCATGTTTTAAATAGGAAATTACTTTAATCTTCGCGCTGAATAAGCCACTGAGCAAAGCCCTTAAGCTCTTCTTTAAGCTCTTCATCACCTTGCGTTGCTTGTAAGTTTGTTAAGGCCATCTGATAGTATTCTTCCATTTTTTGCTGCGCAAAATCAAGGGATCCCAGCTCTTTAAAAAGTGTTTTTACGGCTGTTACTTTTTCTTGATCGGTTTCAAACGTTTTCCGCAATATAGCCTGCTGTGTTTCATCAGCTTTAGACAAGGCGTCAATCATTAAAATGGTTTTCTTGTCATTTAAAATGTCGCCTCCACTGGTTTTTCCAAATTTAGCTACATCCCCAAAAGCATCTAAAATATCATCTTGTATTTGAAAAGCAATGCCAATATTTACAGCAAATTGGTATACTTTTTCACTTTCGTGGGAATTAGCCCCGGCAACAATAGCACCCATTTGGGCGGCTGCGCCCAGCAAAACCGAAGTTTTGAGTTTTATCATGTGGAGGTAATCTTCTAAGCTTACATCGGTTAAACTTTCAAAGTTTAGATCGTACTGTTGGCCTTCGCAAACTTGTAAAGCTGTTTTAGAAAACACTTCTAAAAGTTGCGGTAATACCTGAGCATCGGCCATTGCTAATAATTGGTAAGCCTTTACCAGCATAGCATCCCCTGAAAGGATAGCGATGTCATTATTCCATTTTTCGTGCACTGTGGCTTGCCCTCTCCGCAAAGGAGCCTTGTCCATAATATCATCGTGCAACAACGAAAAATTATGAAACACCTCAATACTTAAGGCTTGGTTTAGAGCCTGAGAAGGTTTGGTTCCGTACATTTCGGCAACCGCCAAAGTAAGAGCAGGTCTAAGTCGCTTCCCACCAATATCTAAAATATATCTAATGGGTTCGTACAATTCCATTGGCTTATTGCCAAAGGAATAGTTTGCTAGCGCCTGTTCAATTTGTTGAGTATAGGCCTTTATTTTTTGCATGTGCAGTTTTAGTTTTCTAAAAGGCGAAGAAGGTATTTGCCGTAACCACTTTTTACCAACGGGTTAGCAATTTCTTGTAATTGATCGGCTGTAATAAAGCCTTGTTCAAAGGCAATTTCTTCAATACAACCTACTTTTAACCCTTGGCGCTCTTCAATTACTTGTACAAATTGGCCTGCCTGCATAAGGCTATTAAAAGTACCCGTATCTAACCAAGCGGTGCCTCGGTCTAGGATGCCCACTTTTAGCGTACCTCTTTTAAGGTACTCTTTGTTTACATCAGTAATCTCATATTCACCCCTGGCAGAAGGCTTGAGGTTTTTCGCGATGGAAACGACATCGTTATCATAAAAATACAAGCCAGGCACGGCATAACGAGATTTAGGTTTTGCTGGTTTTTCCTCTATCGAAATAGCCTTTAGATTTTCGTCAAAATCAACCACGCCATAACGCTCGGGGTCGTTTACTTGGTAAGCAAAAACAACACCTCCTGATGGGTTTTTGCTCTGCTGAAGTAAGTTTGGCATTTCGCTGCCGTAAAAAATATTGTCTCCTAATACCAGTGCTACCGAGTCAGTACCAATAAATTCTTCGCCCAAAACAAAAGCCTGTGCTAGGCCATTGGGCTCATGTTGAATGGTGTACTCAAATCGGCAGCCAATTCTACTTCCATCTCCTAATAGCTTCTTAAAAAGAGGCATATCATGTGGCGTGGAGATAATTAAGATCTCCTTAATACCTGCTTGTAACAGTGTGCTTAAGGGGTAATAAATCATGGGTTTATCGTAAACAGGCATTAGTTGTTTGCTTACTGCCAAGGTAAGAGGATGTAAGCGAGTGCCAGATCCTCCGGCTAAAATTATTCCTTTCATGATTTAGGTTTTATGAGGTCTTTCTCTGTTTCTTTTTCTGCTTCTTCTGTAAACTCGTCTTCGTTTTCCTGTTCAGGTTTATAGATGGTAATAAGCGGTTCGTTAAATTCTTTGGTGGCTGCCCTACGTGCTAATGACATTAGTAGGCTGGGTAATAAAATAAGGTTGCTAAGCATGGCAATTATCAGGGTAACCGATACCAAAATACCTAATGCTACAATACCGCCAAACCCCGAAGATAGGAAGGTGCTAAAACCAAAGAACAGCACAATGGAGGTGTAAAGCATGCTTACTCCAGTTTCACGTGTGGCGGCTAAAACAGCTTCAGCAATTCGCCAGCCATTGGCCCTGAGCTCTTGTCGGTATTTTGCCAAAAAGTGAATGGTATCGTCCACTGATATTCCGAAAGCTATGGAAAACACCAGAATGGTAGAAGGCTTTAGGGGTACACCAAAATAGCCCATAATACCAGCAGTTAGCAGCAGTGGTAAAATGTTAGGAAGGAGAGAGATGAGCACCATTGTAAAGGAGCGGAAAAGCAAGGCCATAATTAAAGCAATAACACAGATGGCCAAAGCTAAACTCACAAAAAGATTTTTAATGAGGTAGGAGGTTCCGTGAACAAATACCACGGAGGCTCCTGTAATGGTAATATTGTATTGTTCCGGATCGAAATGGTGATAAACCGCCTGCCTTACACGTGCTTGCAATGCAGTGCTTTCGGCAGTTACCAAATCGCGTGCTTGTATGCTCACACGCACTTTTTGGCCACTAGTGTCAATCATGGAATTAAGCAAATCTAAGCCATCATTTTGCCTTGGGATGGCCGAAAGGATAAAGTTTTTCTCTTGACTGTTGGGGATGTCGTAAAACGAAGAGTCTCCTCGGTAATAAGCCTGTTTAGCAAACTTAATTCCATCGGCTACAGATAAAGATCTTGATAAGCCAGGGATTTCAGAAAGAGATTGTTGTAATTTGGCTAAGCGCTTAATGGTACTTAATTTTTGAGCGCCATTTTTACGTTGGGTGTCAATCACAATTTCCAACGGTACTACCCCTCCGTAGTTTCTTTCTAAAAAGCGAAGGTCTTTTAATAAAGGATCATCCTCTTTGTACTCCTCTGTAATATTTCCCGTAGTAACAATTCGCGTGGCACCGTATACACCTACCAGAGCTAGTAAAATAGCGATACTATATACTGTTGGGCGTTTTTCTTGAATAGTGCGTGTCAAAAAATTTATAAAGCCTTCTAACCAATTTTTTTCGAGATGTAAATAATGGCGCTTTTTAGGTGTGCGGCTGTAGCTGTAAAAAATAGGGATGATAATAATACTTACCACAAACACCAGCAAGATGTTGAGAGAAGCGATAATGCCAAACTCACGCAGCACCACGCTATCGGTAAAAATAAAAGCAGCAAAACCTAAAGCCGTGGTGGTATTAGTAAGTAATGTGGCGGCTCCAATTTTTCTAATTACACGTTGTACTCCTAGTATTTTATTTTGATGATGCTTGTATTCAGCATGGTATTTATTAATTAGAAAAATACAGTTGGGCACACCTATAACAATAATAAGCGAGGGAATTAATGCGCTTAACATGGAAAGCGTAAAATTAAAGGTAGAGATGAGCCCGAAGGACCAAATCACACCGATACCCACCACCAACATACTTATAATGGTGGCTTTTACCGAGCGTAAAAAGAAAAACATTAATAAGGACGTAATGAGCATAGCCAGCCCTACAGATTGACCAATTTGCTTGCTCACTTTTTTGGTGTTTGCCATGCGTATGTAAGGCAAACCACTTACGTGCATTTTATGTCCTGAGCTTTCCTCAAAATGGCTTACTACCTTTTTTACGGACTCAATTATTCGAATAATATTTTTGGTGTAGAGATGCTCATCTTCCAGTTTTACAAGCATTAGTGGCGAACGGCCATCTTTGCTGTAGAGCATTTCTTGGTAAAAAGGAAGACCTCTATACAGCTTGCCAAGATCCTCTGAGTTTTCAGCATTGTAGGCTTTTTTAAACGAGACAATCTCCAGTTTACCTGTAGAATCGTTGCGCACCAGATTTGCAGCACTAATAGGGGAAAGAACATTTTTAACGCCAAAAATGGTGTCCAAATTCTCTTCAAAAGATTGCCATTGTTGGTAAACCTCTTTATCGAACACATCCAGATTATCGGCAGCTATTACCACCGTATTACCCACCTGATTAAATTCGGCTCTAAATAGGTCGTAATTAACTTGAGTAGAGTCAGTTAGTGGTAGTAGTCTCGAAAACTTATAGCTTAAGTTTACCGATTGCCCTTGAAAAAGCATAAACACTGTGGCTGCAAAAAGCAGCACCAGCATGGTGATTCTATTTCTTAAAATAATACGTGCTAGCGTAGTAAACATAGCTAATTTGCCCTATTTATTTGCGGGCAAAATAACGACTTTTTAAGCGAATAGGAGAAGCAATATTAAATTGCCTAAAGCACAAATTTTGAAGTGATTTTGATGGCGATGTTTTCTTCAAATTCGCCTAGGCTATGCGCCCCCAAACGATAATAAACGCCCATACCAATGCCACTAAAATCATTGCTTATAAGGCGGTTTAACTCAAGTCCCACTTCGTAGTAACCATGCACGGGGCTTTGTGTTTCGGTGTCAAAATGATAGGCTGGCTTGCGAAGCGATCCCCACATGGCACGGCCTACTAGCTCAATATGCGGAGCAAATTCTTTTCGTTTAAAAAGCAAAGATTTAAAATCTTGACGGAGCATTACTTGAATGTATTGATCGGCCAAAAACTCATTAAATCGCATGGTTTCAAAACTGTTTCTATCGGCTAGCATTCCAAGCCTTCTGCTAAAGGAATCGGAATTAATCATGTTGGAAGTGCCTGTGTAAAGCTTTGAATACGGTATGTCGCTTAGCACCACGCCCGCTTTTAAATTAAGGCTGCTGGTGCCAATACGCGTAAATTTTTTGCGATGATCTATTTCTAAATCAATTTTATCGTAGGCCCATTCACTTTCCCAAACATCATTAAAACCACGTGTGTATTGCAAATAGTAAACGGGGTAGGCTGCGTTTAGCACGAGTTTTTCGTAACCCGGTGCTTCTACAAATTCCTCGTTAGGCGAAAACTGAACGGCTCCTACAAACTCAAAGTAATTGAACCCATTTTCGGGCATCGGGTTTTCACTTTCGTGATTTAGATAGTAACCTTGGTTGCGGGTATATCGGTTTTCTCGTTGCAGTTGTCCTTTAAAGTGAACGCGCGCGGCAGGATCAAAAGTAACTCCCGCAAAGTAGCGCGAGGTATAATCCCATTTCTCTATAAAAAGCCTGCGGTAACTATCGTTGATCAGTTGTGGTGTTTCGCGATGCAGATTACTGTAGCCACCACTCTCAAAAATATCGAAAAGATACCCTCCGTACAGTTTAAAATTGTTGTGTTTGTTTACCGTTATTTCGGCATCGTAGCCATATTTAAGTTCTTCATCTTTAAAGCCATAACCAAAATAGCCCCCCAGTTTTAGCCATCGCGAAAACTTAGCATTGGTACTGGCACCAAAGCCTAATCTAAAACCCTCGTAGGTATTGTACTTTAAAATTTTATCTAGTTCAATGTCAAACATTTTAACCGGAATTTTACCTGAAGCTAGGGCAAAAAGAATGTCCAACCTTTTTTCAAAATCATATTCTTCACCTATCGAATCTAAAAAATGATAGGTGGCTTCTTCTTTGGCCGAAACCGTATCAACGCGGTATTGGTTTAATAGTTTTTCTCCATTTTCTACGGCCAATTCGTCAATGGTAATGCTGGCGGTTGATATGTCTCTTCGCTTTAATTCCTCACCAATTTTAACATCCTTTAAATAAGTACGCATACGCGCATAGGGGTTGGCTCCGTTGGCGGTTAGGCTCGCAAAAACAATTTCGGCCGAAAGCTGATCGGGGAACCATAAACCAGGAGAATATTCGATATACTGTTGTTCGATGGAAACATTTATTCCTTCACTTTCTACAGGTTCGGCAATTACGTTTTGAATGGCCCAGCTGCTGCTATTTACGTAGAGCAACCCTTGAAGTGGTTTAAAACCATAATTAGGTTTAGGCAGGTAAGAGATAATAAATACAGTATCTGTTGGGCTGTTGTAAACGGTATCCTTTAAAATAAAAATATAGCGGTTGGTACTGCCCTTACTAATGGGGTTTAAAAAATCTTGACCAGCAATGCTAATGTATTCGTTGTAAAACGAAAAGGATTGTAATTGCGTGGTGAGCAAGGCAAAAAGAGGGTTTTTAAAACCAGAGGTACGGGTGGCCAAAACGGTTTCGTTATCCCGCGAAGGCGGTAAGTAAAAACGCTCGGTAACACTTTCGTTTACAAACAGATAGCTGTTTTCTAAAAATTCTCGGGCATTAAAACTAGTATCGGCTGCGGCTGTGTCATTTTGTGCGGCTAGGCTGGTGTCAGCAGGCGTAGCTGCACTGTCTAAGGAATTAATGGTGTCTTGTGCGCTTGGTTCGGGGAGGTCTACAGTAGCATAAAATTTACTGTAGGTACGGTAACTAAAGGAGCTTTGGTTTTCGGGGTTATTTTTCTCCTTATGGTCAATTACGTTGTTTATAATTCGGTGGGCCGGATTAATGCCAGGCAAAACCACCACTTCATTTAGTTGGGAGGCTGATTCGGATAGAAAAACTTTGAGAAAACCGCTGTTGGCATTTACGGGTAAACGGGCACTTTCAAAACCAATAAAGCTAAACTCCAAAAGGTGGTCTCCTTCTTGAAGTTTGATGCTAAAGTTACCATCAATATCAGTAGTGGTTCCAGTATTGGCCTGCTTAACCACAATATTTACAAAAGCCAAAGGTTCGTTGGTTTTGGCATCTCTAACTTTGCCTTTAGCCACAAAACTTTGCGCAAAGCCGCTAACCGATAATAGAAGAAAAAGGACTAGTAAATGTTTACGCATAATTATAGGGGGTTGATGATCGACTAACCTTAGGACACCAAATTACGAGCAAAAGGTTGCATGGTTCCAAAAATAGAAAATGCCCGCTAGCGGGCATTTTCTATTTTCTACTACTAATTTAAAAGCGGTATTTTATAATGTACCTCGGCTTTCTTGTTCTCTTTCAATGGCTTCAAACAAAGCTTTAAAGTTTCCTTTTCCAAAGCTTTTGGCACCTTTTCGTTGGATGATTTCAAAAAACAAGGTAGGTCTATCAGCAACGGGTTTGGTAAACAACTGCAACAAGTATCCCTCGTCATCTCTATCTATTAAAATACCCAGCTCGCTTAAAGGAGCCAAGTCCTCATCAATTTCGCCTACTCGATCAAGCACATCTTCGTAATAAGAAGCAGGTACTTTTAAGAATTCCACGCCTCTATTTTTCATTGCGGTAACGGTTTCTACAATATTATCGGTAGCCACGGCCACGTGTTGTACGCCAGCTCCGTTGTAAAACTCAATATACTCCTCAATTTGTGATTTCTTTTTTCCTTCGGCTGGCTCGTTTATTGGAAACTTGATACGTCCATTTCCGTTTGTCATTACCTTGCTCATTAAAGCGGTGTAATCAGTAGAAATATCTTTGTCATCAAAAGAAATTAGTTGTGCAAAGCCCATTACTTTGGCATAAAACTCAACCCATTGGTTCATTTCATTCCAACCAACATTCCCCACCATGTGGTCAATAAATTTAAGGCCAACGGGAGCAGGGTTGTATTCTGATTTCCAAGGCATAAACCCTGGCATAAAAATACCATTATAGTCTCCTCTTTCCACAAATATATGAGCGGTTTCGCCATAGGTTTTTATAGCGGAGAGCACCACTTTACCGTCTTTGTCTTCTATAATTTTAGGCTCGTACACCGACTCGGCTCCACGTTGGGTGGTTTCGCTCCAGCTTTTGCTGGCATCATCTACCCACAGCGCTACGTTTTTTACACCATCTCCATGTTTGTTGATATGCTCATTTATAGGGCCGCCATCTCCAAGTGGGGAGGTTAATACTAGTCTAATTTTTTCTTGCTCTAGCACGTATGAAACCCTGTCTTTTATTCCGGTCTCTAATCCAGCGTAAGCCAACGATTGAAAGCCAAAAGCCGTTTTATAAAAATGAGCAGCTTGCTTAGCGTTGCCAACATAAAGTTCTACGTAGTCGGTTCCGTTAAGCGGTAAAAAATCCTCTGCATCTAAAAACTCTTTTTTAAGTTTTAGCGAGGAGTTGTCGTATGTGGTTTCCATAATTTTTTTGCTTTGGGCAAAGGTAAAAAATAACAAAAGTTAATTGCAGTAGCTAAGGAAAGAACCCTTCTTTTGATTTACAGTGCCATAAACGACCAAATTACAAGAATTTACAGACGTTTTTTAGAAGTAAACTACCTAAATAGGTGCTTTTTGGTGTGGTTTAAGTACCTAAGCATCATATAGGTTTAACTAGTAATCTATATAAAATCAAAGGGTTAAGTGTTATGAGGCCGTCTCTATACTAAAATTGTGAGGTGCAATATTAGTTCAGTCCAATTAACACCCGTATTTTTGCCGCTGCTTAAAAGCCCTGAAACGAGTTTTATGAGATTGAAAGAAGAAAAGGAAAACATACTTCAAACCATCGGTAATACACCATTAGTTTATTTGAAGAATGTTTCCGAAAAGCTAAACACCAATGTGTATGCAAAGGTTGAAGCGTTTAATCCAGGACATTCGGCAAAAGATCGTATAGCACTATATGCGGTAAACAAGGCCGAGAAAGAAGGTCGCCTGAAGGTTGGAGGTACCATAATCGAATCTACATCGGGAAATACGGGAAGAAGTTTGGCTATGATTGCGGCATTACGTGGTTATAAATGTGTGTTTTTTACCACTACCAAAATTTCTTTTGAAAAGGAGACTTTTCTTAGAGCCCTAGGTGCTGAAGTACATATTTGCCCGGCCAGCGCTAAATCAGATGCTCCTGAGTCGTATTATTCTAGAGCAAAGTCGCTGCATGCATCTACGCCCAATTCGATTTATGTGAATCAATATTATAATGATTCTAATATTGAGGGTCACTACAGTTCTACGGGTCCAGAAATTTGGAATCAAACTGAAAATAAAGTTACCCATTACGTAGCCTGTGTTGGTTCGGGTGGAACTATATCAGGCACCGCTAAATTTTTAAAAGAGCGCAATCGTTCTATTAAAGTTTATGGTGTAGATGCCTTTGGATCGGTATTAACCAAATTTCACCGAGATGGGGAGTTTGATGAAAATGAAATAAGACCTTATAAGCTGGATGGTGTTGGAAAGAAAATTATTCCAGGCACTGTTTTGTTTGAATACATTGATAAATTTTATCAGGTAGAAGATAAAAAAGGCTTGTTACGAGCCCGCCATTTGGCAAAAACAGAATCTATTTTAACGGGCCCTTCTGGGGGTGCTGCCATAGAAGGATTGTACACCATGAAGGATGAATTTAAACCAACAGATTGCGTGGTGGTGATTTTATCAGATCATGGTGCTGGCTACTTAAGTACCTTGTACAATGATGATTGGATGCGAAAAAATGGATTTATGGAGAGTGACGCAAACAAGAACGGTGCAGAGGCCAAAAATTTGCATAATCAAAATCAAGTTTAACTTACCAACCTCAAACGGTTAATATCTGCAACGGCTCAAAATTTTGACTGTTGTAAAATTTTATATTTTAGAAGAATGGAGGCAGAACAAACTACTGCAAAAGCAGACATTTTTGATAGAATTAAGGCGAACAAAGGACCATTGGGTCAGTATGCCGAATCCGCTGAAGGGTATTATATCTTCCCGAAGCTAGAAGGAGAGATTTCCAATCACATGACTTTTCATGGTAAGGAAGTAATTTGCTGGAGTATTAATAACTACTTAGGTTTAGCAAATCATCCCGAAATTAGAGAGGCAGATGCCAAGGCGGCAGAAGATTGGGGGATGGCCTATCCAATGGGGTCAAGAATGATGTCTGGTAATACGGTTCACCACGATCAGCTAGAAAACGAACTAGCCGATTTTGTAGGCAAAGAAAAAGCCGTGTTGGTTAACTTTGGTTACCAAGGGGTGATGTCAGCCATTGATTCACTGTTAGATCGAAACGATGTAGTAGTGTATGACTCGGAAAGCCATGCTTGTATAGTAGATGGTGTACGTATGCACTTAGGTAAGCGTTTGGTATATGCTCATAACGATTTAGACAGCTTAGAAAAGAACTTAGTACGTGCTAACCGTTTGGTAGAAGGTACTGGTGGTGGTGTTTTGGTTATTACCGAAGGTGTTTTTGGAATGCGAGGTGACCAAGGCAAGCTTAAAGAAATTGTAGCCCTTAAAAAGAAGTATCCTTTTAGATTATTAGTAGATGACGCTCATGGTTTTGGAACTGTAGGTGAAACAGGCGCTGGTACTGGAGAGGAACAAGGTGTGCAAGATGAGATTGATGTTTACTTTGCCACTTTTGCTAAATCAATGGCCAGCATTGGTGCATTTTTAGCGGGAGATAAAGACGTAATTCAGTTTTTACAATATAATATGCGTTCGCAAATTTTTGCGAAATCGTTACCCATGCCATTGGTTATAGGTAACCTTAAACGTTTAGAGTTGCTTAAAACCAAGCCCGAATTAAAGGCCAAGCTTTGGGAAAACTCATTATCGTTGCAAAAGCAATTAACAGATGCCGGTTTTGATATTGGGGTAACCAATAGCTGTGTAACACCTGTTTACATGAAGGGATCAGTAGAAGAAGCCACACAAATGGTGATGGATTTACGCGAGAATTTCGGTATTTTCTGTTCTATAGTAGTGTACCCAGTAATTCCTAAAGGAATGATCTTGTTGCGCTTAATTCCAACTGCATTGCACAATGAGGATGATATTGCTCAAACAATTGTAGCCTTTAAGAAGATTGGCAAACGTTTGGCAGAAGGTTATTATAAAGAAGTAATGATTAATCCTGCTAAGCAGAAGTAATCGTAAAATTATAAGAGTTAAAAAAACCCGCTATGCATTTGCATGGCGGGTTTTTGGTTTAAAGTGCTCCTACTAATTACTTTGTAGGTGGAGTGCTAGGTCTTATTTCTATTTTGCTTGGTAAAGTGCGTGCGTTTAATTGAAGCAAGCCAGCAATAAGTTCCCCAATATCTTCTGGTTGAATTTTCCAAGCATCGTTTTCATCGGGCGTATGCCCATTAAAATGACTAGTAACGGAGCCAGGCATCAAAGTACTTACTCTAATTCCGTATTGACGCAAATCCAACATTATGGCTTGACTCATACCAGTAACACCAAATTTGCTGGCATTGTAAGCGGCTCCTTGCGGAAAAAAATTGGTGCCCGCCAAACTGCTAAGCGTAATTAAGTAACCTTTGGTTTTTTTCAAGGTTTCGATACTTGCTTTGGCGGTATAAAACACGCCCGTAAGGTTGGTGTCTATTACCTCATTCCATTGGTCAATACTTATATTTTCGATAGAGCCAAAGTGCCCTAAGCCTGCATTGGCAAAAACTAAATCCAATTCGCCAAATTTTTCAATGGCTTGGTTAATGGCGTTTTGTTGTGATTCAAAATTCCTCACATCAGAGGCAATTCCATAAGCTTTGCCTATACTGTTTTGATTTAGATCCCTAGCGGCTTTTTCGGCTGCTTCTTGGTTTCGCCCAGTTATTACCACGTTCATTCCTTCGGCCATTAATACTTCGGCTACTCCGTAACCTATTCCTTTGGTACCGCCTGTAATAAAGGCTACTTTATTTTTTAATGATTGCATATTTGTATTTACTAGTTGTTTTAAACTTTGTTGGGAATGGCAAGAGCATAGCCAAATCGCTTATTAAGCCCATTAATAAAGTGAGCGGCCAGTAGCGGAGAGGCTTTTTCAATGTTTTGATGTATAAAAAAGTAGATACCCTTAATGCCTTGTTCTATCCATGGTTCCAATTTGTCAAGCCAATCGTCTAATCTATCGTAATCCGAATCTATATTGGCGCCCACATAGCGTACAAATGCATAAGGTGTGGTGAGTCGCATGTGTAACATGTCTCTTCTGCCGGCAGTATCTACAATAATATTAGTGGCCTCATAGGCTTCTAGTAAATTGCCCATTTCTTCCGCTACAGCGGGATTATTAAACCATTCGGTATTGCGTAATTCTACGGCTAAAGGCACTTCCCGCGGAAAGTTTTTTAAGAAAGCTTCTACCCTACCTATATGCTGAGGTTTAAAATCATCGCGCAATTGTAGAAATAACTGCCCTAGTTTTTCTTGAAGTCCCAAGGCCGCATCTACGGCATTTTGAGTCAATGTTTCGGTTTCTTGGAGTCTTTTCCAGTGGCTAATTTCTTGGTTTAGTTTTGGAAAAAATTTGAAGTTGTCAGGTGTTTTGTTGGCCCAAGTTTCAAATTGAGAAGCTCCATAAGGTCGGTAAAAAGTGGCGTTGAGCTCTATAGAGTTAAATTGCGTAGCGTAATAGGCCAATTCATCTTTAGTGCCTCTGGGGTAAAAACCCTTCAAATCGGTTCTATTCCATTTGGCGCAACCCACAAAAATCTCCGGCTTTTGGCTGGTATTTCCTTTTTCTTTTAAAACACGGGCTGTGGCCGGATGATCGCTAGGTAGCGTAAAATCAATTAGCGAAGGGTCCTCTACTTTTCCAAATTTCATAGGGCTGTACTAAAAGTATGGGTGAAAGAGCAAGTTACATACTCCATTTAATATCGCGAGTAGTGGGCCGCTTAATTTTTTTATGCATGCCTAATTTTTTTTAGAGGTCACAACTGCTTTTAAATCAAATAATAAGCAACCATTGTACGTTAAGCCAGTCTTAATTATCTAAATAAAACAGCTCAGCTTTAGCACATAACACAAAAAACACGTTAAAAACTTTAGCTTTGCGCGGAGTTTTATATTTTCACGCAAAATTTTTAAACAATAAAAGAGCAATGAAAAAAGCACTTTCAATATTGGCTATTTTTGGATTAGTAGCCTTTGGATCGGTAAACCTTAATGCCCAAGATGGCGATGCAGCTGATACAAATCAATCTGAGCAGGTAATTGATAGCTCAGCAGCAGCGGCAGACACCAACAAGGTGGTAGAAGAGGAAGTAAAGGAAGAAGCAGCTCCTGAGAAAAAAGAAGAGCCAGCGGTAGTAGCTGAGCAATCTTTTCATCAAGTAATTAAAACTAAGTTTATTGAAGGTGGTGCAGGCTTTATGGGTATTGTACTTATCGCCTTAATTTTAGGTTTGGCATTATGTATTGAACGTATTATATACTTAAACATGGCCGCTCCAAATGCTAAAAAATTATTAGAAGAGTTGGAAAGTGCGCTAGCCAGTGGAGGTGTAGAAGCAGCCAAAGAAGTTTGTCGTAATACAAAAGGCCCTGTAGCTAGTATTTTTTACCAAGGTTTAGATCGTATGGACGAAGGTATTGATGTAGTAGAGAAATCTGTTATCTCTTACGGTTCCGTTCAAATGGGTCTTTTAGAGAAAAACATTTCTTGGATTTCATTGTTTATCGCTTTGGCTCCAATGTTAGGTTTCATGGGTACTGTAATTGGTATGATAGGCGCTTTTGATGCTATTGAAGCAGCGGGAGATATTTCACCATCGTTAGTAGCGGGTGGTATTAAAGTAGCACTTTTAACAACCGTATTTGGTTTGATCGTAGCGATGATTTTGCAAGTATTTTACAACTACATCGTTGCCAAAGTGGATTCTATTGTAAACACAATGGAAGATGCTTCTATTTCTTTGATTGATATTTTGATTAAGCACGGAGCTAAAAAATAAAAAAACAACGCATGGTTAATTTTGGAATATTTTTAGCGTACGGATTGATGGCAATAGGTGTAATAGCAATTTTAGTTTTTGCTATTACTCGCATGATTTCTAATCCAGCAGCGGCTAAAAATGCTTTAATAGGGCTTGGTGGATTAGTTGTAGTAGCGGGTATTTCGTATGCAGTAAGCAGCGGAGAGGATGCCAATACAGTTTTTGCCAAATTAGAAGTTTCAGAAGGAACTTCGAAGACAGTAGGTGGTGGACTAGTAACGTTTTACGTACTAATGGGTTTAGCCGTTTTGTCGATACTTTATGTAGAAGTAACTCGTTTATTTAAATAATATGGCCAGAAGTAAAAGAGATGTACCAGAAATTAATGCCGGCTCTATGGCCGATATTGCTTTCTTGCTTTTAATTTTCTTTTTGGTTACCACTACAATGGATGTGGATTCGGGTATTAGCGCTAAGCTGCCCCCTATAATGGATCAGAATGTACCTCCGCCACCACCAGCTAGAAAGAGAAACCTTTTTGAAGTATTGGTAAACTCTAACGATCAGCTGTTGGTAGAGGGCGATTATGCCGAAATAGAAGATTTAAGAAGGCTTACCCGCGATTTTTTGGATAACAATGGTAAAGGAACTTGTGACTATTGCCAAGGTAAAAAAGATCCAAGTTCATCAGATAGCCCCCAAAAGGCTATTATTTCTTTACAAAATGACAGACGAACCTCATACAAGATGTATGTAGCGGTGCAAAATGAATTGGTAGCGGCTATTAATGAGTTGCGTAACGATTTATCTGAAAGGCGATTTGGTTCCTCGTATGAGGAGTTAACCAAAGATCAAAAGAAAGAGATTGCTGCGGATTACCCGCAAAAAATATCGGAAGCCGAACCGTTAAATTTATAAATAGCTAATGGGAAAGTTTAAGAAAAGTTCAGGCGGAGGAACCCCCGCAATTTCTACGGCTTCGTTGCCAGATATTGTATTTATGCTGTTGTTTTTCTTTATGGTAACCACGGTAATGAGAGAGGTTACTTTATTGGTAGAAAATAATAAGCCTTTTGCTACTGAGATTAAGAAGTTAGAGAAAAAATCTTTGGTAACGTATCTCTATGTAGGTAAGCCCAAAAAGAAATTTCAATCGGTAGTAGGTACAGAACCTCGTATTCAGCTAAACGATTCCTTTGCCCGTTTGCAAGAAATTAAGCCCTTTATTATTGAAGAACGAACGGCCATTAATGAAGCGGAGCGTCCCTTGATGACCGTTTCGATTAAAGCAGATGAAAATGTAAGGATGGGTTTGGTTGGAGATATAAAGCAAGAACTGCGGAAGGCAGAGGCTTTAAAAATCAACTATTCTACCAAAAAAGGAGAAGTGTTTGACAGATAATTTACTAGCATTTTTATAGAATTTAAGGAGCGCCTTACAAAGATGTAAGGCGCTCTTTTTTTGCAATAATATTGGCTAAATAAATAGTTAACAAACTGTTAAATGTTATATTTGGGGATTATCATCAACCCTAAATACTTGAATTATGAGAAGAGGACTATTTGTTGCTCTATCTTTAGCTGTGGTGCCTGCTATTGCCCAGCAAAGTGGAGCGAATAAGGAACAAACGCATTCGATCCAAGAGCGAAATAAAGTGGATCAAGCGAATTTTGTGCCTTACATTTCTAAAAAATCAGCAGTTAGCGTAAACTTAGGTAGAGCTTCCAATGCTTATTCTACGGCTTTTGGCCCTAAAACGTACCTTTGGGTAGATCCATCCATGGATGTGATTACTTTTTCGCACCGTAACGATGCCAATACACACGCCAACACTACATCTGGCCATTTGCGCTACGATGTGTCTTTTGATGGCGGTGGCAACTGGAGTACGGATCAAGGCCCTGTATGGGGACCAGCGCAAATTCCAGCGGTAAATGGAACTTTAAACGGACCAGCTCGTTATCCACAAAGTGTATTGTTTAACCCTACTGGTAATACAAATCCAGATTCTGCTTATTTGGCATTTTTTGCACCTACGTTAAACGGAACCAATAACCCTGGATCATGGGGTGGTTTGTTAATGGGTAGTGTGCAACTGAGTGGTAACCATCTGGATACCATGGAGATAAGCACTAACACTACAACAGGCCTTTATTGGCAGGTACCAGATGACTTTACATACGTGCCTGATTCACAGAAGGTATATGGTTTGAATCAACGTGACGATGTAACTACGGGTACGGTGAGTTATACAGATTCGGTTACCGTGTCTATCGGTACATTTGATGCGGCTGCACGTAAATTTAATTACACACATACTAACGTACATTTTCCTTTTGAAACAGATACGGCAGGTACCGCAGGTAACACGGTTTTCGCGGATGCTAAAATCGCATTTTCACCTGATGGAACTGTTGGCTACATAAGTGGAGTAGGGTATTTAAATGACCCACTTGTAGGGCCTTATGGAGCTTACACCCCAGTTATTATTAAAACTACCGATGGCGGTAAAACTTGGGGAGCTCAAAAAGGAGTGAATCTTGATAACCTAACCATTGCGCATCACGGAACAAAAGTGATTGATTCTATTTCTACTTTATATCCTACATGGACGATTAATGCTTTGACTACAGCATTTGAGCATGACTTAGTGGTAGATAAGAATGGCAACCCGCACATTTTTACTAACTTGTGTCCTTCATCTAATAACTCAATTCCTCCTGGTGGCACTTCAGGAGCCGCTTTCTCGGTTTATTCTGCTTTAAGCATGATGACGGATGTATACTCAACAGATGGCGGAACTACTTGGGAAGCACATGTAGTAGATACAAACAGTACTTTTAGAGGCAACTACGGCCCAGATCCTGCAAGCCCTCTAATTGCTGAGGATAACCGCCCACAAATGGCACGTACTAGTGACGGTGCTACTATTATTTATGCTTTTGGAGATACAGACGTTGCCGCTTTTGGTACCACTGAAAACTTCTACCCCGATGTACATGTAAGAGGTTTAGATGTTTCTAGCAACCAAATGGGAAATATTGGAAATCTAACTAATAATCTTCAAGATAAGGGTTCGGCTAACTTCTTTAACCTACCTCACATTATTAAAGATGCTAATGGTGCTGGAGAGTTTGAATTACCAGTTACGGCCACAGCTTTATCTAATGACGATAGAGCATTGGTAGACCAAGCAGTACAGTATATCTATTTAGATTTATTGTATTCTTTCACAGTGGGTATTTCTGAGCACGATGTGGTAACAGGCGAAATTTCTGCTTTGTATCCAAACCCAGCGTCAGATCTAGTAAATCTTGCCTACACAGTGAAGGTTCCAGGAGAATACGAAGTGGCCATTACTACTATTAGTGGTGTTACGGTAAAAACTATGGAGTTAGGAAATATTGGATCAGGTAATCACCGTGAAAATATTGACATTAGTAATCTTACGGCTGGTGTGTATTTGGTTACACTTAGCACAGGAGAGAATGCAACTTCTAAGAAGTTGATTATTCAATAAGCTTAAAAATTAGCCAAACAGGTTTTTAAAAGCCCCGCTTTCGCAAGAAAGTGGGGCTTTGTTTTAGTACTCGTTTTACAATTTGGTAATCGTTACATTTGACGTACGAAAATTTAAAACTGATAAAAATGAAAAAAGAGCTATTTGTAGCACTTTCCGTTTTTGCAGCACCATTGCTTGCGCAACAAAGTGTAGACAAAACGGAGACAAAAACCCTTCAAAATCGCAACTTGGCCGATGCCGAATTGTACATTCCCTTAAAAGCTAAAACGGCCGTTAGCGCCAATTTGTCTACAGGTCCAAACGGCTACTCTACCGTAGGTGTTAGGACTTATGTTTGGGCTGAACCCAATATCAACACCATTACATTTACGCATCGAAATGACAACACGCAGTATCCTGGAACAACATCAGGTCATTTGCGTTACGATGTTTCTACAGATGGTGGTGCAAACTGGAATTTAGATCAAGGTCCTATTTGGGAACCTGCGCAAATACCCTCGGTAGATGGAACCCGAAATGGTCCAGCTCGTTATCCTCAAGGAGGTATTTACAACCCAATAGGTAATACCAATCCCGATTCCGCTTATCTGGCTTACTTTGCTCCTACCTTAAATGGAAGCAACGTTACGGGTTCTTGGGGCGGTCAAATTTTAGGAAGTATTCAGTTGAGCGGAAACCATAGAGATACTATCGAAATGACTTCCGATGCTAGTACCAATACGTTCTTTCAGGTGGCAGATGACTTTACCGTTGTTTCTGATTCAGGTACCGTGTTTGGTCTTAATACTATGGATGATGGGCGTGGAGCGGCTATTCAACTGTTGGATACTTTTTTAATTTCTAAAGGAAGGTTTAACCCTAACACCAAAAAGTTTGATTATAATCATACTAAACTGGGTTGGCCATTTATTGCTGATACTGCTGGCACAACGGGTAACGCGGTTTTTGCAGATGCACGAATTGCTTTTTCGCCAGATGGAAGCGTGGGCTACCTTACTGCTTTGGGTTATTTGGATGATGCCAGTGTGGCGCCTTACGGAGTGTTCAGTCCTACCATGTGGAAAACTACCGATGGTGGAAAAACATGGTCATCCTATAAAGGAGTAAATTTAGATAACCTAAGCATTGAAGGTGCTACCAAAAATTTATTGGACACCATGGCAGATATGCGTCCAACATGGACAATTAATGCCTTATCTACGGCTTTCGAACATGACTTAGTAGTTGATAAAAATGGGAATCCGCATATGATTATGAATATTGGACCATCTCCTTTTAATTCAATTCCTTCGGGAGGAACAGCAGGAACGGCCTTTGCTTTTTATGTAAATATTGCCACTATGGTGGTAGATATTCACTCAAAAGATGGTGGAGCTACCTGGACTTCTCATATTGTAGATACGGTTTCTACCTTTGATGCACCTTATGGTCCCGATCCCGCGAATGCGACCTACACGGAATACACCAGACCGCAAATTGCAAGAACTACGGACGGAAGTGTATTGTTTTACGCCTATGGAGACACCGATCAGGACGCATTTGGTACACTGGATAATTTCTATCCTGATATTTGGGTACGGTCCTTAGATGTAACCTCAGATAATATGGGATTGCGCTCAAATATGACCAATACTTTGCAGGACAAAGGCTCGGCAGGGCAATTTGCCTTAACCCACTTGGCTTTTGATATTAATGCTAATGGTGAGTATTTACTTCCGGCAGTAGGCACGCAGTTTACTAATGATGACCCTACCCAAATTACCAACCCGGTTCAGTACCGTTATTACGATATGTTTTACGACCCTACCAGCCCTTTTGGTTTGGTTGAAACTGAGGTAAAGGCGGGCGAAATTGCCAGTATTTATCCTAACCCAGCAGGGGAAGTAGCTTTTGCAAATTATACAGTAAAAGAACCCGGTTTTTACCAATTAGAGATAGCTAATATTGCTGGTGTTGTTTTGCAAAAAACGGAGCTGGGTAATTTGGCCAGCGGAAAATACAAAGCTGAATTGGATGCTACCAAACTAAAGGCAGGCGTTTATTTGGTTAGTTTAAAAACGGGAAATCAAAGCCATACCCTTAAATGGATAGTGCAATAAGCACGGCTTTATTTTAAATATAAAATCCCCACGCCATTTTTGGTGTGGGGATTTATTGTTTTTCAGGAGTTAATGGGGTTTTAATCCAACCAGCTTTTCCAATAGCTGCCATCGTCTAAATCCAAGGCAGCTTGGGTAAGCTTTAGGGGTTTAAAGGTGTCTACCATTACGGCCAATTCTTCGGTAACCGTTTGTCCAATAGAACGCTCCATAGCACCTGGGTGGGGCCCATGTGGAATACCAGCGGGGTGCAAGCTTATATAGCCTTTCTCAACATGGTTTCGGCTCATAAAATCTCCATCTACATAGTACAACATTTCATCACTATCTATATTGCTATGATTGTAGGGCGCAGGCACTGCCTCGGGGTGGTAATCGTATAAGCGAGGGCAAAAACTGCACACCACAAAAGCACTGGTTTCAAAGGTTTGATGTACGGGTGGTGGCTGATGCACTCTTCCCGTAATGGGTTCAAAATCTTTAATGTTAAAGGCATAAGGGAAATTGTAACCATCCCAGCCTACTACGTCAAAAGGGTGGGTAGCATACACCACTTCGTGCAGCGTTCCTTCCTTTTTAATTTTAATGATAAACTCACCCTTCTCATCATAGGTTTCCAAATTTTGTGGCGTGCGCAAATCGCGTTCACAAAATGGGGAATGCTCTAATAACTGCCCAAAATAATTGCGGTAGCGCTTAGGTGTGTATAAAGGGTGAAAGGAATCCACAATAAGTAAACGGTTCTCGGTAGTATCAAAATCAATTTGATAAATCATACCTCTTGGAATCAACAAATAATCACCGTAACCGAATTTGATATTGCCCAAAAAAGTGCGTAAAGTACCGCTCCCTTGGTGCACAAAAAGTAGTTCATCGGCATCGGCATTTTTGTAAAAGTAATTGCGCAATGAAGCAGAAGGTGCGGCTAATGAAATATGTACATCACTGTTAAATAACACCGTTTTACGAGATTCTAAGAAATCCGCTACGGGCTTTACCTTAAAACCTTGCAGCATACGGCTGGTTATGTTTTTATCAATGGCAGCTTGTGGTTGTACATTTTTGGCGCCAATAATTTCTTTAACCTGTGTTGGTCGGTGGTGATGGTATAATAAAGACGACATTCCATCAAAACCAATGGTACCAAATAGTTCTTCATAAAAGTACCCTCCGTTGGGTTTACTAAAAGTGGTATGGCGTTTATGCGGAATTTGCCCGAGTTTAGTGTAAAATGGCATGTTAAGTTTTTTTCTTTCGAGTTCAAATTTAAGGATTCTTAAGGCACACCGTAAATGACTTTTATCAGATATAGAAATAAAAAAAGGTTGGTACAAAACACATGTTGTACCAACCTCATAACAAACACTTAACTCAACTATTTTTGAACTTTAAAATTTTGATTGCTTCCGGGCAACTGAATTAAATAGACACCATGCGGAAGAGAGGCAAGGGGAATTTGCCCATTGCTTTGTGCGGCTACTTTAAAGCTATTTATTAACTGGCCTTGCAGGTTTAGAACATTAAATTCAAGCGGCATTTTTTCGCCATTATGTATAAACCATTCCTCTTGTTGGTAGTAATAATTAAATTCCTTTTGAGGAACGATATGATTCAATGAGAAAGGATTAGGTGGTTGGTTGCTGGCATATTGCCCTAAGTTTTCTAATCTTTTATTAATAAGGTCATAACCTATTTTTCCGCTATCGGCTCTAGCCCAAATCACCGCTGTTTTTAGTGTGGTTTGTTCACCAGACTGTAGACTAAAAGGCCCCATGCTGGCGAGGCTACGTTGATCCGCACTATTGCTAGGCGCGCAAAACCAATTGGTTGGAGCGGCCGGGTTATAGCTACCAGTAGTATCAAACGTGTTGCCAGGAAACATAAAAGAGGTTGGTGTGCCCGATCCAGTTGATATGTATCCATCACCGTTGCTATTATTGTACTGTCCAGAGGGGCTTTCTATTACTAATTGGTTGCCATCCTTCCACCTAGATTGAAGGTAATGATAATAGTCCTCCTCTATACTTGGATTACCGGTAAAGGAGGCATTATTAAAATAGTACATAGAACCGCTGAGATTAATTCGTTCTCTAACTCCAGTGGTTAAATTTTCGGGAACACAATTGCCCTGTAAATCTTTTACACCATCAAGGCATCCATCTCGGTCATTGTCCAAGCCATCTAAAAAGTCGGCATAAGGGCCCTCTAAAATTCGGATACCTGCGGTAGCCAGTCTACTTCCAAAACCATTAAAATTGAGCTCGTCAATACTATCTCCGTTATAAGCAAATACCGAATTGGCGTTTATATTGGTGCCTAAGATATCATCACGCGAATTGCCAATATCAAAATCAGCAAAGAGGCCTAAATAAATATCGTGGTAATTTCGAGGAGAACGGTTAATAATACGGTAATCTGTGTACACAATGCTATCCTGTATGGTGCCCGTGTTGTAGGCATAAGTCATGGCGTGAATTTCAACTCCTAAACCATTATTAGCCACTAATATAGAGTCATTAAAAATGCTGTAAATGGCTACATCACCCTTTATCGATGGGTAATCTCCATTTGAGGGATTGTAAACCCCATCATTATCCACATCTATAAAAGGAGCCAGTAACCATGCCTCATTTTCGGTAGTGTCACCATGCGCGGGCCAATCAGCAACAGAGGGAGGGACAGTGCCCCCGGCCGAGTTAACTACTGTGGCAATATCTTGCTGACTTACGGTGTACACTCTATTATAATTTAAAAATACGTCAGGGTCGGTAGATACAGGGCCTGATGTAAAACCTAAAAGCCCTTGTCTATATGTTTCAAAGGATTGGTGCAAAATACTGTTGTCATCATAACCGCCTAGCCATAAATGCTGGGTATAGATTAATGATTTAGATTCGTCTGTTGTCTGTATGTTTTCGAGGCCCCCATCAGAGTATACCGCCAGTTTTAAGGTGTTTACATTTAGGGAGTCAAAACCAAGAGTAACCTGCCCCATAACCCAAGATAAAGGAAGAAACAATAGGGCTGATAGTGTAATTTTTTTCATAATTAATTTGTGTGTTTCCTTTAGATAGGGTTTTTAAAAAAAGGTTGCCTTAAGTGGAAGATAAGACAACCTTTTTTTAAAATATTAACCTTATAACAAATGTAAGTTCAAGTCATAAATGCAACACGGATAAAAACCTAGTTGATTTAAATCAACTAGGTTTTGGGCAAGAGTCTA
>CAKZRR010000037.1 GCA_937146805.1 uncultured Owenweeksia sp. | reverse complement strand
ATTGGACGATACCGGCAACGTCAACTCAAGGCACAACAAAAGAGGGCGACAAAGATTATATTGCACGTGTTGCACTATCGCCAAATTTGGATCTTGAACGTCATAAAAAAGTCTTTTTAAATTTTGTTGAAACTATTTAATGAACATTTCGGAGAGGCTGATTTTTCGAACGAGAACCAACGTTCGATTCTTCAGTTGGCGAAAACGACTGATACAATTGCGCTAATTCCCGTACCCAAAAATGCGGACGGAAATATTGAGCACTTTTATCATTTCGTATTCGACTTGCTTTTTCCGCTAAGTCTGCTTATTAATAAAACACCTTCGAAACTTATTTTTTTGTTGCGCGATTTTGGCGTTCTCACTCCGGTTTTATTAAAATTGTTTGGAGGTCGTGTTAAAATTCATGCTGATTTTGACACTATTTCTGAAAAGAAAATTGTGAATTTGGTTGGGATGAACCCAATGTATACCACAATTGGCCCAAGAGATTACAGAAGGTTTAAAAAGGTCATTTACAAAAAGTTAGAATTTAAATCGGTTAAAAAACCGAACAAAATAATTTTGATAGAGCGGCTTCCTCCAAGTGATTTTTATTTAAATGATGCTACCAAAAAAGGATCAGGATCATCGAGAAGATCTATAAAAAATCATGAAGAACTCGAAAGAACAATTAAATCTAGAGTTGCACCAGGTTTTGAATTTCATAATTTGAAATTGGAAAACATTTCTTTTGAGGAGCAGATTGCATATTTCGATTCTGCCGCAGTAGTAATTGCCCAGCACGGTGCTGGGTTAGTTAATATGCTGTGGTTGCCAAAAAATTCTATCGTGGTAGAGTTTGGATTTAAATCTAAAGTTCACTTTAGTAAGATGGCAGCGGTTTTAAAACAGCAGCATTTTTTGTTCGATAATAACGACAGGCATATTGAAGTAAACTGCGCTGAGCTATCTACTTGGCTTATTGAAAATAAAGCGACAAGACCATTTTTTAATTAAAAAATCTGCGTTTAGCGAGTAGCTATTATTTAAATGGAATGATTTCTTTAAAAACTCCCTGAGAGCGATGCACCACTGTGATATACTCCAACTGCAACTCCTTGGCAATCTCCACCATCATTGAATCGGGCGTATCATTCGGCTTGTGATTAGCAAATGTTATAAGTTTTGATAAAACACGCTCCTTCATCTCTAAAGCCGCTTTATTGGTAAAAGTAATGGCCAAAATGCTTCTAAAGGCGCTACTATTATCGCTGGCCAAGCATATTATAAGGTACTCGCGCACCAGCGTATATGTTTTTCCAGCACCAGCCGATGCATTGTAAATTTTAAAAGGAGCTTTCAACTTTTGCTTTTTTATTGAGGTTGACAACAGTCGCTAAATTTCGGAATTTATGCTGCACCATACCTCGCGCGCCTTTGGTTTTTTTACAACCTTTATACGCTCATTAGTATTTTCTAATGCAGCACGTATTTTCAGTTAAGCATGCGTACTTTTGAGGTCTCGAAATAAATATTTCTAACCATAAAAATTAGACAAATGGCTTTTGAACTTCCCCAATTACCTTACGCTCACGCAGCGCTAGAACCCCATATTGATACACGTACCATGGAAATTCACCACGGTAAACATCATGCTGGTTATACCAATAACCTTAATAATGCTATTGCCGGAACGGACCTAGAAGGAAAAAATATTGAAGATATTTTAGCCAATATTTCGCAACACGGTGGTGCTGTGCGCAATAATGGCGGTGGTTTTTACAACCACGATTTGTTTTGGAAAGTAATGAGCCCCAACGGTGGTGGTGCCCCTTCGGGCGAATTAGGTGAGGCTATTAATAGCGCTTTTGGTTCGTTAGATGCTTTTAAAGATGCTTTTTCGAAAGCAGCCGCTACCCGCTTTGGATCGGGTTGGGCTTGGCTTATTGTAAATGCTGCTGGCAAACTAGAAGTTTGCTCAACAGCCAACCAAGATAACCCCCTAATGGACATTGCCGAGGTAAAAGGCACACCCATTTTAGGTATTGATGTGTGGGAGCACGCTTATTACCTAAACTACCAAAACAGAAGACCTGATTACATCAGCGCCTTTTTTAATGTAGTAAATTGGGAAGAAGTGGCTACCCGTTTTGCTGCCGCTAAGTAAAAAGCTCCTCAAATTATAATTTTACAAAACCACCATGCATAGCCGTATGGTGGTTTTTCGTTTTTAAAGCTTCGCTATCTTCGCGCCCATGCAATTAGCTCCCGGAAAAAAAATTTACTTCGCCTCCGATCAGCATTTCGGAACCCCCACTTATGAGGACAGCCTAGTACGGGAGAAAAAATTTGTGCGCTGGCTGGATGAAGTTTCTAAAGATGCTGCTGAAATTTTTATTGTTGGCGACCTTTTTGACTTTTGGTTTGAATACAAAAAAGCCGTGCCCCGTGGCTTTGTGCGTGTGCTGGGTAAATTGGCCGAGCTATCAGATGCTGGTATACAAATTCACTTATTTACAGGCAACCACGATATGTGGATTTTTGATTACCTCCCCCACGAAATAGGTTGTACCCTTACGCGCAAACCTATGGAGCGCGAATGGAATGGACATACCTTTTACATTGGCCATGGAGATGGCTTAGGCCCCGGTGACCACGGTTATAAATTCCTGAAAAAGGTATTTGCCAACCCTTTTTTACAATGGTGCTTTGCACGCCTACATCCCAATTTTGGTATTGGATTGGCTGATTTTTTCAGTAAAAAAAGCCGTGCTAAAACAGGCGACTCAGACGCTCAGTTTTTGGGAGAAGAAAACGAATGGCTCGCCATTTATAGTAAAGAGATTTTACAAAAACAGCATTTCGATTATTTTGTTTTTGGCCACCGCCACTTGCCTTTAAACATAAAAGTAGGTGAAAAATCGCGCTACGTAAACCTTGGCGACTGGATTCAGTATTTTACCTATGGCGTATTTGATGGCCAAAATATGGAGTTGAAAAAATTTGAGGAGTAAATGGAGCTCATCACCATTCACCGTTGCGAAACATCCGTTGAAGCGCATCTGCTCAAAAGCAAATTAGAGAGTGAAGGTATAACCTGTTATATTTTTGATGAAAATATAAATAACATTTGAAGAATTTTATATTCAGCTATAAGATATATTTTATATCTTTCACGTGATTTTTAATTAGAAAAAACTTTTTTAATTTGTTTTTAAAGATTATATTTGCCGACTCTTAAAAATACACCAATTTATCTCATATATGTCTGAAAATCAGCACTATCAAAAATTGGAGGAACAAGTGACTAGCTTGAGAAGCTTAGTTCTTACCGTATTAAAAAAAACCATTGAAACGGCTCATACGCTTGATTCTAATTTTGAAGTTCTTAAAGGGCGAATGGAAGATTTAGAAAATCAAATAGAAAGGGTTGCTGTTAGCACTGGACAAGACTTAACTAAGGTTGATGGTAAGCTTGATGATATACATAGTGAGCTCAAAAAGATAGAAAAAGTTTCTAGGTATACCGAGGAATTCGAAAATTTGTTAAAAATAACATAACATATACTAAAAAGTGGGCGGACATCTATTTCTTCCTTTGCTTTTATGATCTATTTATCTTTTGCTAAAAGATGATTTTCAATTCCTCCATCCATTTTGAATTAAAAATAATGTGCGAATTGTAGATGTGAGTTTACCACAAAACCCAACTAACCCTTCTCCAACTTTAAACTCACCCCTATGGCGTGGTAATTCATTTCTTGGCTAAGGCCGTAGCCAAACGAATAATCGAATTGTACGTTGGGCGTAAACAAATAGGTAAAGCCAAAGTCAACATTACTTTGTAGTTCTTCTAAATTCGCTAAGGAGCCATACACCTCGGCATATACCCCTACTTTTCCGGTAAGGCCAATGCCCCAAGCCAAAGAGTAACTTATATCACCATTGTCCATTCCTAAATAATCATATCCTACGTTATAGGCAATGCTATGTTTAGCATTAAGCGTATGTGTAATGGCCAGCTTACTAATAAAGCCCCCATCGTGGTTAGAAATAAGATCGGTACCGGTAGGCACTTGTAAATGCGCCAAAAAACCTACTTCTGTTTTTCGGTTTTCACCGGATACTAAATTTACTTTAAAACCTACTTGAGCATCGGCAAAACCAAAACGTTTACTGTTTAGGGTATCGTTGGTAAACTCTCGCTGTAATTCGGGTTGCGTAACCAAACGTAGCTCCCAACGCTCACTTAGGCCCAACCTAAAAAGGGTGTTGGGCAAAGTCCACGATTCCGATTTGCCAGTCTTATCAACATCTAACGATTCAAAACCAAAACCAGTTTCAATTTGCAGCACACCCGCGCCCACCGTTGCCGAAGACTCGGTTTGGTCGGGCCTATCGGTAACTATTTGAGCCGAAAGATTATATCCCGCGAAAGCGGCCAAAAAGAGGAAAAAGAATTTCATTTGATTAATTTTTAGGCAAACCTAAAAATATTTTTAACGCTCTAAAATAAAAATTTTAATTTTGCCTTGTAATTAGAGCTATGTACAGTTTTACCGAAGAGAATTATTTAAAGGCCATTTTGCATTTATGCGATGCCAACGAAAAAGGCGCCAGCACCAATGCCATTGCGCAAAAGCTAGATGCCAAGGCGGCATCGGTTACCGAAATGCTTAAAAAACTAAGCGATAAAAAGTTGCTTAATTACAAAAAGTACCAAGGTGTAAAACTCACCGAAACAGGCAAAAAAGTAGCCATTGCTACGGTACGCAAGCACCGCCTTTGGGAGGTATTTTTGGTAAACAAACTAGAGTTTGGTTGGGAAGAGGTGCATGAAATTGCCGAGCAGTTAGAACATATTCAAAGCACAAAGCTTACGGATAAGTTGGATGCTTTTTTAGCCTATCCAAAGTACGACCCGCATGGAGACCCAATCCCAAACAAAGCTGGTATTTTTCCGAACCGGAGCGACCAAACCCTTACCGAAATTGAGCCCCATGAAATCGCCATTTTAAGAGGCGTAAAAGATACTTCGGCCGAATTTTTAAAATACTTAAAAAAACTAGAGCTGGGATTGGGCGAAGAGCTAAAGGTGCTGGAAAAAGAGGCCTACGACCACTCAATGCAAGTGCAACTGGGCAATAAAAAAATTTTAAACCTAAGCCAACAGGTGAGTAGTAATTTATTTGTGACTAAAAAATGAGAAAACTAGTTTTAGGCCTATGTGCCCTGGCTTTAGCCGCTTGCTCTAGCAGCGAGCCAGCAAAAAGCGAAACCATTGTTTGCACAACAGGAATGATTGGTGACGCAGTGCAACAATTAATGGGTAAAAATGCGAACGTAAAAGTATTGATGGGTCCTGGTGTAGATCCGCATTTATACAAGGCCACGCAAGGAGATATTGCCGCCTTAACCGATGCCTCAGCCATTGTATATAACGGCTTGCACTTAGAGGGTAAAATGACTGATATTTTTGAAAAACTAGCTCGCAATAAAATCACCATTGCCATGGGAGATATTGTAGCCGCCAAGCGCTTATTAAACAGCACCGACTTTGACGGAGCCGAAGATCCTCATATTTGGTTTGATGTGGAATTATGGTCGGAGGCAGTTGAGAGGCTGGCCGAAAATTTAGCCAATAAATTTCCTGAACAAGTTGATTCTATTGGCATTAGAATGCTAGCCTATCAACTAAAACTAAAAGCCGTTCATAATTTTTGCTTAAACCAAACAGCCTCGTTGGATAGCAACGAACGCATAATGATTACTGCCCACGATGCTTTTAAATACTTTGGACGCGCTTACGGACTAGAGGTACGAGGCCTGCAGGGTATTAGCACTACGGCCGAGTTTGGCTTGGCCGATGTTAGTGACTTGGTAAACTACATTGTAGAAAATAAGGTGAAGGCCATTTTTACCGAAAGTTCGGTTTCCTCAAAATCAATTGAAGCAGTGATAGAAGGTTGTGCCCAGCGTGGCCATGAGGTAAAATTGGGTGGCGAACTATTTTCGGATGCAATGGGCGCTAAAGACAGCCCCGAAGGAACCTACATCGGTATGGTAATGTATAATATGACCACTATTGTAAAGGCACTTGGCAAATAAGAGTGTTGATGATAAGCCTTACAAAAACCAAGCCCCATTAATTGCATAACTTTCCGAAAAATTGAGCTATGAAGCCTGCTAAAGTTATTTTGTTGCTGCTACCCTTTCTAATAGTAACCAGTTGCATCAAAAAAAACAAACCCTCTTCTATTCCTTGCTTTGGATCTTTTACTTGCCATATTAACGGGGTTCCGTTTAAAACTGAAGGTGACTTTGGCTGTTCCAGCAAAGGTTTTTCTTATAGCCCGATTGACTCCAATACCGTCACCATTTATGGTTTTAACTGTAGTGTTAAAAGAAATGGGTTTCGAGCAGTAGTTTTTGATATTTACCATGTAGCGGGGCCTGGAACCTACCCCATTGGTGAGACAAACTGCGCTTATAAAAATGAAAATGGTGTCTCGCTTCCCCACAATATAGAAACCGGTGGTGAAGTAAAAATTACCAGACTTATAGAAAGCAATTACAGTGATGATTATACTGGTGGTATAATTGAAGGTAGCTTTTGGTTTAGCGCCTATAATCAAGATACCAAAGACACCGTACATATCACTAATGGCTATTTCTGTGGACGAATTTAAAAGGCTTTTATAAAAATGGATATTAGACCCGATTGCCCCGCCATAGAAGTGCACAACCTAACGGCTAGCTACAACCGCAAGCCCGTTTTGTGGGATGTAGATTTTGCACTCCCGCAAGGCAAACTAGTAGGTATTGTAGGGCCCAATGGTTCAGGTAAAACCACTTTACTGCGCAATATGATGGGCTTAATGAAACCCGATAGTGGTTATGTAAACCTGTTTGGAAAATCGTTGGATGAAGTGCGCGAAAAAGTATCGTACGTGCCCCAACGCGAAACAGTAGATTGGGATTTTCCGGCCAGCGTAATGGATGTGGTGGAAATGGGGCGCTACCGAAAAGGTAATTTGTTTAAACGCCTTAGTAAACAAGACAAAATTTTGTGCACCGAAGCCCTCGAAAAAGTGGGTTTATTGGATTTAGCCAAGCGGCAAATTTCGCAACTATCGGGGGGGCAACAACAGCGCGTTTTTTTAGCTAGATCGCTCGCTCAACAGGCCGATTTATACCTGATGGACGAACCTTTTGTGGGGGTAGATGCCGCCACCGAAGAATCTATTTTGGCTTTGCTTACGCAAATGAAAAGCGAAGGAAAAACGGTTGTAATTGTACACCACGACCTGCAAACAGCTTACGAATACTTTGATTGGATAGTGCTACTAAACACCCGTTTGGTGGCCAGTGGCGAAAAGGAAAAAGTGTTTACCCCTCAGCTTTTACAGGAAGCATACGGAGGTCGGCTTACGGTGCTTTCTCGTATTGGTGATTTAATGGCCAAGCAAGATTTCCCGCTGCGCGAAAAAGAATTTAAAGAAGCCAAAGGAACCGGAGATGGAAAAACTTATTGAGTTTATTTCATTTAGCAACCCCAATGTGCGGTTTGTAACACTGGGCACCATGTTTATTGGCATGAGTGCCGCTACCGTAGGTTGCTTTGCCTTTTTACGCAAGCGCGCCTTAGTAGGCGATGCCATTGCGCACGCCATACTTCCAGGTATTGCCCTAGCCTTTATGCTTACCCAAAGTAAAAGCCCGTGGGTACTTATGGGCGGTGCCTTAGTAGCGGGTTGGCTGGCCATGTTTTTAATAGAAGCCATTACCAAAAATAGTAAGCTAAAACCCGATACGGCCATTGGACTAATTTTGAGCGTTTTTTTTGGTTTGGGAATATTAATGCTCACCTCCATACAACATTCGGGTGCAGGCAATCAAGCCGGTTTAGATCAATTTTTGTTTGGCAAAGCCGCAGCTATTACCCCCAGCGATTTAAAAATTTACATAGCCGTAGGGCTGGTGTTACTGGCGCTCATCTTCCTCTTTTTTAAAGAATTTAAGCTCCTTAGTTTCAATCCCGATTTTGCCAGTATTTTAGGTTTACCCGTAAAACGGTTGCGCTTTGTGCTTTCTTCTATTACCGTATTGGCCATTGCTACGGGCATACAGGCGGTGGGTGTAGTACTAATGGCGGCCTTATTAATAACCCCGGCTGTAGCCGCCCGCGCTTGGACCAGCAGCTTAAAAATTCTGCTCATTATTGCAGGGCTTTTTGGTGCCTTTTCGGGATTAGTAGGATCGTACATTTCCTTTACCGCACCCCAAATGCCTACCGGCCCATGGATTGTAATGAGTCTTTCGGCCATTGCCATATTTTCCATTTTGTTTTCACCCCAAAGAGGGTTGGTAGCCAAAATTTTTAGACAACGCCAAAACCGTCAAAAAATACTAACCGAAAATATCCTCAAAGCTCTTTACCATTTGGGCGAAAACCAAAAAAGCCAACAAAATTACTTTAGCAAAAAACAGTTGCTAAACCACCGAAAGTTTGACGCAGCCGAATTAAACAAAGGCCTCAAAATTTTGGCTAAAAAATTATGGTTAATAGAACGTGAAACGGGTTACAAACTGAGCCAAACGGGCCTGCCCGAAGCACAGCGCATTGTGCGCCTGCACCGCCTTTGGGAAATGTACCTCAGCGAAAGAATGCGCCTAAAAGCCGACCATATTCACCCCAATGCCGAAACTATTGAACACATCATTAGTCCCGAAATTGAGCACCAATTATTGCATGAGCTGGATTACCCAGAACTGGATCCGCATCAAAAACCAATTCCGTATTAGTACATGTTAAACACAGCATTAAAAATAATGGAGATGATAAAAATAAAAGGCCTGTAAATTTTGGCCGCCTTGTACATCATACTCACCGCATCGGTAATAGCCATTAGCTGTGGCCTGCTGGGCAGTTTTTTAATACTGCGCAAAATGGCCTTAGTAGGCGATGCTATTTCGCATGCTGTATTGCCAGGCATCGTGCTGGCCTTTTTAATTTCAGGTAGCCGAGATAACATTCCTATGCTAATTGGTGCCGCTGTTTTAGGGGTAATTACTACTCTAATTATAGAAATGCTGCAAAAAAAGGCCGGCATGCAAGAAGATGCCTCCATTGGTATCACCTTTACCTGGCTTTTTGCATTGGGCGTTATTCTAATTACCAGCTACACCGGCCAAGTTGATTTAGACCAAGAATGTGTGCTCTATGGTGAGATTGCTTATGTGCCCTTAGATACTTTTAACCTAAGCAACGGGCTTAGCCTTGGGCCTCGGGCTCTTTGGATTAGCGGAAGTGTTTTGCTCCTCATAATAGCCTTTATTTTAAAAGGTTATAAAGGTTTGGTGCTTACCACTTTTAATAAGGACTATGCCGCCTCTATCGGAATTTCCACCGCCTTTTGGCAATTGGCCTTTATGAGTTTAGTATCGCTTACCACCGTTGTTTCTTTCGAATCGGTGGGCGCTATTTTAGTAGTAGCGCTTTTAGTGGCTCCTCCGGCTGCTGCCTACTTGCTAAGTCAAAACCTTAAAAAAATGCTTTGGCTAAGTACCCTTTTCGGAATTTTAACCGCGGTAGGCGGTTATTATCTTGCATTGGTTTTAGATGGCAGCATTGCGGGCGCCATGGCTACTTTTGCAGGGGTTTTATTTGCGGGCGCTTGGGGTTGGAGTAAACTAACCTCAAAACATTCAGGCACCATTCCCGTGACAGACAAAAAGAATATCTCTACCTTTTTCTAAAGAAATACAGAATCAATCTATCGTAAAAAAACTCCGCCTCCCTGTCCTATTTAATTCTTTTAAATTGTCATTTGATAAAATGACAGTATGCAAGAATTTTTAATGATTTTAAAAGGAGATGGAATGAACCATCTTTCGCCTGATGAATTACAAAATATTATGGGCGAGTACAAGGCTTGGGTAAGCACCTTAGGCGAAAAATACTTGGGCGGACAACGGCTGGAAGACCAAGGTGTTTTGATCAAAGACAAAGGAATTCCTCCGCAAACGGATGGCCCTTTTTTGGAGTCTAAAGAAATTATAGCTGGCTATTTTCTTATTCAAGCAGTCGATTTAGAAGAGGCTACTTTATTGGCCAAAACATCTCCGCATTTAGGCTTATATCACATTGAACTGCGCCCTATTGCTTTCCCAAAAATGACCTAAACATTGAAAGGTGAAAGCGCACAAATGGTAGATCACCTATTCCGTACTGAGTATGGAAAATTGGTGGCTACCCTCACTCGAATTTTTGGAGCCTCTTATATCCAATTGGCAGAAGATATTGTGCAGGAAACTTTGATTACCGCTCTAAACAATTGGGGCGTAAATGGTCTGCCTCAAAACCCTAGTGGTTGGTTAATGCAAGTAGCTAAACGCAAGGTTTTTAACGAAATTAAGCGCAATAAAATGAAGGCGACTCACCACGAGGCGCACCAATACTTGCAAGACGCACATGCTGATATTGACCAAATATTCTTGGAAAATGAAATTGTGGACAGTCAGCTTAGAATGATTTTTACCTGCTGCCATCCCAGCCTTTCGGTGGAGTCTCAAATTGCACTCACCTTAAAAACACTTTGCGGTTTTGGTGTGCGCGAAGTGGCCAATGCTCTTTTGAGTACTGAATCAACCATTAATAAAAGACTTTACCGTGCCAAGCTAAGCATCCGTACTTCCAATTTAGCCTTTAACGTTCCCGCAGCAGCGGAGTTAACCGCCCGTTTGGATGCGGTAGCTTTGAGCCTTTATCTGCTGTATAACGAAGGCTATAATTCCACTTTGGACGATAATCTTATTCAAAAAGATTTATGCCTGGAGGCACTGCGTCTTTGTAAGCTTATGGCCGATCATTTTGACCAATATCCAAAGCTCTATGCGCTGCTCTCGCTCATGTGTTTTCATACCGCACGTTTTGATGCCCGATTAGATGTTCATGGCGCCATTGTACTTTTTGAGGATCAAGATAGAAGCCAATGGAACAAAGAGCTTATAAATAAAGGGGTGCAATACTTGCAAAAATCTATGGGAACGGAGCAACTTTCAACCTATCATATTGAGGCACAAATTGCCGCAGAGCACTGCTTGGCACCTAACTTTGAGCAAACCGATTGGACAAGCATCTATAAATTATACGAGCTACTAGCTAAGCTAAAACCCAATCCTATAATTGCCTTAAACCTGGCCATTATTAAAAGTAAAACCGAAGGTTTAGAAAGTTCGTTAAAAGCATTGGAGGCTTTGCAATTAGACAAAGGTTTGGATAACTACCATTTGCTGCCTGCTACTCAAGGTGTGTTTTTAATGAAGCTGGAGCAGTACCAACAGGCGCTACCTTTCCTTGAACAGGCCTTAAAACAAAAACCCTCATCGGCTGAGGGTTTTGTCTTAAAAACTAAAATCGAATTCTGTAAAGAAAAGCTTCGCGACCAATAGAAGGCTTGAAGTGTTATAAATTACCAAGGTTGCCCTGCTCCACTTTCGCAATACGAGATTAAGCTCGCCACAAAATGTTTCCAGCCACCTTTTGTCATTTCAAAAGGATCTTGCCCCTTCCATTTCTCGTCAAAATCGGCATGACTAAAAACCACTGAACAGCCGTTTTGTTCTTCGCTAATTTCCGTTCTAATTTTGGTGCCAAGCCAGGCCGGGTTCGCGTTTTCGGTACATTCCCACTCCACTTTCGTGGGATGTAAGCTGAGGGTTTTAAAACCCATCTCTACAATAGTGCCTTGTTTATTAAACTTTAACAGTGATTTCTCGCCCACCGCTTCTCCTACCTTACACTCTTTAGACCACCAACCGCTAATACCTTTTTGAGTGGTTACTGCCTGATAAACCGTGTTTGCCGAAGCCTTGATATTCAATTCATACGTAATATTCATAATGTAATTTTTTGATGTTAATTACTAGAATAACAATCGAAGAAAAGAGAATAGGACAGGAGCGTGAGCGTTTTTTTGCCCTTCCAGACCTAGTTAGCTTTTGAAACGTTCATTTCATCTTCAAGCTAGAGCTAATTCATTCTACCTACAAAGCCTATCAAAAACCGCACTGTGCTGCGGAAATAGATCTTTCATCTCTTTGCGAGAAGGAAGTACGAAATCGGCAAAATCGAAACCTGGAGAAACGGTACAACCCACCAGCGCAAAACTATTTGGTGCTACTACCTCAGCAGCAAACCAATAACCACCTGGCACCACATATTGGGGCACTTCGCCCGCCAATAAATTGTCTCCAATTAATACCGTGCTGTACTCTCCTTTCGGAGAAATTTGATGCAACTTTAAGCACGTTCCTTTATAGAAGTGCCAAAATTCGTCTTGCTTAATTTTATGAAAGGCCGAGAAGTTTTCAGATTGAAGCAAAAAGTAAATAGCGGTGGAATAATTTCGTTTTCCCGCGTAAGCGTCATCTAAACTCTCCGCTTCAATTTCACCTACGCTACGGTAGGTCTCCTTAAAATAACCGCCCTCAGGGTGCTCCTGCAAACCAAGCGAATCGATTATCTCTTGGGCCGTCATCTTTAATTAAAAAGTTTGATGATATCATTACCATTGGCCAAAACGATTAAGCCCAACAGAATTACAAAACCTACCATTTGAGCGTATTCCAGCACCTTTTCGGAAGGTTTACGACCCGATATCATTTCGATGAGCACAAACACCACGTGGCCACCATCTAAGGCGGGTATAGGTAATATGTTTAAAAAAGCTAACATCACGCTTAAAAACGCTGTAAAGCCCCAAAATTTTTGCCAATTCCATACCGGATCAAACTGGTCAGCAATCATTAAAAATCCACCCACTTCTTTATAAGCTTCTGTTTTTGGGTTTACAATTAGTTTAAACTGACGGATGTAATCTCCTAATACATTGTAGGACATTTTTATACCCGCTGGTATGGCATCAAAAAATCCGTATCTATTTCGGCTTAGCTTGTAAAAATAGTCCAGAGGCATAGCACCTACACCTATTTTTCCATCTTCGCCTACCATTACATTAAACTCTACTTCTTTGCCATCTCTCATGGCACTCAAAGTAATTTCGTTTCCCGCAAAGGCCGGAATTTCATCCACATACTCATCAAAGAAAATCATGGTTTTACCATTTAAGGCATATACACTATCTCCCTTTAGCATACCAGCAGTTGTGGCGGGAGAGTCTTTAGCAAAACCGCCCGCTACGTAAGGTCTTCGTGGTGCTACCAATGCACTTTTCGCTTGAATTAAGTCGCGCTTGTCCGTGTCATCCAACAATACTTCTACCTTTTCATTTCCACGCTGCACTACAATAGCTCCTTGCTCAGAAAGCAAAATCTCTTTATTGATATGCATAAAACGCTCAATGGGCTTACCATCTACCGTAAGTACTTTGTCTCCATTTTGTAAACCAATATTTTGAGCTGTACTATCTGTAACTACACCGTACTTTGCATCCTCCATGGCTAAGTATTCTTCGCCATAATACATCATCATACCTGTGTAAATCACAATAGCCAAAATCACGTTAACGGTAACTCCTCCTAACATAATAATAAGGCGCTGCCAAGCTGGTTTTGACCTAAACTCCCATGGTTTTGGCTCCTGCTTCATCTGCTCCTTATCCATGCTTTCATCTACCATACCGGCAATTTTTACATAGCCACCCAATGGCAACCAGCCAATGCCGTACTCGGTACCACCAATTTTCTTTTTTAGTAGTGAAAACCAAGGGTCAAAAAAGAGATAGAATTTCTCCACTTTAGTTTTAAAGAGTTTGGCCGGAATAAAGTGGCCCATTTCGTGGAGAATGATGAGTATAGAAAGGCTCAGAAAAAACTGAGAAGCTTTGATTAGAATTTCCATAATTATGTTTTATCCTTTTGTATTGCCTAATGGCCAAAAGGCTCTGCTTATTTTACAAAGGGCGCAAATTTAATGATTGCCTAGCACTTTTACTGATAATATTTAAGCACCAATTTTTGTGCCTTTTCTTTAATTTGAGGAGTAGTACTTTGTTTGCTTAATTGCTTTAAAATGGCCTCTAATTTTGTGATTCCAAAAATGTTGAGCCCTTCCGTATTAGCTAAAGCCATCAACACAATTTCCTCATCCGAGTCGCTTAAGGCAATATCCAAAATAGTGGACTTCAAATTTACATTCTGCGTTAAAATGAGTGCTTGTAATGCTGCCTTCCGTTCATGCGCCTGTTCACCATTATTTAGTAAAAAGAGGTTATATACATCAGGTTTCGTTTGGGTAAAATTGCCCATAAAATCACTACCAAAATTTACATCTGCATAGCTGGGTGCATTGGGGTAAGGCACCTTAATTTTTCCTTTTGCCTCTTTTAAAACCAGGGTGTGAAAAAATATTTCGCCATCGCTAGAGTACAGTTTTACCTGAGCCGGTAGCCAATAAACGGGCGCATGGCTAGTATCCTGATTATAATGCACATACATGGCAGTATCACCCCCTACATAGCGATAGCTAAAATGTACCGTTGGAAACTGCAAACTCTGTTTCATGGGTTGAAAAAGCACGGTATCCAACTGGGCAATATCCATAGCACCAAAAAGATTCTCGTTATTAATAACCCATTGCTGCAGCCTAAAATCTAGCACCCTTGGCTTTTGCCAAAGCGGAAGTTGCTCCCATCTTTTCCATTTTTCACCAAGCACTGTTTCTTGCCATTGAGCACTCCTTTTTTCGTTGTATTTTTCCCATTGTTGCTGTGATGCTTTTACGGTATCTCCATCTAATAAATAAAGTAACAAGGCTTGTTCTAAGGCATAGCTTGCCGTGTCTGTTCCTAGTTCCTCAGCACTCACAAAAAAAGGAGCATAACCAATATTGCTAAGGCTATCTACCAATACATACTCGCTGTCGCTTAAATGAGTTGGGTCTAAATCGTAAAACTCCAAAGTTGGATACAACCACTCCTTGCTTTGGGCAATTTTTACTTTACGCAAGGTTATATCTGCCAACAATAGCTCTTGCTCTATTTCTTCCTCATCCTCCTCTTCTAATGAGCCTATTACTAAATAAAAGTCAGAAGCTTTTGCTGCCTGAGTACCGTTCCAAAACTGCGCTTCCCTGGTTTTGGATATATCCACCACAAAGCTTAGCCGCCCGTTGGTGCTTATACTTTTTCCTTTGGTTACGCTTAAGTTCAGTTTTAAAACAAAATCATCCCGCCTTAGCGATGGAAAAAACATGCCCGCGTTGCCATGCCCGCCACTTCTATTTACATTAAATGAGTTGAAGGCAATAAGGTTATCAGTGTTTATTACATAGTTTGAATAGCTGCTCAAACCTAAATCTATCTGGTATTTTACTAACCAACGATACACCTTACCCGCTATCAATAGTTGGCTTGACCGTATGATTAGACTATCTCCTTTGGGCCTAATAATAAGCTTACTCTTTAAAGGGCTTTCTACCCTTTCTATACTTTGTACGCTGAGCCCCTTGGCTAAAAAACCTACTCGGTGCGTGGGCTTTTCTACATTAAAGGATACCAATGCACCTGCATTTAACTTTTGTGTTTCGCCACTAGATTTTGCACCTGCAAACCAAAAATTAAGTTCTGTTTCTAAAATATTAGTTTGTGCCCTTAAAGAAGTACTGCTTACAATTGCCGCAAAAAAACAGCATATTTGCAGGCCTACTAAAACAAGGTTACGTTTCTGTTTTAAGGCTTTTTTAAAATATACTACGGCATGCATGTAATAAAAATTGGCGATAACGAATTTAAGGTTGAAACCAACAATGGTGGTACCAGCGGTATTATTAATTCAAACGAATACCAGCTAGATGTGGTGGACAAAGATGGGGCATTCCATTTAATTAAAAACCATAAAAGTTATGAGGTACATGTTGTAGCTGCCGATTTTGAAACAAAACATTTTACGCTAAGCGTAAATGGTGTAGAAGTAGAGCTAGAAGCTAAGGATAAATTTGATTTATTGCTGGCTGAATTGGGAATGGAAAACCTAGGTGGATCGGCAATAAACGATTTAAAAGCACCTATGCCCGGTTTAGTTTTAAAAACAGAGGTGAGCGCTGGTACTGAAGTTAAAAAAGGTGACCCACTGATAGTATTAGAGGCCATGAAAATGGAAAATATTTTAAAAGCCGAAAACGATGCAGTAGTAAAAGCCGTTGTAGCTCAAACAGGGAAAGCCGTTGAAAAAAATGAAGTGCTAATTGAATTTGAGGTTTAAGGGTGACCTAAAGCCAAAGTACCATTGCAATCCTTCAGTTCTAAAATACTTCCATCGCTGTTTTTTAGTGTGGCCTTAGTATCAAAGGTAATTTGCGAAGTAGCCGTGCCCTGTGCATTTTGTAGGTAATCATTAATCGTTTGGATATTAAAATCACCCTCCACATCTGTGTAATGGGTACTAAATTTTTTGCCGTTTTCATCGTAGTAATCTAACACCACCGTAGCGTACTGCATAGGATCATAGGTGCGCACTTTTTCTTTTTGGTAACGAAAATCTGTTAAACAAGTATTTTGAATATTGCTATCTAACGATCTGCTAATAAGCTTACTGCAATTATCTTGAAACAAAACTCTACAAGTAATTTCGCTGGCACCCGGCACCACACTTAGGTCTAATTCGCCTGTAAAGGTTGGGTACACTTGGGTAGAATCTAAAAACCACTCTAAGGTTTGGTAACTTCCAATTCGCTTTTGAAACTTCACCTTTGCCATGGTTCCACCTAACATTTCCAAACCAAAGGAGGCATCGCAATCGCTGGCCACATTAATGTAATGGGTTACGCTGTTAATACACGATCCTTGGTACGAGCTTTCGCAGGTTACCTTAAAAATTGGAAAATCGGTAGCCTGTACTGTCCTTTGCGGATCGGCACTATAGGCCAAGGTGCCATCATCAAATTTCCAAGTATAATCAAAGTTTAGGGCAGAAGAATCTGCCAAAAAGGACAGCTGATAATTGCCTGCATGCGCTTTAAAATTGGTAGCATCTCTAAAAGCTACCGGGCCTTGTTGAATATGCTGAGCCATCGAAAACTGATTTAAACTGGCAATAGATTGACTGCTTCTAACACGCACTACCATGGCATTTTTATAAGGCTCACCCACTTGATGCAAATGCCCTTCTACGGTAACTACCTCATCGGTATAATCGTAGCTGGTACTCATAAAATAGCCATTCTCTCCTGCTCGCATTTCTACCGGAAAGCCTCCAATATTGGCATCCATAAAAAACTGAACGTCCTCGTGGTATTGCGAACCTTTATCATCTACATTTTTAGTGCAAGCCCATAGACCCAACACCAAAATCCAAAATCCTATATATTTTATTCTACTCTTCATTAAAATAGTTCGTATTTAAACACCACACGGGTATTTAATGTTTTGTGCTTTGCGCGATACGATTCTGTAACATTATTACTGATATCGGCCAAACCTTGGTGCACATTAAGCCCTAAGCTTAACCCTGGTGCCATTTTATACTCATAAAAAAAGTGAAGCCCCACATTCCAACGATTCAAGTTTTCATTCAACTCCTTACTTTGTTCACTTTGGTTACTCACCGTATTGCTTTCTACCACGGTTTTTAATCGTGTATATTTTTGTTCCGATCCTACTAAGTATCCAGCAAAAATGCCTGTACCTATACTGTGTTTGGCATTTATTTGATAAGCTATCCGCAAAGGCATTTCTATATACTTTAAGGCTTGTGTTTGCTGCTCGGTTTCTATTACCTGTTTTCCGAAAGTGTATAAAACACTGTCTTGTTTATCATTTAAACCCACGCCATTAAGCTGCACATAATTAACACTGGTTTGAAAGCGCCAATTAGATTTAAAGTTAAGCTGGTAGCCAACACCTGCTTGGTAACCCACGCTCATTTCATCGTTTACATACGAATCATTAAAAACGGGACCTCCTTTAACAAACCAAGTTTGCTGCTTTTCAAATTTCTTTAAAGCATCTGGTGTAAAACCTTCTCCCTCTTTTAAGTTGGTACTGGTTTCCAAATTAGCCACGTAATGCGGCACCTTAGGGGCTAGGTTTAACAACGAATCCAACACTCTACTACCCTCTGCACCTGTGGATATGCTGGGCTCCGCATTCATCAATAACTCATTTTCTTCACGCTGTAGCGCTGCCGCAGCAAAAGCGTTTTCCGTAACCGATGAATTTATTGTTTGCGAATTGTTGTTATACGATGATTCTTTTGATGAAGACGTGGCGCCTGTCTCGGCAGCAATCACCTCATTTTGATTGATTTCATTAATCATCTCATCCGTTAAAGAACTTTCAACATCGTTTATCCCTTCCTTTATTGGGCTATCATTAACCTGAGAGTTAATAGCTTGTGTTGGCTTTTGAATGTTGTTTCCTTTCGGAGATGTAGTTTGCTTATCCTCAAGCACAATGGGCGCTATAGGTTGATTAGTTATTATATCTGCATTTTGAAGGGAAACCCAGGTGCCCGCAAAAAGAGCAAACAGCAAAATAGCCGCTACCGAGCGCCAATAATAGGCTCCAGCTAACGGCTTTTGACCGTCCAACACCGCTTCCATTCGCTCCCAGTTTTCCGGGTTAAACGGGAAGTCTCTGCCATCCAGCTTGCTCTTAAATAGTTTTTCCAGTTCTTTCTCCGTCATTATATCGCAGCAACATTATTCAATAACTTCCGCATAAGTGCTTTAAGCTTTTTGCGAGCACTGCTTAGGTGCCACTTACTTGTTCCTTCACTCATACCCAGTTTGTCGGCTATCTCTTTATGGCTGTAGCCATCTATCACGTATAAGTTAAACACCTTTTGACTTATCGGTGGTAACGATCTTATCATCAACTCCAAATCCTCCGCATCAAACTTTAAATCTGCCTCATTATAATCCATTACCGTAAGTGGCGCCAAATCCAGCGGCTGTTCATGGTAATCTATCTTAGATCGGCTTTTTTTGCGGTATTCATCAATTTGTGCGTTTATCGCAATTCTTCGTATCCAAGCTTCAAAAGGTATGTCTTCCGAATATTTTTTGAGGTTAAGCAGTATTTTATAAAACACTTTGTTTAATACAAACTCCGCATCTTCTTTATTTCGCTCGTACCTAAGGCATACCGATAACAAAACGGCATAGCACTGCTTGTAAAGCTCAAATTGAGCTTTCCTTTCTTCCTTTATACAGGCGTCTAGCAGTTCCTTAGTTATATTCATAAATTGGTAAAAAACCGAGAAGATTTATAAATCATTACAAACCTTCTCGGTACAACCGAACAATTAACCACAGGGTAATGCGATTTACACACTAAATTCATCGCACTAGCTAGCTAACGTTTAGCTGCTCGAAAAGGTTGGGTTTAAAATAAAAAAAATCCCGGCAAAAAACCGGGATTAAATTAGTTAAAGATTGTTTTACGTATTTAACGATAGCTACATATCAAACTGTGATAGGCTAATAAACTGGCGTAAACGCTCTTTAAGCTCAGCATCTTGGATACCCTCTATACGTTGAATGCCAAATTTTTCTACGCAAAAAGAGGCCATGGCCGATCCGTTAATTACGGCTCTTTTCATGTTATCAAACGAAATATCTCTGGTTTTGGCTAAATAGCCAATAAAACCACCCGCAAAAGAATCTCCTGCTCCAGTTGGATCAAATACTTCCTCTAATGGTAAAGCGGGCGCAAAGAAAACTTCATCCTTGCTAAACAACAGCGCTCCGTGCTCTCCCTTTTTAATAATAAGGTACTTGGGGCCCATTTCAAATATTTTGGCTGCCGCTTTTACCAAAGAGTATTCACCACTCAACTGGCGTGCTTCTTCATCATTAATAGTAAGCACATCAATCTCCTTCAGTACTTCTTTAAGCTCGGCCATAGCAATGTCCATCCAAAAGTTCATGGTATCTAAAATTACCAACTTGGGGCGCTTATTCATCTGCTTTAGCACACTCATTTGTACTGCGGGCGTTAAATTACCCAGCATTAAAAATTCGGCTTCCTTGCAGTCTTCCGGTAAAGCTGGATTAAAATCTGCCAATACATTTAGTTGTGTATCTAAAGTATCGCGGCTGTTCATATCGTTATGATATTCTCCTTTCCAAAAAAAGGTTTTACCCTCTTTTACGATTTCAATTCCTTCCGTCTTAATTCCTTTTTCCTTAAACTTTTGCAATTGCTCCTCAGGAAAATCTTCTCCTACTATAGAAACAATTTTAGTTTCGCCCACAAAATTACTAGCCGATAAAGACGCGTAAGTAGCTGATCCACCCACAATTTTACCTGATTTTCCGAAAGGTGTAATTAGCTCATCAAAGGCTACGGTACCCACAATTACAAGACTCATATTTTTTTCAAAATTATTTTGCGGCAAATATTGTGTAATTAGTTGAAAGGTTCTAATATTGCAGCCCGAAATTTATCGGAACAAACATTCCTCCTTAGCTCAGTTGGTTAGAGCATCTGACTGTTAATCAGAGGGTCCTTGGTTCGAGCCCAAGAGGAGGAGCTCTAAAACAAAAAGCCACGCAATTGCGTGGCTTTTTTTATGCGGTAATTTTTGTTTTTTAACGTTTTACCAACTTATGCCATTCCGTTTTTTCACCAATAGTAAACTGTAGCGAGTAAACCCCTGGCTTTAAATCTGAAATTGGAATTTTATCCTGAGGTGCCCCAATACTTTTTACCAAAATTCCCGCTGTATTTACAATTTCTATTTTGTTGACAGTTTTGGCGCTGGTATAATGCAAAACATCCTTAGCAGGATTTGGGTAAATCACAAGCTCCAGCTCTTCCTCAAATTCTTCTTCTTTACCCAAGCCCAAACTGCTGCAAATAGAACCTGGGCCGTGTAGGTAATCGCCATCAAAATAATTAACAAAACCCAGAGGCTCGCCATTTACGCTGGGCGGATTAAGAAACGTAAGAAACAGTGTATCGTTAATAATACCAAAGCTTTTGGGGCGGTCTCCGCCCACATCTATAGTGGGAGTACCACACCAACGCTCGCCATCCCAACCCGCTATATAGGGTATATACGCATCGCCATAATAGCCTTTTAAACCCGTAAGGTTATACAAAATACTATCATGCGATAAAAGTGAAAAACCATACTTGGTGGTGCCGCCACCTACCGACTCCCAAGCCGTGCCGTTCCACTTTGCAATGCACTCACCGGGGTTGCGTGGGTCTTCCATTTTAGTGAAACCTCCCGTTATATACAACTCATTTTGATGAAAGGTATAATGATATACCTGAGACCACATACCAAATATACCGGGGCCATAGGTATGCCATTGCTGGCCATCCCAACGCACTACGCCCTCCGTTTCACTTGGGTCACTGTTCAAAGCATAAATACTTCCATTACGTATAGTAAGGTCATCCCAAGGACCTGCTAAACCAAACTGCGTGCCCGGGTAGGGTATCGAATAGGGGTATTGCCAACTTTGGCCTCCATTTACAGTCATAATATGAGGACCTAAAGGCACCGTACTGCCAGGAGGGTTCATTAAATCGCCCAACATCAACAACGTATCACCACTCACCTCCATATCATAACAAGGGCCTATTGTATCCGTGGAGCGCCATAAACTATCGTTGTAAAATTTTAATAAGGTACTAAAAGGTAAGGTGCTCGAATCCTTGTCCATTACCAAATTATTAAAGTAACCCGCTAAATACATCGTATCACCATACTGGGCAATATCACCTATCCAACTGTTACCATCTACATAAAATGGCAGGGGTACCCACCTACCGCCTTCGCGGTAAGCAACGCAACGCACCAAAGAGTCACTATCGCGCCAATGGCCGTAAATCCAGTTTTTTTGCAAAGGGCCGTCCGCCTTAAACTGTACATCAAAACGCCCATTGCGCTGGTAGCTCTCTAAAAAACCTTCTTGAGCTGACACCCAACCTTGGCCTTGTAAACCAAGGCTAATACTGCAAAACAGCAGTATTACACTACATTTTAATAAGTTTAGCATTGTATTTTAGTAGTTTAATCTTAATTGTCACGTAACTAAAAATCTGTTTTCTGTAAGCTCGAATTTACAAAACTAAGCCGTTTGCACTAGAGGTAGTTATTTTGCGGTTCGTAAATCTTTGTACAACCGCTTCCAAACTTCTCTGTTTTCATCAAAAAACTACCTTTGTTTTAAACAACCAACCATGACTCGCAATTCAACCAAACAAACCAATTCTTTACTCCGTTTTATTTCGGGCGAAGAAGGATTAATGCTGGAGCAGAAAATTTTTAACACGGCCTCTTTCGTGTTTTTTGTGATTAGCTTTTTTGTTACAATAGGCAGTGTTGTAAATGGCGATATTTTTTGGATTTGTGCCTCGCTATTGGTTATTAGCAGCGTTTTTCTCATCATTTTTTACCAAGCTCGGTTTCATCAAAAGTTTTTTATCTCCAAATCCTTTTTCATTTTACTTACCCTACTGTTTAACGATATTGCTTGGTGCTGGAGCGTAGCGCTGACACCCGTTTCGCATTACTTTTTGGTTTTAATTGTGGTGGTAGATCTTACTATACTAAAAGTAAAAGACCACCCCTTGTTTATTCTCCTTACGGTGATTAACTTACTGTTACTTGATGGTTTAGCGTATATTTTCCCAGAACAACTCATTCACAATTACGAGCTATTACCTGCTATTCAGTTTCCCTTTAACGGGCACTTATTGCTTATCCTTTTAATACTATTTATATCACTGGTTATCAGTATATTTAAAAAACACTATGAGTTGGAGCGCAACGTATCTATTGAGGTAAGCCGGCAATTAATGAACAACAACACCGGTTTAAAAAACAGAAACGAACACTTGGAATCTACCGCTAGGATGGTATCGCATAATTTAAGATCTCCGGTAGCAGGTTTAAAAATGCTTTTACAATTGGCCGAAAAACTAGAAACAGATGAAGAGCGAGCCGAGCTACGCGAAAACTTTTTAGAAGGTTTGGACTTGCTATTTGTGATGGTAGAGGATCTTTCTCAAATAATGATGGATTACCGCGAATTGGTAAAAGATACCGAAGAAATAGAATTGGCTGATGCTTTTGAAAACGTAAAAACGCAACTAGCTCCTCAAATAAAAGAAGTAAATGCTAAGGTAGAAGGTGATTTTAGCGACTATCCATTTATTCATTATTCACCTTTATTTTTAAACAGCATTTTGCTAAATTTGGTGGGCAACGCAATTAAATACCGAGCCGAAAGTCGCGACCCTTTGCTGCAGGTAAAAAGCTTTGTAGAGGGCAACAAAGTTATGCTATCCGTTAGAGATAATGGAATTGGAATTGACTTAGAAAAGCACCGCGATAAGGTTTTTCAGATGTATAAAACCTTTCATGCCGATGACAGCATAGACAGCCGCGGTGTGGGTTTGTTTATTGTAAAAAACCAAGTAGAAATGCTGGGTGGAAAAATTATAGTTAAAAGTAAAATAGATGTAGGTACCGAGTTTTTGATAGAGCTGTACCGCCTATAAAAACTCTTTAAACTTGCTCTTAATATCGCTTTTATAAGAGCGGCTTACCGGCAGGTTAAAATACTCACCCACCACGTGGCTATCGTCCATCTCTAAAATCTTTTCCATGTTTACGATATACGATTTGTGCGTGCGCAAAAAGTTAAAAGGCAGCTGCGCAATAAAGGCCTTCATCGTGCTGTGTACCACATACGAGTCGTCTCCACTTACTACTTTTATATAATCGCCCATGGCTTCTACGTAATCAATGCTATTGGTGCTCAATTTTACCAATACCCCGTTAGATTTTATTACAATATTCAGCTCTTCATTATTTCCGGCTAGGTTTTGCGCAAAAATCTCCACCTTATTAATGGCTCTTTCAAAGCGGGCTAGGTCTAAAGGTTTAGATAAAAAATCAGTTACATCGTATTCAAAAGCTTCAAAGGCATATTGAGTGTTTTCAGAAACCATTACCACCTGTGGTATGTCTTTATAACTATCCAACAATTCAAAACCAGACATTTCAGGCATTTCCACATCTAAAAAAACCAGATCCAATTCGTTTTTAACCATGGCCATTTTAGCTTCAATGGCATTACCATAAAGCCCCATTAATTTTAGTCGGTTGTTTTGGCCAATAATTTGACGCAGCATTTCGCGAGCCACTGGATCATCGTCCACTACTATGCATTTAATTTTTTCCATATTATTGAAAAGGGTTCGGTTTGAAGCTTCGTTTAGCAAGCCCGTTAAATTGGTTTTCTTTGCACTTTACTCGCTAAAATATTAAAGTATTGCTAAACTGGAACTATTTTATAAAAAAGCTACTATGCGCCTAGACAAATTTTTATGGACAGTGCGTAAATTTAAAACGCGTGGGCTGGCTACCGAGGCAGTAAAAAAAGAACGCATAACGGTAAACGAAATCGTTTCAAAACCATCTAAAGAACTGAAGGTTAGTGATGTAATACGGATTCGACAAGAAGGTTTTTTGATTCAATTAAAGGTGCTCGATTTTCCTAAATCGCGCGTAGGCGCTAAATTGGTAGAGCTGTATATAAAAGATGAAACCCCGCAAGAAGAAGTGGATAAACAGGAATTTATTAAACTAATGCGAAACTTTAATAGAGATAGAGGTACGGGTAGGCCTACTAAAAGAGAAAGAAGAGACTTAGATGATTTTACAAATCACTAATAACGGTTTCTAAAACGGGTGCATATATTTTGTGTTTGCCCTCAAATATTTTGCTTTGCAGCGGATAACCCAAGTTGCGCCATGCGGCCACATTCTTTTTAAACTCTACCACCGATATATATTCATCCTCGTTGCCTATCACCATCCAAACAGGCATTTTTATCATTTTTTGTAAAGAGGTTGTTGGATCTAAATCGGGTGGAAAAACACCAGCATAGTTTACCAAAAAATCAAAATGATAGTTACTTTGTGTAAGCCAGCGGCAGGCTGTTGCTACCCCTTGCGAAAAGCCCAACACGCCCACTTTACCTGCCTCGGTAATTTGAGGTAAAAATAAACGGTATAGCTCATCTAAATAGGCACAATAGTCCGCAATATCCTTTAACCTGTCTTCTTTGGTCATCCAACTAGCGCCCACTCTACCATTACTTCCGCTAAGGTAAAACCGATGTGGCGCTTCGGGTACAACAAACAATATGCGGCTTAGCTTCTCGGCATTAAAATGCCTAACAAAATAGGAAGCTAATTGCCCATAGCCATGCAAGGCAAAGCAAACGGTATCGTAATCACCCTTTAACGAGCCACTTAAATAATAACGTCCCGTTTTGGTATAACTAAAGTAATGGGGGGCACTCACTTAAACTGAGGGCGTGTTTTATTTAGAAAGGCGGTGGTTCCTTCTTTAAAATCTTCGGTACCAAAGCATTTTCCAAATTCCTCTACCTCCACGGCAAAGCCATTTTCACCGTCTTCAAAACCAGCATTAACCGCGCGTATAGCACTGGCAAAAGCTTGAGATGAATTGCGCGCTATTTTGCCCGCCATTTTTGCTGCCGCATCCAGCAACTCTTCGGGCGTGTACACATGGTTTACCAAACCCATTTCATACGCTTTTTGGGCATCTACCATACCAGCCGTAAAAATAAGCTCATAAGCTCGGCCTTGGCCAATTAAACGCGCCAAACGCTGCGTACCACCGTAACCTGGTATTACACCCAAGCTGGTTTCGGGCAAACCCATTTTGGCATTAGTAGAAGCCAACCTAATATGGCAACTCATGGCCAACTCCAAACCTCCGCCTAAAGCGAAACCATTTACCGCACCAATTACCGGCTTTGGGAAGTTGGCCACCAGATCAAATAACTTTCTTTGTCCTTCGGCTGCCAGTTCCTTGCCTTGCGCTACATCAAAATCAGCAAATTCTTTAATATCGGCTCCAGCCACAAAAGCTTTTTCGCCTGCACCCGTAATAATAACAACCCTTGTTTCATTTCGGTCTTGCAACGCTAGTAAAGCAGTGTTTAACTCCTCAATAGTTTGCTTATTTAAAGCATTTAGTTGTTTGGGCCTAGTAATGGTAATAAGGCTATGGGTATTTTGATGCTGAAGGCTGATATTTTGAAAACTCATGTTTGTGCTTTTTTTCTTGAAGGCTCAAAAGTACGTAAGGCTTTGCATAGGGCAAACCATAAAATACAATATCGCTGTTTTACAATTTTACGCTTGTTGAAGTTGAGCAAATTTCAATTCTTCCTCCTTTTCTAAGCTCAATAACTCCTCCTCCATTTCGCTTAGTTTTTTAACCACCATCATGGCCAAGTAAGCCGAAGTTACTCCTGTAATTCCAATCCACATGTTCAAAATATCCAGTTGAATATAATCCTCCACGGTATCAAGATTTTTGATAAAAAATTCTATTCAGAAATTCGTCATTTAATACGTGGTAGTACAATGGTAAAAGTGCTTCCCTGGCCCCATTTCGATTGCAATTGAATCTCACCATCAAATCCCTCAATAATATTTTTTACCATAGATAAACCCAAGCCCATACCGCTTGTTTTGGTGGTAAACCGTGGTTCAAACACTTTGGCAAGTTGCTCTTGTTCAATTCCTTGTCCATTATCACTTACGCGGATTAGCACCTTGTCTTCATCATTCTCTACCTGTACTTTCACCTCTGGTTTTATCCCTTCAGGGATTGCTTGGAAAGCATTGGTCAGTAAATTATTCATTACCCGCACCATTTGATCTTTATCTACCTCAATGGTAGCATTGGGGTTGTCACACACAAATTCAATTTGATGTTGAGGGTATAGCGCGGTTACCCGCTGAATTAATTGCTGCACGGCAAATTTTTCTTTGTGCAATTTAGGCATGGTGGCAAAACGCGAAAAAGCATCGGCAATGCCGCCTAAAGCATCAATTTGATGTAACATAGCCTCACATAGCTCGTCCAGCCTTTCGGGCGATAGTTTGGCTCCCTGGGCCTGTAAACGCTGCACATTTAAACGCATAGGTGTTAGCGGGTTTTTAATTTCGTGAGCTACTTGCTTGGCCATTTCCTTCCAAGCACTTTCGCGTTCGGTTTGAGCCAGCTTTACGGCACTTTTTTCCAGTTCGGCCAGCATTCGGTTGTACTCTGCTACCAGCGATGCTATTTCGGCATCAAAGCGCCCTTCTACCTTAGCATTTGTTTTACGGATGCTTACACTTTTCATTTTTTGACCTAAATCGCGCAGCTTACGACTAATGTAATTGGCCAATAAAAATGCCACCAGCATAGAAATTAAAAACAACAATAGATACACTACCCCCAAACGCGTTAAAAAGGCCAATAAATCCTTTTTGTGTACCTCCGTACTATCAAAGTAGGGTAGGTTAATAATGGCTACCGGCTGGTTGTTTAAATCGCGTATAAAATCGTAGGAAGAAAGATAATTAACCGAATCGCTTTTTATGCGCTCTACAATTTCTCGATCTTTAGAGCGTAGAGAGTCTACCAAGGAGCTGCTCAGTATTTCTCTTAGCATGCCTGTTTCATATAAAGTAGGGTTGCTGGTAATTAACCGCTCCCCTTTTAGGCTGTAAATATTAATATCCAAATTGTGGATATCGGCCAGCTCACAAATTTCGTTATCAAACATTTTTACCAAGCTATCTACATCTTGGCTCATATCTGCATTCTCGCGCAAATGATAGTCGATAGACTCAATAACGGCATACTCCTTTCGCTTTAAGCGATCTTGATGATAGGCTTCATTCTTATCTTTAAAAACAAAAAATGCAACGGCACCCGTTAATAAAAACGAAACGAGAATAAGCAGCATCATAGAAAAAAAGATGCGGGCGCGTAAAGTGGTTTTAAGGGCTTTCAAATAAGTACAGCTTTGCTAGGTTGTGAAACTACAAAGTATTTTTTTTGAATTAGGGGCTCTGTACCACTTTTGTGAGAAACAGAATTTCATTTGGCATTGCACATATATCCCGCGAATGCGGAAAAACAAAAAACCCCAACCAGCATAGCCAATTGGGGTTTGTATAATGGGAATGGGTTGTATTATCCGGCCAAAGCTTCTGCTCCACCAACAATTTCTAAAATTTCGTTGGTAATGGCAGCTTGTCTGGCTTTGTTGTATTCTAGTTTTAAACCTTTCTGTAGTTCGGTTGCGTTGTCTGTTGCCTTGTGCATGGCAGTCATACGTGCTCCGTGTTCTGAGGCATTACTATCTAATAATGCTTTAAACAGTTGCGTTTTTAAGGACTTTGGAATTAAGTCTTCCAAAATTTCCTCTTTGGCAGGTTCGTAAATATAGTCTGCGCTGTTGCTATTGCCTGCTCCTTCCACTTCGCGTACAGGTAAAAACTGCTCTACCATTACATTTTGAACGGCTGCATTTTTAAACTGGTTGTACACCAAAGAAATTCGGTCGTACGTTCCGTTTTTAAAATGCTCCATTAGGCTAATGGCCACTTCGGCTACATTATCAAAACTTAAATCATCGTAAATTTTGTTGTGCTCACCAATAACGTTAAAGCCTTTTATCCTTAATACCTCATTTGGTTTTTTACCAATGGCTATTACGTCAAACTTTACATTTGGGTTACTGTTGATTTCTAAAGAGGTAGCTTTTACAATGTTGGCATTAAAAGCACCTGCCAAACCTCTGTTGGAAGCAATACTTACTAAAAGTACTTTTTCTTCTACCTCCACTTTACGAGCGTACACTCCCTCGCTAGAATCTAGCGATGCGCTTAGGTTCATCAAAATTTCTTCCAGCTTTTCGGCATAAGGGCGCATACGCACGATGGCGTCTTGGGCGCGCTTAAGCTTAGCCGCTGATACCATTTTCATGGCAGAAGTAATTTGCTTGGTAGAGCCTACCGAGGCAATACGATTTCTAAGTTCTTTTAAGTTGGCCATATGTAAGTTGGGAGTTTGGCCCCGTTTTTAAGCGGGGCACTATTCCTTTCTAATATTTTGCAGATAATTCAGCTGCTACTTTTGTCAATACTTGGGTAGCTTCATCGGTAAGTTTACCCGAGCGTAAAGTTTCCAAAATATCATTGTGTTTATTGCGCAAAAAGTCAATATACTCTACCTCAAAGCTCTTAATTTTATTTACCGGCACTTTGTTTAATAAAGCCTTAGTACCTGCATAAATAATAGCAATTTGCTCTTCAACCGATACGGGGCTGTTTACACCTTGCTTTAAGATTTCTACGTTTCTACGACCTTTATTAATAACGGCCATAGTTGCGGCATCCAAATCAGAACCAAACTTAGCAAAAGCTTCTAGTTCACGGAAAGCAGCTTGATCTAACTTTAAAGTACCTGATACCTTTTTCATCGACTTAATTTGGGCGTTACCACCTACACGAGATACCGAAATACCTACGTTAATAGCGGGGCGTACACCAGCCAAGAAAAGATCATTTTCTAAGAAAATCTGACCATCTGTAATCGAAATTACGTTGGTTGGGATATAAGCAGAAACATCACCAGCTTGCGTTTCAATAATTGGTAAAGCCGTTAAAGAACCGCCTCCTTTTACCTTTCCTTTCAAAGATTCTGGCAAGTCATTCATTTGCGAAGCAATGGTGTCATCATTAATCACCTTAGCTGCACGCTCTAATAAACGCGAGTGCAAGTAAAATACATCACCTGGGTATGCCTCACGACCTGGAGGACGTCTTAACAATAAAGAAACTTCACGGTAGGCTACCGCTTGCTTTGATAAATCATCATATACAATTAATGCTGGACGACCTGTATCACGGAAGTACTCACCAATTGCAGCACCTGCAAATGGAGCGTAAAACTGCATAGGAGCAGGATCCGAGGCATTAGATGCCACAATAACCGTATAGGCCATCGCCCCCTTATCTTCTAGTGTTTTTGCAATTTGCGCTACCGTAGATCCTTTTTGACCAATGGCTACGTAAATACAAAATACAGGTTCCCCTCTATCGTAAAATTCTTTTTGGTTAATAATGGTATCCAAAGCTACGGTTGACTTACCTGTTTGGCGATCACCAATAATTAACTCACGTTGGCCTCTTCCTACAGGAACCATTGCGTCAATTGCTTTAATACCTGTTTGTAACGGTTCTGTTACTGGTTCACGGTAAATTACCCCTGGTGCCTTTCTTTCAATTGGCATTTCAAAAGTTTCGCCTTGTATAGGCCCTTTACCATCAATCGGTAAACCCAAAGTATCTACCACGCGGCCTACCATACCTTCACCTACCTTTAAAGAGGCAATTAGGTTGGTACGTTTTACGGTGCTACCTTCTTTAATACTATCTGACGTACCCAAAAGTACAATACCAACATTGTCTTCTTCCAAGTTCAAAACAATACCTCTAAGGCCATTTTCAAACTCAACAAGTTCACCAGCTTGGGCGTTACCCAAACCGTAGGCACGGGCTATACCGTCTCCTACTTGCAATACGGTTCCAACTTCTTCTAATTCTGATTCGCTTTTGAATCCTGCAAGTTGTTGTCTTAAAATTGCTGATACTTCAGCGGGATTTACTTCTGCCATTTTTATTTAGCCTTAACTTGGTTTCGTTAAAAATCTGCTACATACTGATTCGACTCAAATTGTCTTTTCAGCTGTTGTAATTGGTACGCTAAACTACCATTGTACTGGCGGTCGCCTACTCTTATCTTAATACCTCCAATAATAGAAGGGTCAATAATTTCTTTTAACTCAATATTGCTGCCAATCACTTCTTTAAGCTTGGCGCTTATGTCTGTTCTTTGCGCATCTCCTAGGCTTGCGGCCGTAGTAATGCTCGCCTGCTGAATACCATTATGGGCACGGTACAAATTTTGAAAACCCTCAGCCATCCCCTCTAACTGAGATTCGCGACCCTTGCTAACCAATATTAGCAAAAACTTAAGGGTTAAATCGCCTACTTTACCTTCAAAAACACCTTTAATAATAGCCGTCTTCTTATCCTCTTTAACAACAGGTGATTTTAGCAATACCGCTAAATCGCGCGAAGCATTAACGGTAGCCGAAACAAGATCCATGTCTTTTTTCACCTCGTCAACCTTCTGCATATCTACTGCCAACGCTAAAAGAGATTTAGCGTAACGTCTGTTTAAAGCGGTTACCATAATTCCTTGTGCCTTTAGTTAAGTTTAAAGTCATTAAGCTGCTCGGCCACCATTGTTTCTTGGCTAGCTTTATCACTCAATTCCTTTCTAATAATTTTTTCGGCAATATCAATTGACATACCCGCTACCTGATTCTTTAAGTCGGTGATAGCCGCCATTTTTTGATTTTCAATCAATTCTTTAGCTTGAGTCACTATTTTAGCAGCTTCGGTACTGGCTTGGCCCTTAGCTTCTACAATCATTTTTTCGCGCATATCGCGAGCATCTTTTAAAATACCATCGCGCTCCGCACGGGCATCTCTTAAAATTTGCTCGTTATCCGATTTCAATTGCTCCATTTCCGCACGTGCCTTATCGGCTGAAGAGATAGCATCTTCAATAAAAGATTCGCGCTCTCTAACGGCTTTAAGAATGGGCTTCCAAGCAAATTTTGCCAAAAGGAATAACAGTATAACAAAAGTAACTGTCGTCCAAAAAATAAGGCCTATTTCAGGGGTAACTAAATCCATTTTTTATCTCTTAACTATTTAAATAAAAGTACGTCTGAATAATTAAACTGACCTGCCAACCAACCGTTGGCAGGTTCAGTTTTTTCTTTTCCAAATGATTACGAGATCAAAGCAACTACAACACCGAAAAGGGCAACGCCCTCTACTAATGCAGCAGCAATAATCATCGCAGTTTGGATTTTTCCACTAGCTTCTGGTTGACGGGCAATACCTTCCATTGCACGACCACCTACTTGTCCGATACCTATACCAGCACCGATAACAGCTAAACCAGCTCCAATTGCAGCAAAACTCATAATTAATCAGGATTTATAATTAAACAATATATACTCAAGTTATTAATGATGATCCTCCGCAACGGCTGTTCCGATAAACAAGGCGGTGAGCATCGTAAAAATATAGGCCTGCAAAGCAGCCACTAGTAATTCCAACACAGAAATAAACAATGCAAAAGGCACTGATACTAATCCCATTGCTGGAGTTTTAAAAATAAAAATAAGAGATATTAAACTCAATACGATAATGTGACCTGCCGTAATATTGGCAAACAAACGAATCATTAATGCGAACGGTTTTGTTAAAACACCAATAATTTCCACCGGAATCATAATAATCCACAATGCCTTAGGCACGGGTGGTAATAATATATGTTTCCAATACCCTTTGTTTCCGCTAAAGTTGGTTACTAAAAGTGTAATCACTGCCAAAGAAAAGGTAAATGCAATGTTACCACTCATATTTGCACTTCCAGGAAAAAAGGGCACCAATCCAATAAGATTTAAGGTCCAGATAAGAAAAAACATGGTCAATAATAAAGGCATGTAACGCTCATACTTTTTTCCAATATTAGGCTTGGCAATATCATCCCTTACAAACACCACAAGTGGCTCCATAAAACTAGCCAATCCTTTTGGCACCTTATGGCCATTTCCTTTTTTATACTTCTTGGCAGAAGTAAGAAAGATTAAGCACAATATTAAAGCCGCAAGCAAAAGTGTAAATACATTTTTGGTGATCGAGAAATCCAAAGGCTTAGAAGCATTTACCGGGTGATGAGATGCATCCATCTTTATGTTCTCCGCTCCTTTATTTAATTGGTAGATATCTTCATGCAAATTCACAAATCTCATCCCTTTTTTTTCCACAACATGATGACCTGTTATATCATGGTGAAACTCAGAAGACATAAACGTTACCAAACCATTGTCAGTCCAAAGGATTACGGGTAGCGCAACAGAAAAATCGCCAGCTACATGAAAACCATGCCCATCTTGAATATGATGCATTACAACCGGTGTAGGGTCATATACATCTTCCTCCGTATTTACAGAGGCCTCACCATTCTGATGACTATCTTGCTCTTCAACTGAGTGCCTAGCATCCTCTTCATCGTGATTATGCCCATTTCCGTTTGATGCTTGCAAATTACCTGAGAATCCCAGCAACAACACGAAAACCGCTAAATAACTGAGTTTTAAATATTTACTCATTCTATTAAGTATCAACTTAGCCTTTTTAAAAATCGGGGCAAATGTAGAGATAAATCTTTGAAAGAATAGTGGAAAAAAAAGGAAAACTTTTACCGTTTGTTTTATTGCAAGAAAGGGGCCTTTCGGATAAGGCTGTAGGCCTCTTTGGCTTCAAAGAAAACCGACAATAAGTAAATTGCAAAAAAATTCAAAACCACTTCGTTATCAGCATAATTAGAGGATTTAAGAAGAGGATATAAAAAAACAAAACTCATCATCATTTTTATCATCACCAACCCTAAAAATGTAAATCCAATCTTATCAAAGTCTCGCCTACCAACTAACAGCATAATAAGATACGCTGCATTCGTCAAAAAGAATACAAAGCCGTACATCTTGATAATCTCTGGAAAAGGTAACGTAACAGATAACCTTTGATCAATAAAATAGTGGATAAGCCCCAGCAAAAAAGCAAAACATAAGGCCTTTGTAGCAAACAAGAAAAAAGCTTTCGATACGGTCATTTGCCTTTAATTAAATCTCGTAGGGTAAGGTACAGTGCTGCAAAAATTGAAAAAAGCCCAATGCTTATAGTAAACCATGGTGTTTCATTTACGTATTGCCCATCCAGCCAAGAGCCCAAAATTACACCTCCGGCAATTATCAACCCCATTTGAAAAGCCATACCGGTGTATTTCAAAAAAGGACTAGGCCGAGGCCTCTTCTCTTGACTCTCCGGCTTCATTATTATTTTTTCCTCCGTTTTTCATATTTCTTACAACCGAACCCATATTACAAGAGCCTGAAAACTCAGCTCCCGCCTCAATAGCCAATTTACCTGTGCTTACTTCACCTTGAACAGTGGCTGTAGCTTGCAACGTTAATAACTCGCTTACTTCCAGTTTTCCTGTAAGTTTGCCCGAAACATTGGCATTGGCACATTGTATTTCACCATCCACGGTTCCTTTTTCGCCTATTACCAATTTACCGCTAATGCGGATATTTCCTTTCAAACTTCCATCTACACGAATATCACCATCGGATACAATTTCACCTTCTATTTTCGTTCCGGCTAAAATTCGGTTGCTGGCCTGATTGGCCTCTACGATTTCCTTATTCTTCTTCATAATTGTAAGAGAGCGTTAGTTGTTCTTCAAGTTTTCGTTGAAATATTTAAGGTAACCTTCAAAGTCTTTATCTTGATAAAACTTTTGAAAATTAGAGTTCGAAATTACAAAATGTTTGATTGGTTCACCCTTAAACAACTGTTCTAAAAGCTTTTGCTGATTTAAAACATCCATAAACTGCATGGCTTTTTGTTGGTTGGGCAACCCATTTACCATTACCATTTGTTCTTCAGGGCTTATATATACTTGCTTGGTTGTGAGGGCAATGTTTTGGAAGTAACTCTTACAAAAATCTGACATTTGAATGGTCACATCATTCACCAAAACCTTAGTGTTGGGCACCACTAAAATATATTTAAAAAGTTGTTTTGGTTGGTCCTTATACTTCGTTTTTGCCACTTCTGCCCCATTATCGGCAGCCAAATTGGTACTATCATCGCTTGCAGATGGCTTAGGTGCAGTTAGCATTTGAATAATACTTTGCGCTCTTTTCCCTTGCTCGGTATCTCCATACTTACCTACTATAATTCCTAACGTTTCTAACATTTTGGTTCTTTCAGCAAGCTTGCCTTGACTTAAGGCTTTTAGCAACATAAACTGGGCACTTTGCTTGGTACTTCCAAAATTGGCAATAGCAGAATCGGCCATTTCCATGCTTCGATTGTACTCCTTATTGCTGTATGCCTCATACGTTTTGGCATAATAGCGTTCCGCTATTTTAGCATCTGTCTCCTTTAAAGGCTTACCCAACAACAATGCTGCGTACTCCGTATCGGGATAATTTTTTAGAATCAAATTCTTATAATGGTTGGCGTCCTTCTCATCTTGCGCAAGCACATTAAGGCGATATAAACTATACCAAACCCTTGCCTTTAAAGGGTAGTCGGGGTAACGCTTTAAAAAATCCAATAATTCCGTTTCCGAGGCATCGTAATCTTGAAAACTGTTTTTATAAATATTAGCAAGCTCCAATAAAGCATTTTTAATTTTTTGGTGACTTCCTTCTTTCGCCTCTTTTGTTGTTGGAATAGCAGATAAATACTTCTTCCTTTCTTCATTTTGTTGATCGGTTGCGTCTTCTCCACCTTCTGTCACTTCGGTAGTATCTTCCGCTTGCTCCCCTTCATCAAAATTTGCAACCAGCTCCTTATCTTTTCTCCTCCAGTTGTCCTCTAACTTTCGGTTACCGTACTTAATATTAAAATCACGTAAACCGCTTGATCGCAGGTTGATGTTGTAAAAATACCATTGACCACCTTCAATACTTGCCTGGGCATTACCTACACCGTCTCCTCCTCCAGTATTAAAATTATTAAACTCTATATTCTCCTCCTTTTCCCTCTTTTCTTCCTCTTTCTGCTTTTTAAGAGCAATAAGGGCGTCCACTTTTTCTTCGCGCTCGCCCATTGGCAAAGCTGCCAAGGCCAATAAACTATCCTGCTCGGTAATTGTATTAATATGAATTACCAGTTCACCCAAGCTCTCCTTCTTAATTTTTATCTCCTTATATCTTGGGTTACCCTCCTTTATGTTACTAAAGGTGCTGTCGTAATAGGCAGCTGCCAAAGGGTATACTTTACTTTCGAAATTGAGCTCGGCCAACCATAAATAACTCAACGCTATTTGTCTCTGGTTATTTACGTTGCTTCGCACGGATTTCTTCAAATACTTAATTACGTTTTCGGCATCATCCAACTTATCCGCCACCTCAGCCATTACATAATATACTTGATCTAAGTTGTCCGCATTTTTTTCATCCTCTAGCATCTTGTTTAAATCTTTAAACACAATACTAGGGTGCTGCACCTTTACATCAAAACTTCGGGCCCGAGCCAATTGCGCCTGAAACAATAACTCGTATGGAGGTCCCTTTTTTATTACCTCTAAAAAAAGTTCGCTGGCCTTGTGGTTATTCCCAATTTGCGCTTGAAGCTGCGCCATAATAAAAGTCCATCTAATTTTTTTCTGCTTATCCTTGGTGCGCTCAATGGCTTGAGATAATAATTGGTAGGCAGGTGTGTATCTTTTTTGATCTAGCTCTAAATCGGCATAAGCCGCAAAAGCATCTCCTTTTAATTTTTTGGGAAGTAGTTCGTTCCTATAAATATTTTCAAACTTCTCTTTAGCACTTATATAATTACCTAAGGACGTTTCGGTGCGCGCGGCCCAAAGTTCTGCTACCAAACCAATTTCAGATTTTGGATTTTGCTGAATGATATAATTAAAAGTTTCGAGCGCCTCTAAATACTCAAACTTATAAAAGCGCGATTGGCCAATCAGTAGGTAACTTTCGGGCACAAACTTATTACGCTGCTTTCCCTTAATAAGCATAGAATGGTCTCGAATAACCTTGGCGCCTTTCTCAATGGCTCTATCCATATCTGGTTTTATAGAGGCTACATTCTCTTTTTCTCCCGTTTTAAACGGACGTAAAATTTCATGATACTTATCTACATGCAAATTAGACAAGGCTCTTTCTCCACTTTTAAGTGCCTGCTGCCCATTAAAAAGGGGGTTGTAACGAGACACCATGCCGTGATACGTGCGGCTAGTAAAGGTGTCCTTGCTTTTTTTACACCCATTTAGCGTAGCCGTGGCTATGGCCAGAATAAATAATAACCTAAAGTACTTCAGAGCTTGCGACTTTTTCAGATTCAATTGACTAACTACAAAAGCGCAAAAATATTTTATTTTTTGAGGGAAGCGCTGTTTTTGAGGCTTAAGGACAAAAATATAATAGCCTGGTTTTTTTAAAAGCTCCAAAAAAATTTGAGTATTGGTGCCTAGTATTGCGATATTTGCGGCCATGGCAAAGCAAAGTCCACAAAATCAGAAAAAAATAGTTCAAAAACTACGCAACAAATACCGCTTAGTAATTTTGAATGACGACACCTTTGAAGAGAAGCTCTCTTTAAAACTGAGTCGCCTCAACGTTTTTTTCTTGCTGGGTTTTCTTATCATTTTTTTAATTAGCTCTACCGCCTTACTTATTTCTTTTACGCCTTTGCGCGAATACATTCCTGGTTACTCCAGCACCGCCTTGCGCAGAAAGGCACTGGATATAACCTTTAAAACGGATTCTTTAGAGCAGCAATTAAGTTACAACAAACGGTATTTACTCAACTTAAAAAATATTGTAGAAGGTAAACCAACTCTTAATTTTGCCGATACCACATTAAGTGATAGCGTTGTAGCAACCGTTTTAGATCAAAATATTATTAAAGAAGACTCTGTGCTGCGTGCCTTGGTAGAAGAAGAGGAGCGCTTTAACATTAATGAAAATGAAAAAGGTGTTGATTTAATCAACTATTCGTTTTTTACGCCTGTAAAGGGCTTGGTTACTCAAGATTTTAATCCAAAACAAAATCATTTAGGTATAGATGTAGTAGCCAAAAAGAATGAGGTTATTAAATCTTGCCAAGATGGAATGGTACTATTTGCTGAGTGGACTGCCGAAACAGGCTATGTGCTAATTGTACAGCATAATGGAGAATTTGTTTCGGTATATAAACACAACTCTTCTTTATTAAAACGCCAAGGAGAAATGGTAAAAGCCGGAGAGCCTATTGCTATTATTGGAAATTCGGGAGAGTTAAGCACCGGTCCGCACCTTCATTTTGAACTTTGGTACAACAGTAATCCGGTTAACCCGGCACACTATATTTCTTTTTGAGAGGTTTCAAACGCACTGTCTATTTTTAGCTTACCTGTTTTATACGCGTTAACAGCCAAAAAATCACATCGCTCATTTTGCGGATGATTATTATGTCCTTTTACCCAATGTAATTTTGGTTTGTGGATTCTATAAACCTGGAGGAATGACTGCCATAGGTCAACATTCTTTTTATCCTTAAAGTTTTTCTTTTCCCAATTAAAAAGCCATCCTTTATTTATAGCATCTACAACGTACTTGCTATCCGAATAAATATGTACCTCCAAATTAATCCTCTTTAGAGCCTTCATGGCAATAATGGTAGCAAGCAGCTCCATACGGTTATTGGTGGTGAGCCTAAAACCAGCACTCAGTTCTTTGCGTTTCCCCCCTGCTTCCATCACCACACCATAACCTCCAGGGCCGGGGTTACCGCTGGCACCACCATCGGTATAAATATCTACCCTCACTCCAAATCTTTTATCAAATACTCTAGTACCTGCGGGTAATGCTGATGTTCTAACTGCTGCACTTTATACTCCAAGTCTTCTGGGCTGTCTTCAAAGTCCACTTCTATTACCTCCTCAAAAATAACCTCGCCTTCATCAAAATTCTCATTTACATAATGAATGCTAATACCGGTTTCCTCCTCTTCATTTTCTACCACTGCTTGATGCACTTTAATACCGTACATCCCCTTGCCGCCATACTCGGGTAATAAGCCAGGGTGAATATTTACAATTTTTTGAGGGAAAGCATCAATAATTGGTTTTGGAACCAGCGCTAAAAAACCGGCCAAGGCGATAAAATCGATCTTTAAATCCAAAAGTTTGTCAAGTACCGCTCCATTTTCGAGCTCGGCTTGACTAAAAACTAGACATCGTACCCCCAATAATTTGCATTTATCTACAACACCCGCCTTTTTTTTGTTACTAATAACCAAGGCCACTCGCGCCAACTCATTCTCTTCAAAAAAGTTTATAATATTCTCAGTATTAGAGCCATTGCCGGAGGCAAACACCGCTATTTTTTTCATGGGAAATTAGGAGATTGATGTAAAATTAAAAATAGTACCTATTCAAGTAAATGCGAAAGTAACTTATTGTTTGCTATTTGATAAATTTACTTTCTTTGCAGCTAATAATTACAAAACAATTTGACCATGTCAGAAATCGCTTCAAAAGTAAAAGCAATCATTGTTGACAAACTAGGTGTTGATGAAAATGAAGTAACCAACGAAGCCAGTTTTACGAACGATTTAGGTGCTGATTCATTAGACACCGTAGAACTTATTATGGAATTCGAAAAGGAATTTGATATTCAAATCCCAGACGACCAAGCAGAAAACATTGCTACCGTTGGGCAAGCAGTAACTTATATCGAAGGAGCAAAATAACAATTAAGGCTAGCCTTATTTATGGAATTAAAAAGAGTAGTAGTAACGGGACTTGGGGCTTTATCGCCTTTAGGTAACAGCCGCAATTCCACATGGGAGGGATTGAAAAGCGGAAAGAGCGGAGCCGCGCCTATTACGCTTTTTGATGCAGCCAAGTTTAAAACCCAGTTTGCCTGTGAGGTAAAGGGTTTTGATGTTACCCAATTTATAGATCGCAAGGAAGCGCGAAAGATGGATCGTTTTTCGCACTTAGCGCTTGTTGCTGCTGAAGAAGCTGTAAACGACAGTGGTCTATTAGATTCTCAATTTAATTGTGACCGTGTTGGGGTAATTTTGGGCTCAGGAATGGGCGGTTTTCAAACCTTCTTTTCGGAGGCTGAAAACTATGCTAAAGGGGATGGAACTCCACGTTTTAATCCTTTCTTTATTCCTAAAATTATTCCCGATATCGCTCCGGGGTTAATTTCTATGAAATTTAACTTCCGTGGACCCAACTTCACCACAGTTTCTGCCTGTGCCTCTTCTACCAATGCAATTATTGATGGCTTTAATTATATAAGGCTAGGAATGATGGACGCCTGTTTAACAGGGGGTAGTGAAGCCGGTGTAAACGTTGCTGGTGTAGGTGGCTTTAACGCCATGCATGCCATGAGTACGCGTAACGATAGCCCCGAAACCGCCAGCCGTCCTTTTGATAAGGATAGAGATGGATTTGTTTTAGGTGAAGGTGCTGCTACTATTGTATTAGAAGAATACGAGCATGCCAAAAAGCGCGGAGCCACTATTTATGCCGAAATGATTGGTGGAGGAATGTCTGCTGATGCCCACCACATTACGGCACCACACCCTGAAGGGTTAGGTGCTAAAAATGTGATGGAAAATGCACTTAGAGACGCACACTTAAACCCAAATGAGGTGGACTACATTAATGTACACGGCACCTCTACACCCCTGGGCGATGTAGCAGAACTAAAAGCTATTAAGCATGTGTTTGGCAGCGATGCCTACGGGCTTAATATCAGCTCAACTAAATCTATGACCGGCCACCTTTTGGGGTCAGCTGGTGCCATAGAAGGTTTTGCCGCTATTATGTCTATTAAAGACAACGTAGTGCCTCCAACCATAAACCACTTTACTGACGATCCTGATATTGACGCCAAATTGAACTTAACGTTTCATGAGGCGCAAGAACGAACTGTAAATGTTGCTTTAAGTAACACCTTTGGTTTTGGTGGTCACAATGCATCCATCGTATTTAAGAAGCTATAAGACTGAATGTTTAGTACCTTTTTTAAAAAATTAAGTTCCCCTTTTAAAAAGAGTGGGAACTTTTTTTTTGAAATACAGCGCATTACCCAAGTTCCTCCTAAAAATATTAGCTTCTACGAATTGGCTTTTCGCCATAGCTCTGCCAGTAAAGAAAGTAATGGGACCAAGTATAATAACCAGCGTTTAGAGTACCTTGGTGATGCTATTTTAGGAGCCATTGTTGCTGATTACTTGTATCAAGCTTATCCTGATAGCGATGAAGGTTTTTTAACCAATATGCGTAGTAAAATTGTAAGCCGAAAACATTTAAATCAGCTGGGGATAGATTTGGGGTTAAACAAGCTGGTAGTTAAAAAGACTTCTAAAACGGTACAAGCTAAATCAATATATGGTGATGCTTTGGAGGCTCTTGTTGGTGCCCTTTATTTAGATAGAGGTTACCAAGCTTGCCAAACCTTTGTCAGTCGTGCTATAATGGTAGATCATGTAGATTTACAACGATTAGAGTCGCGTGTTTCCAGCCATAAAGGCGCCTTGCTAGAGTGGGGGCAAAAAACAAAAACCTCTATTCTTTTTGAAATAACCGGTTGCTGGGGCAAAAGTCATTCTCGCAAATACCAAGTATCGCTAAAAGTAGATGGCCAGTTGGTAGCCACCGGAAGTGGCAGTAGTAAAAAGAAAGCGGAAGAAGAGGCCTCTAAACTAGCTTATGGAAGCATTGTAAATTAATGGTATGAACTTAAAGTTAACCTTAGATGATGTAATGCCCGATAACGAAGCTACCGTTTACGGCATTGTAAGCGAGTTGCCCGATTACCGCCTCTGCTTTATGCTAAACAAAGAGCTTAACCTTGCCTTACAACTTAGCCCACACCCAAAAATACTCTACCGTAAAAAAATATCCTACGCATTTAATGATTACGTTTATTTGCAGGAACAGGAAAAAATGGAATGGCATTTAACCGCCAACCGAAAAAGCCTAGAAGTTAACATCAGCGAAAGCTTTAATAACCAAGGCAAACCAGAGAGAACCTACCAGTATTCACAGGAGTTTTTACCCTTAAGTTTAGTCAATGATTTAAAAGCCTTTGACTACTTTTTATGGTTTGATGACCTTTCTCGCAAGGGAATAGAAAAAAAAATTAACCAAAGCTTAAAGGGGGCTAGCTATGTTCGTACCTTTCAAAAAATAGACCTTAGCCACTCTAAATTTATAGACAATTTATTTATAGAACTTTAAATATGCATTTCAATAAAACCAAAATAATTGCCACACTTGGCCCCGCCACATCTTCAACCGAAATGTTGCTTAAGCTGATTGCGGCAGGGGTAAATGTTTTTCGAATAAATTTTTCGCACAGTAGCCACGAAAATGCCGAAGAACTAATAACCAAAATACGAGATATTAATAAAGAACATGGTTTTAATATTGCCATTTTAGCCGATTTACAAGGCCCTAAGCTTAGAGTAGGTGTTGTAGAAGAAGGTGCTGTTTTAGAGAAAGGAGATGTTCTTTCGTTTTCGAATGTAGATGAAATAGGCACTTCTAAAAAAGTGTTTATGACCTACTCTCGTTTTGCAGCAGATGTAACAGTGGGTGAACGCATTTTGATTGATGATGGTAAACTTTTGCTGGAGGTAACCGAGTCCAACGGAACCGACCTCGTAAAAGCCCAGGTAATTCACGGTGGTCCTCTTAAATCTAAAAAAGGAGTAAACCTTCCCAACACCAAAATATCATTACCCTGCCTTACCGAAAAAGATCTAGCGGACTTAGAGGTTGCCTTAAAACATGAGGTGGAATGGATTGGTTTGTCATTTGTTCGCTCGGTAAAAGACGTTCGTCAGCTTAAGCAAATTATTGCTTCAAGAAAGGCGCCTTGTAAGGTAATTTCTAAAATAGAAAAACCCGAAGCGGTTGTTGAAATTCAGCAGATTATTGAAGAAACCGATGCCATAATGGTAGCTAGAGGAGATTTGGGAGTGGAAGTTCCGATGCAAAGTGTTCCTCTTATTCAAAAAATGATTGTAAACAAATGTCACGAAATGGGTCGCCCCGTGGTTATTGCTACCCAAATGATGGAAAGCATGATTGACAGCATGACCCCAACCAGAGCGGAGGTAAGTGATGTGGCTAACAGCGTGTTAGACGGTGCCGATGCGGTAATGCTAAGTGGCGAAACCTCCGTGGGTAAATTCCCCGTAGATGTTATTGAGGCTATGTCTAAAATTATTCAACATGTTGAAGCCAGCGGGCAGGTTGCCACCAAAAAAGAAAACCCCCCTACTATTAGAGGCAAACGTTTTATTACGGATTCCATTTGTTACAATGCCAGTAAAATTGCCGACCAAGTAGGCGCCTCCGCTATTCTTACAATGACTTTTAGCGGTTATACAGGTTTCAAAATTTCATCACATAGGCCCAAAACCAACATTGTGGTGCTTACCGCCAATCGCTCTATACTTAATATGCTAAGCCTTATATGGGGCGTTAGGGGCTTTTATTATGATAATATGGAGAGTACTGACAATACCTTTAAAGAAATCAAGCAAATTGCCGTTAACAACGGTTTAGCCAGCTCTGGCGATTTAATTGTAAAAGTAGCGAGCATGCCTATAGAAGAATCAGGCACTACCAATATGCTTAAGATTAGCCAAATTGACTAATATGAGCTGGGCAGAAGAAAACAACAAGTTGGTAAAGCACTACCGCTTTGCCAACTTTATAGAGGCCTTTGTCTTTTTAAATCGTGTGGCCGATTTAGCTGAAAAACATCAGCATCATCCCGAAATTTATAATGTGTACAACCAAGTTACACTTAGCCTAAGTACGCATGATGCCGGAGATGTTGTAACCCAAAAAGATCGAGATTTAGCTCGTGAAATTGACCAATTAAAGAGCTGAAGAAAACTGCTCTAAAAACTTCTGATCGTTTTCAAATAACAGTCTAATATCGCTAATTTGGAAACGCTGCATGGCAATTCGCTCTACGCCCATTCCAAAAGCATATCCACTGTATTTTTTAGAATCAATACCACAATTATCCAACACACTGGGGTCTACCATTCCGCAGCCCATTACCTCTAGCCAGCCAGTGCCTTTTGTCATTCGGTAATCTACTTCATTTTTTAATCCCCAATAAACATCCACCTCTGCGCTAGGCTCGGTAAATGGAAAATAAGAAGGACGCAATCTGATTTTTGTATCCTTACCAAAAAACTCCTGAGCAAAATACAGCAAGGTTTGCTTCAAGTCCGCAAAACTTACATTCTCATCTATATACAAGCCTTCTATTTGGTGAAAAATACAATGAGAACGAGCTGAAATAGCCTCATTTCTAAACACTCTTCCTGGTGATATAGTCCTAATTGGTGGTTTTTCACTTTCCATCATACGTACTTGCACGCTACTGGTGTGTGTTCTTAGCGCCCAATCTGGGTTTCGTTCCACAAAAAACGTGTCCTGCATATCTCTAGCAGGGTGCTCTTCCGGAAAATTAAGAGCCGTAAAGTTGTGCCAGTCGTCTTCCACTTCTGGCCCTTCACTTACATTAAAGCCAATGCGTTCAAAAATATTTACAATCTCGTTTTTCACGAGATTTACAGGGTGCCTTGAGCCTAATTTAACGCCCAAGCCCTCGCGAGTCCAGTCCTTTTGGTCACTTTTTTCACTATCAGAAGAGCTGTTTAGCTTTTCTTTTAGGGAGGCTACCTTATTGGTTGCTTTTGCCTTTAACTCATTTATTGGTTTTCCCCACTTGCGTTTTTCATCAGAGGGTAATGCCTTAAAATCATTGAATAACGTAGTTAATAAACCCTTTCTTCCTAAATACTTTATCCTAAAATCTTCCACCTTTTCGGCAGTTAACTCATTAAAGCTTTCAACATCTTCCAGTAGTTTCTTAATTTTAGATTCCATAAAGTACGCTAAAAATGCAGGCTATTCGTTAATTTTTATATTTGCGCGGCAAAGATGTGAAATATTAAGCACTCTCATGAAAAGACTTCTATCAACTCTACCGTTTTTTGTGCTGCTTGCGGCTGGGCTATTTAGCCTCGCTAGTTGCGAAAAAAACAATGATGATTACGTTTTAAACGTAATTGTTACGGTAAATAACGAAACCCGTGTTTCTAATGCCACCATTAGAGTGTACGCGCCTGTCTCCAACCGGTTTGACGATTTGTACTACACAACCAATGAAAATGGCGAAGTTTCGTTTACATTTAGCAATGAAATTGTGGTGGACGTAATTGCAACTAAGGGCTCTTATAAAACTTGTTCTTTTTCAAGAATTGAAGAAGGCAATAACACTTTGGTAGTAAATTTAGAACCTTGGGCTAGCCCTTATAACGGCTGCGATAATTAATCTTATTTTATGAAATATTTAGGCACACTTCTAATTATCGGTATCTTATCCGTTTCTTTTTCCTGTAAAGAAAAGAACGATAATTTAGACCCGGAATACCCTTTCACGATAAGTGTAAAAACATTATCAGACAGCGTATTGGTTACCAACATACGGGTACAAATTTTAGCACCTGATAATACGGGAAAACTAAAAGAGCACTTTATTGGCTTTACGGACGATAACGGAAAAGTGGAGTTTAAAAACGATTTGCAAGCCGTATTTACAGCAAGGGCCACTCGCGGGCTTACACCTCCTACGCAAATTGGTTGTGCCGAGGTTTATTTAAGACCCAACAAAAGAGTATATAAAACGGTTTACATTGAACCTTTTGATCCAGTTGCTGGAGGTTGCTTTTACACCCCCTAAGCTTTAAAGTACTTTACAACAGCTTCCTTCATCAAAACACTTTGCTCCCCCGGTTTAAGGGCGGGCAACTTTTCAATTACCTCAAAATGCGGCCAGCCATCTTGGTCTCGTCCCATAAATTTATAGTATCCGTAAGGTTCTAAAACCGTGCATATAGCGATATGCATAAGGTTTAATTTTTCGTCTTTTTTGAATTTTCGCAAAGACATTCCTAATTCTTGTACCCCTATCAAAAACAGAATGCCGTCTAAATCCATCTCCTCGCCATCAGCAAACCTTTTGCTGGCCGATAGTACTAATTCATCCCATTCTTTTTTAAGCTCTTCTCTGTTCATATTTTTAAGAATATCTTTAGGCTCTTTTAAGCTTCCTTCCTTTTGAATATTATTGACTTTATTTTACTTGCCCCGCTTGCTTATGGTCTTGTTCGTGGAATGATTAAAGGGCTGATTTATCAACTTAGCGGGCTCCTTGCTACCGTTGTAGGTTATCTGGCCGCAGCCAAATACGCCAATCAACTTTCTACTATACTCCACGAGACCTTTGGCCTGGATGAGTTTTGGGTACACCTTTTTAGCTATCTCTTAATTTTTGGTGCTGTAGCCCTTGCCTTTTATGCCTTAGGCAAAATGCTTACCCGAACCTTACAATTTATGGCTTTGGGCTTTGTAAATAGATTGCTTGGTGGCCTTTTTGGTTTCTGTAAAATGTTATTAATCCTACTGGTAATTTTATACTTAATCTACCCTGCCATCGGCTCTTCGTTTGCTCAAAGTGCTAAAGGACAGGACAGTTTGTTGCTCGCCTTTTTCATTGAATATGCAGAGACTATCGGTAATCTTTGGAAAACTAGCTCGGCACCCGTACTTCCAACTTTGCCTTTAATTTAAAATTGCCTCAATACCAGGTAATGTCTTTCCTTCTAAGTACTCTAACATAGCACCGCCACCAGTAGAAACGTAGCTTACCCTTTCCGCCATACCAAATTGTTTTACAGCAGCTACCGAATCTCCGCCTCCTACTATGCTAAAGCAGCCTTTTTCGGTAGATTGTGCAATGATTTCTGCTACGCTTTTTGTGCCATTTTCAAAAGTAGAAAACTCAAAAACACCCATTGGTCCATTCCATAAAATGGTTTTAGACTCTAACAAAACTGGCTTAAGTTCCTCAATAGTTTTAGGTCCTGCATCTAGCCCCATCCAACCATCAGGTATGCTATTAGTAGCCGAAACCATTGTTTGCGCTTCGTTGCTAAAGCTGCCTGCGTTAAGTGAATCCACAGGTAGGTGAATAGTAACGCCCTTTTCTTCTGCTTTCTGCAAAATATCCAAGGCCGTTGCCAAGTAATCATCTTCTACCAAGCTGTTACCCACTTTACCGCCTTTTGCTTTAATAAAGGTAAAAGCCATACCGCCCGCAATCACCAAGTGATCCAATCGATCTAATAAATTTTCGAGCACAGCCAACTTAGACGACACCTTTGCGCCTCCAACAATGGCCGTTACTGGTCTATCCTTACTTTTTAGCACCTTTTCTACATTCACTATTTCGGCCGCCATCACTTTTCCAAAGCACTTGCTATCACCAAAAAATTGTGCAATTACAGCTGTACTAGCATGCGCTCGATGGGCTGTTCCAAAAGCATCGTTAACATAATAATCTCCGTTTAAGGCTAGTTTCTTGGCAAACTCGCTATCGCCATCCGTTTCCTCATTATAAAAACGGACGTTTTCTAAAAGAAGCATTTGATTATTTGCTAATTCTTTACTTAACTGTTCCACAACGCTTCCGATGCAATCGTTTGCCAAAAGCACTTCGCAATCCATTAGTTGTGCTAACCTTTGCTGCACATGCTTTAAACTAAACTTAGGGTTAACTACCCCTTTTGGTCTTCCTAAATGAGACATAACCACGGGTCGCCCTCCGTTTGCCATAATAGCCTTTAAAGTAGGTATGGTAGCCTTAATACGCGTATCGTCTGTTATTTGAAGTTCTTCGCTTAAGGGTACATTAAAGTCAACTCTAACTAAAACCCTTTTTCCTTCAAAAGATATATCACTAACCGTTTTCATTTTGTCTAATTTTGAGCTGCCAAAAGTAGGGTTAAAGTTGAAATTATTTAAGCATGAAGTTTGCCGCCATTATTGGAAAACAATCCGTTAAAAAAAACCTTATAAACACCGTTAAAACGGGTCGAGTTAGTCATGCACAATTGTTTCATAGCCAAACAGGTAGTGGGGCTTTAGCTTTGGCAATCGCTTACGCGCAATATATTTTATGTCAAAATAAGCAAGAGGATGATAGTTGTGGATCGTGCTTTAGTTGCAAGCAAATTCAAAACTTTAGCTACCCCGATCTTCACTTTGTTTATCCCATTGTAAAGCAAGAATCTAAACCAAAAGAGCCCGTAAGTGCGGATTATTTAGACGAGTGGAAAGAGCTCATGAGTTCAAATATATATTTTGATCCCATGCAATGGTCCACGCAAATGGGTGCCGAAAAAAAACTCGCAAGCATAAGCAAATTTGAGAGTGACAATATTGTAAAAAAGCTGTTGCTTAAGTCTTACTCTGGTTTTGAGAAAATATTGATTATGTGGTTACCCGAAAAACTAAATGGTACCGCAGCAAACAAACTCCTAAAACTAATTGAAGAGCCGCCCGCCAAAACCTTTTTTATTTTAGTGAGCGAAAACACTGAAGCGGTCTTGCAAACCATCACAAGTCGCTGTCAAAAAACATTAATTCCATCCTACAGCCCAACCGAAATTACAGCCCACTTAGTCTCTGAATTATCCGTTCAGGAATCTGCAGCTCAAGTAATTGCCACTTTAAGTAAGGGTAACTTAGCTCAAGCCATTGCCTTGGGCGGAGACTCGCAAAAATATCAGAATTACAGCCTCCATTTTAGAGACTGGGTTCGTTATTGCTTTAAAGCGGACGTAAAATCAATATTTAAATGGGTGGACGAATCGTCCAAAATGGATCGAGACTCTTCTAAAGACTTTTTACTTTTTGCTTTGAATAGTTTCAGAGATGCCCTTCAAGCAAATTTGGGCCTCACGGATGGAAACAGTGCCTTATTTAATCGAGCCTCCTTTTCTCTAAAAGATTTCTCAAAATATACGCACTTGGCCAACATCCCAAAAATTCTTGAATTACTTAGCGAAGCTTCGTATGAAATAGAGCGTAATGGCAACCCAAAAATAATCTATTCAGATGTCAGCTTTAAATTAGCCAATCTTTTGCGCATTACCTTTTGATTTCCAAATAGTTATGCTCGAAAAAGGAGTCGCTGTGTTCAATGCCTTATCTAAAAAAAACTAACCCCTTGTACCAGCGAAGGGTGTTTTGGCTTTAGAGCCCTTCTAATTCGATTTTCGCAATATATATATTAGGCTACTCATGTTTTTCGCCTTTCTTCCTTTACGATTACTTTGCCAACCTCTAAAAAACGCTCTTATTATGTTTCCTTTACCCGTTGCTACTTTCTCGCTAAGCATGCTCACGTAAAAACTATCAAATGGCATATTATGCACTGCCTCCATCACCAAGCCATGCTTTAATGCTAATTTCTCAACATTGTTCTTTTTAAAATGGTACAAATGCAAAGGCACATCCAATGCCGCCCAGCTTTCTCCATAAACCTTGGCATCATAACTCTCATGATTTGGAACAGCAACAACAAGCGCACCATTTTTATTCAAAGCCTTAGAGAATTTTGCGAGATGCTCATTCAATCCTGGAAGGTGCTCCAACACATGCCACATTGAAACAACATCGTAAGTAGAAGACCATTTAAATTCCTCAGGAGAAACTAGCGAAAGTTTATTTTCTTTTTCGGCCACCGCTCTGGCATCTCCGGATATTTCCACACCCTCTGTTTTCCAGCCTGCACTTTTTGCTACCGTTAAAAAATGACCTGTTCCTGCACCGTAATCCAATAAATCGCCAACACCCTTATTCACCTTATTTATTAAAGAAAGCTTTCGTTTTAACGAATAATTACGAACTGCCACATAAAGGTGGTCTATTAAAGATTCCTTCTTGCTGGTATGGCTAATGTAGTTTCCCGCTTCGTAGTAAACTCCTAAATCCTCATCATTGGGCCTAGGGCTTGTTACCCAAAAAGCACAGCTAGTGCACTCCTTAATAGCAAACAACTCTCCATCACCTCTAAAAAAAGGCGCTTTAAACACTTCCTTAAATGACTTTGCCCCGCAAACGGGGCAATCTTTTACTTCCATATTATCTTTCGTTTCACGTGAAACCGTTAGCGACCCATAAAAACTAAAATCACACTAATGTCTGAAGGGCTCACGCCACTAATACGCTTAGCCTGACTAATGGTGGTCGGTCTTATTTTAGTTAATTTTTCTTTTGCTTCCGAGCTTAAACTCTTTAAGGCATGGTAATCAAAACTGGTGGGGATACTCAGTCCCTCTAACCTTGTAAGCCTTTCAGCCGATTGCTTTTCTTTGTCTATATACCCTTGGTACTTCACTCTTATCTCCACCTGCTGTAAAACCTCCGTGGTAGCACCTAAAAAAACGGGATCACTTGCCACACTCTCTATTTGAACCAAATCCTTAATACCCAGCTGAGGTCTCGCTAAAACACTTTCAAGCTTTACCTTCTGTTTTAAAGGTGCAGAGCCAACGGCCTCTAACATAGGTTTTGCCTCCTCAGGGTTAACGCTATGTTTTTTTACAAAATTATAAACCAACTTACCTTGTGCACGCTTAGCTTCCAATGCATCCATCCTATCTCGTCCTGCCAAACCAATATCAAAACCCTTTTCCGTTAAACGCTCGTCCGCATTATCCTGTCTCAATAAAATTCTATACTCCGCCCGAGAAGTAAACATTCTATACGGTTCGTCTGTTCCCTTGGTAATAAGGTCGTCTATCAAAACACCAATGTAAGCTTCATCCCTACCTAGGATAAAATCACCCTTATCGTTAACCAAGTTATGGGCGTTAATCCCCGCCATCAAACCTTGACTGGCCGCTTCTTCATACCCCGTGGTACCATTGATTTGGCCCGCAAAAAACAAACCTTTGACCAATTTTGTCTCCAAAGTGTGCTTTAACTGTGTTGGTGGAAAATAATCATACTCGATAGCATATCCCGGTCTGAAAATTTTTGCTTTCTCAAAACCTACAATAGAACGCATTGCTTTAATTTGAACCTCTTGCGGCAAACTGGTGCTAAAACCATTCACGTAAATCTCTACTGTATTCCAGCCCTCAGGCTCAACAAAAATTTGGTGTCTATCCTTATCGGCAAATCGATTTACCTTATCCTCAACACTCGGGCAATATCTCGGCCCCGAGCCACCAATGCTGCCATTAAACATAGGGCTTCTGTCGAAACCTTCCCTTAATAACTCATGTGTTTTCAAGTTAGTATAGGTGATATGACAGCTTCTTTGCTCCTTCAATCCCGATGTAGAATCCAAAAAGCTAAACTTACCAGGATCTACATCACCCTTTTGCTCCTCCATCTTGCTATAATCCAACGAGCGTCCGTCTACCCTAGGTGGTGTGCCCGTCTTCATTCGCCCCGACTCAAAACCCAATGAAACGAGTTGCTCCGTAAGTCCTTTGGAAGCTCTTTCTCCCGAACGACCTCCTCCTAGCTGCTTTTCGCCTATGTGAATAAGCCCATTCAAAAAAGTGCCATTGGTAAGAATTACCGTTTGCGAATCAAACCGCAGGCCTGTGGAGGTTTCAACACCTACCACCCTATCATTCTCAACAATAAGACCATTCACCATTTCCTGATAAAAGTCCAAATTCTCAATTGACTCCAACTGCAGCCTCCATTCTTCAGCAAAGCGCATCCTATCACTCTGCACCCTTGGAGACCACATAGCAGGCCCCTTGCTAAGATTTAGCATCCTAAATTGGATCATCGTCTTATCAGTAACCACACCACTCAAGCCTCCAAGCGCATCAATCTCTCTAACAATTTGCCCCTTTGCCACACCCCCCATTGCAGGATTGCAAGACATTTGAGCAATTGTTTGCATGTTCATGGTTATGAGCAATGTTTTGCTGCCCAACTTTGCTGCCGCTGCCGCTGCTTCACAACCCGCATGACCAGCTCCCACTACTATTACATCGTATTTTTGCGTAATCATATCTTAAGTTTCATGTGAAACAACATCAACTATTTGTTTTTCAGAATTTTGGCGTGCAAAAATAAACATTTTTCCTCTTCCAAACGCATCACTCCCTTTTCCTCCTCCGTGCCATCATTAAAACCTATTAGATGTAATAAACCATGCGCCATAACTCGTACTAACTCTTCTTCCCTCGCAACACCCATATACACAGCATTATCCTTTACGGTATCCACAGAAATAAACACCTCACCACTTATTCTTGGAACTTTACCATATTGAAACGTTATAATATCCGTGGTATAATCATGCTGCAAATGATCTTGGTTAATCCTTAAAATGTCCTTATCGTCAACAAAATTGTAAACCAAATTGGCAATCATACAGTCCCTTTCTTCGCAAATTGTTTGTAGCCACAGATTTGTACTAACCATAGTGCCTGGCAACCATTTTGGCACATTATTAAACTGTATCACTTAAAATACTCATTAGATTTCTTTTTATAATAGCGTTTAAACAACACCGGTTGTCTGCTTAAACCCTCCTTAGAGCCACGCTTCTCTTTCAGGTATTTGTCTAGCTCCTCTTGTCTTATTTGACGCAAATCCTTCGCCTCTGTAGACTCCCTTTCTGGGCTCTGCTCTTGCTTTCTTTCCGCCTTTTCGTGCTCCAACATTCTGCTTTGAATTTCCTCAATTCGCTCCTTATAATTGGCGCCCACCTTACCTTGAAGTAACTCCTCCTCCAGTTTTTTCATCTCCTCTATCGCCTTATGCAAGTTCCCTGCGCTTCCATCCTTACCAGGGTTTTCACTCATCTCCTCCAATACTTTTCGAAGCTGTTCCTGCTTGCTTATCGTCTTAACCAACTCCTTTCCACTCATTCCTCGTTCTCCATCGCCTTTTTTATTGCCCTGTTTCATTTTACCCATCACCTTACCAAGCTCCCCTTGCGCTTTAACCAACTGAGACATGCTTGGCTTACTACCTGGTTTGTTTCCCGGCTTTTGACATTGCTGCTGTCCAGGTTTGCTTTGTGCCATCATTTGCATCATTTGTTGAAGGCTTTGGTCCAGCATTAAAGCCAAATTATTAGAAGCCGTCATAACATGTTGTTGGTTTCCAGCTGCCTTGGCAGAGCGTAACTCCTGCAAATTACTAAGACTCTTTGCCATTTCAGAGCTCATCATTTCCAGCTCCTTAAAAACCGCCTCCTTAACTTTTGGAGTTCTTTCACTTAGTGCCAATAAACTATCCTCAATAACCTTAGCACCTAACAGCAACCTATTTTGATCACCCAGCAGCACTTTAAAACTAGGGTCATTGGCCTCTATCTTCTTACTTCGCTCGCTCAGCTCCTCCACTTCATGTGATAAAAACTCAAGGTTATCAAGTATTTGACGTAGCGTTTCCATGTTCTCTTGATTAGCCTGTGATTGCATTCCCATCATAGCATCCTGCATAGATTGGCTCATTTCCTTCATCTTCTCTCCCGCTTTTTGCTGACTATCGTTCTCCTCACCACCTTTACTATCATTTAACTCCTGCTCACTTTCGCTCATAGCATCCTCCATCTCTTCCGTTTCTTCATCCAAACCCGCCTTTTCGGCCTCTTTTTCAAAACTGTCATTCTCCTTCTTCATCTCCTCTACCTTCTTCTTAACCGCTTCGGCCTTTTCCTCCACTTCCTTCTGTTTTTCCAGCTCTTCCTCCTTATTCAATCCGTTCTCCTTATCTGCCAGTTTCTCCATCTCCTTAGCCAACTCATTTAGCTTGTCCGCCTGATCCAAGATGTCCTTCTGAAACTCCAAATCCTCCTTCATTTTATCACTTCTGTCCTCCTGGCGTTGTTGTTCCTCATTCATTTTCTGGAGTTTATCCAAACGCTTTTCCAGCTGCTTCAAATCTAATTTTTCCATCAGCTCTTGAATCTCTTCCATTAGTTTAGCCAACTCCTCCTCGTCTTTTTTGGCCATCTCGTCAATCTCCTTTTCCTTTTCTTTAATCTCCTCTGGCTTCTCCTTAAGCAAATCCTCCTTTTTACTTAATTCCTCTAACTCCTTTTCTAGCTCCTTGGCTTTATTTAGATATTTTTCTTGCTGCTCTAGTAACTGCTCCAACCGCTTTTTATCATTAAACTTTAAGGATTTCCTTTGGCTCAACTCCTCCTTTAATTTCTTTAAGGATTTTGTCAATTCGTCCAACTCCTTACGATTATTTTGTTGCTGGCTTTGATTCTTGCTCTTGGCCTTATCCAAGTCTTCCAGCCTTTGGTCCTTGCTTTTAAGCGGAATTCTATAACTAGAAGAAACCACCTTTTTAGCCCCATTAACTCCATCATTATCCCAAAGCTCCAAATAAACTTTAGCATCCTCTCCATCTTTGCTCACCAAACTGTCTAGGTGCAATACATCGCCTATTGGCTGAAAACTTGCGGACCCCTGTAAGCGCACACGTTTCACAATTTTATTCTCACCCAAGTGTATCACCACCTGAAGTTTTGATAAACCATAATCATCGGCTACCGAGCCTGTAAAGTATACTTGATTTGCCTCTATACTATCTCTCTCAAAAAACACCTCAATTACCGGAAATTCATCCTTAAGTACATTTAGACTTTTATCACCTACCACCGTTTTATCTACGCTACCAAGGCCGCTATGCACCGAGTATTTACAGGATTCCAACATCACCTTACTAAACGAAAAACCCATATCTAACTGCTCAAAAGCAATTTTTGCTGAGTCCGACAACCACCAAACATTATCCGCCTTGTTGGCCAAAATCTGCCACTCCACCGTGCTGCCCTCCGGCACTTCGCTCAATTCCGAGACTTCTTGGATAAAAGGCTTAACGCCAGTATAGACTGGAGGCTTAACATTAACCAATAGCGATTTAATACTAGGAACCTCTAATACGCTAACGTTAAACGACTTACTAAAAAAACCTAATGCCTCAAACCTAAAAGAAAAAGACGCCTTTAAATTAGGAACGGTAAAGGAGAAGTTACCTTCCTTATTCTTCACCATTCTAGTTTTGCCAAGGTCTGTTACCAAAAAAACCTCGGTTGGTATACTCATCCCATTAACGCCCAGCTCCAGCTTCAAACTCTCTCCTTCCTTGGTTTCTAAACTTTCGTTGAGCAAATCAAAAGTAAAAGGTGCCTCAGGTACAAACTCTGTATTATAAGCCACCAATCTCTTGCTACCTTCACTTACCACATTCCAGCTTCCGCTAACAGCCAAAATCGCAAAAATAAATACTGGAATAGCCAGCACAGGCCAATACTTTTTGTTTTGACTTAGATCTATCGCGCTCGTAAAAGGAATGGGTTTTAATTGTGCCATCCGTTGATCTACACTCGCCTTAATAAGCTCATTATTAGATCCACCTTCATCAAACTCTAGTGTATTTAGCAGTTTATCATCAATATCCTTAAAATGAAACCCAATTATACGAGCCGCTTGCTTATAGCTAAGCCGCTTACCCAACCTAAAAAGCTTAAAAAGTGGTATGATTACAAAATACACCAGCAAAAAGCCTAAACCCAAACACAAAAGCACAAAAAGCACCTTGCGTATTTCGCCACTAAAGCGACCAAAATACTCGGCTATGGCCAATACAAAAAAGTAGGCTAAGCTTATACCTACTGCATATATTGCCCCCCTAACTAGCTGATTGAGATAATATTTACGTAAAAACTCCTCGAGTTTATTTTGAAGAATAGAATTCATGTTTTTAGTTTTCGCAAGCCATGGTTTTTAAACGAAGTATACTCCGTTTTAATTGCCACAAAATCAAAGGTACAAAGCAAAGAAGATAATTACCTTTGCCGCCCCAAAGTAATTTTTTATCAATGAGTAATCGAAGAGTGCGCGTTCGTTTTGCGCCAAGCCCAACCGGCCCATTGCACATGGGTGGTGTACGTACCGCTTTATATAATTATTTGTTCGCCAAAAAGCATGGTGGCGACTTTATTTTACGCGTGGAAGACACCGATCAAACTAGATTGGTATCTAGTGCCGAGCAATACATTATTGACGCCCTAAACTGGTGCGGTATTTCGCCCGATGAAGGACAAAGTGTAGGTGGTAATTTTGGGCCTTATCGCCAATCGGACCGTAAGCACCTATACCGCGATTACGCTGATAAGCTTATTGCCTCTGGTCATGCATACTATGCTTTTGATACAGCCGAAGATCTAGACCGCGTAAGGGTAATGGCTAAAAAAGCAGGCACACCTAACTGGCAGTACAACAACATTACGCGCAGCCAAATGAAAAACTCCTTAACCCTACCCGAAGCCGAAACCAAGGCTAGGTTAGAGGCTGGAGAACCCTATGTTATTAGAATAAAATTACCTCGTAACGAAGAAGTAAAGTTTGAAGACCTTATTAGAGGCTGGGTTTCGGTAAACACCAATAATATGGATGATAAAGTGCTGTTTAAATCTGACGGCATGCCTACCTACCATTTAGCCAATATTGTGGACGACCATTTAATGGAAATTAGCCATGTAATTAGAGGGGAAGAATGGTTACCATCTGCTCCGCTTCACATTCTTTTATATCAATATTTTGGATGGGAAAGTACACGCCCGCAGTTTGCCCATTTACCACTACTATTAAAGCCTGATGGCAACGGTAAACTGAGTAAACGAGATGGAGACCGTTTAGGTTTCCCGGTTTTTCCACTACAGTGGACAGATCCAGAAACCGGTAATATTTCTTCGGGTTACCGCGAGCAGGGTTATTTTAAAGAAGCCTTTGTAAACATGTTGGCCTTTTTAGGTTGGAACCCTGGTACCGAGCAAGAGCTGTTTTCTTTAAACGATTTAATAGAAAGCTTCTCTTTAGAGCGTGTAAATAAAGCAGGTGCAAAATACGATCACGATAAAACAAAATGGTTTAACCAACAATACCTACGCAACTATAGCGATGCACAACTTGCTGACTTACTTTTGCCTACGCTTGAAAAAAATCAAATAAGCGCAACGCCCGCATTTGTTGAAGGCGTAGTTGCCCTGATTAAGGAGCGCGCCTATTTTGTAGAAGATATTTTTACCGAAGGCGCCTACTTATTTTCTGCACCAAGCGAATACGATGAAAAAACACTCAAGAAAAAATGGAACGCAGATGCCCGTGCTCACGTAGAAAACTTAGCCGAGCTATTTGCCAACCTAAGTAGCTTTACAGCAGAGGACTTGGAAAACTGCTTTAAAAACTACTTAGAAGCTAAAGAAACAGGTTTTGGTAAAGTGGGCCCTGGCTTTAGGTTAGCCGTTACCGGAAAGGGTATGGGACCTTCCATGTTTGAAATTTGCGCGCTATTAGGAAAAGAAGAAACTCTTAAACGCATGCAGCATTCGCTGGAAAAATTACCCGCTTAATGGATCAAATTTTTGTTGAAGATATTAAGCTATACGCCTACCATGGCTGCTTAGAAGAAGAAGCCAAAATAGGCTCGGATTATTTGGTAAACGTACGCGTATGGGGCGATTTAAGTATTCCCGCTGTAAGCGATGACCTAAGCGATACCATTGATTATGTGCTTATTAACAAAATTGTAAGTGATGAAATGGCCATCCGTGCCAAGCTGCTAGAACATGTGGCGCAACGCATTTTAACACAGTTGCAAAACATTAAAGGCGTGCAAAAATCGGAGGTGAGTGTAGCTAAGTGCAACCCCCCAATTAATGGCGATGTTAAAACGGTACGGGTAATTTTACAGCGCGAATCAAAATAAAGCCTTTGAACACCTGCATTTTTTAGTATTTTTGCAGCCTTCAAAATAATAAGGTTCCGTGGCCGAGTGGCTAGGCAGTGGTCTGCAAAACCATCTACAGCGGTTCGAATCCGCTCGGAACCTCAAAAAAAACCCCGATAAACATAGTTTATCGGGGTTTTTACTTTTATAAATGCCTACTACAAATCAAACTTAATACCTTGTGCTAAAGGCAATTCCTTTGAGTAGTTTATGGTAGTTGTTTGTCTGCGCATGTACGCTTTCCAGGCATCCGAACCACTTTCGCGGCCACCACCTGTTTCTTTTTCGCCACCAAATGCACCGCCTATCTCGGCACCACTGGTACCAATATTTACATTGGCAATTCCACAATCGCTACCCGCTGCTGATAGAAACAATTCTGCCTCACGCATGTTAGTCGTCATAATAGCTGAAGAAAGTCCCTGTGGTACCGCATTTTGCATTTCAATCGCTTCCTCCAAATCGTCATACTTAATTAAGTACAAAATAGGGGCAAAGGTCTCATTGCATACAATTTCATATTCATTTTTTACCTCTGCAATACAAGGCTTCACGTAACAGCCACTTTCGTAACCATCTCCGCTAAGTACTCCTCCTTCTACTATAAAGTTACCACCTTCGGTTTTGGCCTTTTCAATGGCGCTTTGGTACATTTCTACTGCTTGGGTGTCAATTAAAGGCCCTACATGATTGTTGGTATCTAATGGGTTTCCAATTTTTAATTGGCCATAAGCTTTCACCATTTTTTCTTTTACTTCCTCATACATGCTGCTATGAATAATCAATCTACGTGTAGAGGTACATCGCTGACCAGCCGTGCCTACCGCGCCAAATACAGCCCCCACTAAGGTGGCGTCTAAATCCGCATTTTCGGTAATAATAATAGCGTTGTTGCCGCCTAACTCAAGTAGGGAGTTACCCAAACGCTTGGCTACTGCTTCGCCAACCAATTTACCCATACGGGTAGATCCAGTAGCTGAAATTAATGGCATACGCTTATCGTTGCTCATCCATTCCCCTACTTGGTAATCGCCATTTATCAAACCGCAAATACCTTCTGGTAAGTCGTTATCCTTAAGTACGCTAGCAAAAATATTTTGGCACGCTATTCCACAAATAGGTGCTTTTTCTGATGGTTTCCAAACGCATACATCACCACAAACCCATGCTAAAGCTGTGTTCCAGCACCATACTGCTACCGGAAAGTTAAAGGCCGAAATAATACCCACAACGCCCATTGGGTGCCATTGCTCATACATACGGTGCATCGGTCTTTCGCTATGCATAGTTAGCCCATACAACTGACGACTTAAACCCACGGCAAAGTCACAGATATCGATCATTTCTTGAACCTCGCCCCAGCCTTCTTGCAATGATTTACCCATTTCAAGTGAAACCAATCGACCTAAAGCGTCTTTCTTTTCGCGAAGCCTTTCACCAAATTGGCGTACAATTTCACCACGTTGCGGTGCCGGTGTTAATCTCCAGGTTTTAAAAGCCGCTTGGCTAGCTGCCATTACCTTTTCGTAGTCTTCTTTTGTACTGCTGCTTACTCTACCAATCAATTGGCCATCTACTGGCGAGTAAGATGAAATATAATCTCCGCTGCCAAAGTGATTTTGACCGGTAGAGGTTCCGTTGTTTTCAGGCGAAACACCAAGTTCCGCTAATATGCTTTGTATGTTTACTGCACTCATGCTATTAAATTTTGGCGCAAAGGTAAACGTTACGCCTTAGAAAAAGCATCTCACAAAAAAGCCTTTTAACTGGCATGTATTTACACAAAAAACTACTTTTGGGTTATTCCTATTTTTAAAATTATACGATGAAAATTACCGGAACTTTTGATGTAAAAATGCAACCCTTAGAGCATTCGGCTGAAGCTAAAGACGGTGTTCAACTAGGGCGTATGTCTATAGACAAAACTTTTTACGGTGACCTAGCTGGCAGCAGCAAAGGGGAGATGCTTAGCGCGATGACTCCGGTAAAGGGCTCGGCTGGCTATGTGGCCATTGAGCAAACAACCGCAAGCCTAAACGGTAAAAAGGGAAGTTTTGTACTTCAGCACTTTGGTATAATGGCGGGTACCGTAAGCCGACTTATACTAGAGGTTGTGCCCGATTCTGGAACTGGAGAGCTAACTGGTTTATCTGGCACAATGACGATTGATATAAAGGATGGTCAGCATTATTATGGATTTGAGTATGAGTTGTAGTTTCGAGTGGTGATAATTATAAAAACATGAATAAGCTTGTATTCTTATGTCTCCTTATTTTATTGAGTGTTTTATTCTCCTGTAGCCATCCTTCTTCCAAAAATGAAAAATTACCTGAAGTTTGGAAATCTGAGTTTATCAGAATAAAATCGACACGTAACGATTTCATCGATAGTTTAAAAGATCACTCCCAATACTTGCATTTATATGAGAGCGGAAAAGCAATACTTATTGACAGCCTAAATGATGGTGTTGTTCGAAAATCCAACACGACTTGGGAGATTCGAGAAAAGAATCAAAAGAGTGTATTCTTATTTGGATATGGTCAAGAGTCAAAAGGGATTCTTGGAATAGCATATCCAATTGTCTTAAAAAACGAAACGGACTTTAAAATGTCATTTGACTCTACAACAACAACCCATATATGGAATCTAAAAAGGGCTAAAAATTAAACATACTGCGTAAAAACCATACAATTGCCGCCAATACCAGCAGCGTTATCAGTCCCGAAAGAACTAAAGCTTTGGCCATTTTGCGTTGATCCTCCTTTACTCTTTCCTTTAGCTTGCGCTTAAACTCATGCCGTTGGTAATCGGTAAATTCTTTGGTTTTGTTCAATTCGCGCTGCTCATGCTTTAGGTGCATTTCCAGCTCTTCGCCATACAGCGATTTTAAATAAGCGTACATTTTTTTTGGCTTTCGCTTACCAATATTTCTGCCGTGTAAACCAAAGCTCATACGCTACTTAGAATTAACCCGTCTGCTTTTAGGGTAACGAATGTTATACCGCACATTCATGGTCTTTTCGGCTTGAGGTTCTAAAGTGAAATCCCAAACAATAATGCCTGTTTTTTCGTTGAGTTTGCCGGTAGTTTCCTCAGGGGTTTCTATACTAATTTGGCTGTTACCCGATACCGGGTATTGATCGGTAATAATGAGTCTTAAATTGGCCGATTTGTTATTTCTCACCTTAATTTGATAGTGAAATTGCTCTTCCTTTTTTCCGCTTAAAAAGCGAGAAGCCTCTTTTAGTTGAACCGGATTGCGCAACACTACAATGTTCTCATCTTTGCCTAGGTCAACTTGCAATGTATCTGTAGCCTTCTCAACATTTAAATACGTTTCACCTAAGTAAGTACCCTCCAAATAAATACCTGCAAAACCGTTCATCAGGTTTAAGTTCTCCCAATTTACCATGGTGGCCGTTAAAAAGGCATGCTCATTTAGTTTGGGAGTGGCGCGGTAGGTGTAGCTTACTTCTTTTTCAAAACTGCTCATCTTTACTTTATACACTTCCCCATCCGATGGAATATCATACAAAGTAGCTACCTCAAATTTGAGGTTAACAGGGTTTTGAGAGATTTTGAATTCACTTGACGCTGTTGAGTTATAATTTCTTCTATTGGTACTGGAAACCACTCCTCCCATTGCATCGCCATACTGCGCTGGTAACCCTCCAGTAATTACCTCTGTTTGGGCTATCGAAGCCTGCGGTATGTTTACGCTTCCTCTCACTTTAACCCCATCTATAAAATATGCGGTGCCTTCAGCTCTGCCGCCTCTTACAGAAATATTTTCTCCACTTTTTTCCTTTAGTACCGGCTCATAGGCAACTACCACTTCCTCCAACTTTTCTGGCGTTTCATTCAGTTTAAAATTGTAGAAACGCTCATTGCTTTGTAAGGTAAGTGTTGACTTGTACAGCCCTATAAACGATGCCTCAATATAAGTAGCAGGTGTAGTAAGGTTTAGCTTAAAGCTTCCATCCATATCACTGGTTACGCCTTCCAGTAATTCGCGTTTGTCATTTAGCGCTACCACATTAGCAAAGGCTATGGCTTCACCTGTTTTGCCATTTACTACATTACCTCTTATTAAGCCCGTGGTACCTGTTCTCTGTGGGCTAATAGGAGCTCTTGGTCGGCCCCCGTAATTACCCGAAACATAGTTTACATACCAAGTTTTTAACTCTGGCAACGAACCATCTTCATAAGGGTTACCCGTGCTTAATTTTAGTTTTACCTGCTTCCATTCTTCGCCTGTGTTTTGGCGCACTTTAGCCTTGTAATCTACTTGCAGTGGCTCGCTCAAGTCTTCTACTCGCAAATCGTAAAATGGTTCCCAGCCTGCATCCGCTACCACATAGCTTAAAGTAGTTTTTAGTGTTTGAGTACTTTCTGCTTTTATCTTAATTACCACCGTGCCTTTGGGTTTAGATTCAGCTATACGCAGCCCTTGTAGCTCGTTGGTCAACTTTTGTTTTTGATAGTATAAACCGTCTATCTCTGAACGCAATTTTTGTTTGCGTGCCTTTATTTCTGTTAAACGGGTTTTTACAAAGTCAACACCTTCTTTTAGCTGTGCCATATCCATGTTTCTCCAAATATCATAATCCGTATTTTGGATCACCACATTCTCTTCATTAACCGCAATAGCCAGTGCGTTTTTACGCGTTTCTACTTCTTCTCCCAATCGCTTTAATTCCTTTGATATGGCCGCCACCCGTTCTTTTTTTGCCAAGGTGTTTTCATCAAATCGCAGCTCGTGTTTTAACGATAAAATACTGTAGCTGCCTACTGCTTTAAACTGAACCGATTGTTCATCCAGCACCGAAGAAACATCTGTGAAAACATATTCGTTTACGCCCTTTTTTAACGTTATCTCGGCATGTCTGGTTACCTCTGCTCCCAATGTAAAAATGGTTACTTCTTTAATTTTTGAACTTACCTCTATCTCGCTTTGCGCAATTAAAAAAGTAGGGGAGAGGAGTAGAAAAAAGACAATCTTTCTAAAATTCATATCGCAGGTTTTTGGGTTTCTTATATAATTTGGACAGGCCTTTTGAGTAATGGATGCCTGATAAATTAAAAACGGTGCTTAGCTTAATAAAACATTACGGTCTTCGCCTTATCTCTTGGGTACTTAACCTCATAGGCTATTTCGTAAGTTTTGCTTGCAGCTGGGTCTAATGTTAATCTCCAGCTAATCATCCCTGTTTTTTCCTGATACTTACCTCCACCCGTTTGATGCACGGTTACCTTTATTTCTTCGTTTTTAGATAGCGGAACTTGATCGTGCAATACTATTTTAACGGCTGTCTTTTTATTGTTCCTTAGCTCCAGCTTCCACACGTAATGATCTATCTTATTAATACCAAAAAGCGTTTTTTCTTGCATGTTGTAAACGCGCTCACGCTGCACTATTAAACCCTTATCACGCCCTAGCGAAAGCTCTAAAGTATCATTGGGGTTTTGTGTTGATAGCATTGATTTTCCCACGTAGGTGTCATTATTAAACAACGATAGCTCGCCATCTAGTAAATCGTATTGATTCCAATCGTAGAGTTTAGCCAATAAAAAAGCATCTTTATCCAACCTTGGTTTGGCGTGGTACTCATATTTAGCCGCTAACTCAACCTCACGAAGCACTACCGTAATGGGGCTGTTACCACTGGCCATGCTCTGCTTGCGCTCAACGCTGTATTCTTGCTGGGTAATATTTTGATTTAGGCTAAACTGTTGATTTTCCACACTTTTTTCTAAGTCGTCTTCGTACGACTCTATTTTAGCATTTGCAAAACTTCCTTTTACTTTATCTACAAAATATCCCGAATTTCCATAATTTACGTACCACACCTTCATATAAGGTATTTGCGCTCCCGCAGAGGGGTTTCCCGTAGCCAACGTAAGATCTACGTTTGTCCAGTCCTCCCCAGTATTTTGAGTAATAATGGCTTTATGGGTTAAGTTTATCGGCTTGCTAAGGTCGGTTACTCGAGCATCGTAACTACTTTGCCAGCCCGCACCCATCACAATGTATTCCAGTTCAAAACGCGCTTCGGTAATTTTACTGGCCTCCACACGTACTACCACCACACCCGATTTACTGCTAAAAGCCGACCGTGCCACATTCCATTGTTTTTGCAACTTGCTTCTTTCGGCTTGTTTTTCCTTTTTCTCTTTTTCTAGATTGTACCACTCCAAGGCGTTTCGTTCCCGAATTTTTCGAGCAAACTCCGTAGCTTTTTGAAGCTCTAAGGTGCTTACACCCGCTGTTCCGCCAATGGCTCTATTGGCCTCCAAAACTTCGCGTTCTAAAATTAGCCCATGCTCCGCTGATTCTATCTCCCGCAAACGGGTATCTATCAACTCCATTTGCTTTTCCAGCTCCAACATTTCATCACTTCTATCCTCGGAGGTTAAAAAATTTCGCTGATGCGTAATAGACAAAATAGTAAGAGCACCTGTGCCTTTTAAACCAATAGACTCAGTATTTAAACGGTTAGTTAACCCTTTAAAATACAAGGTGTGTGTGCCCTTGGCTACCGTTACTTTGGCACTACGCATTACTTGTGCTCCTTGCTGAAATACTGTTACATGGGCAATTGTTGATTCAACTTGTTGGTCGGTGGCTTTGGCTACAAAGGCAAACAAACTGATGAACACTACAAAACTTAGCTTTTTCATTTTTAGATGTTTTATGATGTATAACGGAAATGTTAAAACAAAAATTAAACCCTCTAAAAATAAAGAAAGAAGCTATGCACAAAGTAGGATTAGTAGCTACTTGTTAACAGGTCTAGTTTAGCCCTTAAGCGGTTTAACCGCCTTACGCCAAAGCAGTATTATTACTAATAATATTACTGTTTGCCCTATGGTGGTTTGCCATGTAGGGTAAAGACCCAACCACTCAAAACGAAGGTTAAAAGGCAACATTTTTATTTGCAACCACCCCGCCTCCTGCAAGGCATAAATACCTTTGCCTGTAAGCACAAAAGCAAGTACTGCCACCAAAATTGAGGAGTACTTAAACAATTGTGAAATAGGGAGTTTTTTAGAAAACTTTAAAAGTAAAACCGCCATTAGGGCAATCAAAACAAAAGCCAATGCCACACCACCACCTAAAGCGGCTTTAGTTTCTTGTCCGCCCTCTAGGCTTACAGCCGATAAAAAGAGCACCGACTCAAAGGCTTCTCTAAAAACTACCAAAAAGGATAGTACCGCTAAACCCAACAAATTATTGCGTTTGGCCATTCCTCCTATTTTATCGTTTACAAAACGTTGCCATTTACCGGCTTCCGTTTTTGAATGCATCCAAAAACCAAGATACAGCAACACCGCCACAGCTACCAAGGCAATAAGCCCTTCCATAATTTCGCGTTGTGCGCCACTAAAAACAAACCACTTTTGTGCGGCCCACCATAAACCCAAACCACTCAAAAGTGCCATTATCCAACCACCGTGTACCCATGGTTTTGCTTTTGCCAAACCTGTTGCCTTTAATACGCTAAGCACTGCCACTATTACTAAAACAGCCTCTAAACCCTCTCTTAAAATAATTGTAAACGCAATTACAAAACTCAACCACGCACTTAAGGCCCTCCCTTTAACCAAAGCCTCTCCTTGGTTAAGCAACACCACAGAGGCATCATAAGCTACCGCTACCTCAGCCGCTGACTTTTGTCCTTCTATTAAGGCACGCATAGTGGCCAATTGTTGCTCAAGGGCTTGTGCCAAGCTTTTATCTTTTGCTACCAGTTGCATTTCTATGGGTTCCACCCCTTCTAAATACGCTTGCAAAGCCCATTCTCTTGATTCCGCTTGACGGCCAGCCGCATAAGCGTCTGATGATTTTTTCAACGTTTCTTTAGCAAAGCTCCAATAGTCGGCCTCGTTGGCTTTGGCCAGTTTCTCAGGGTTATTTCTAGCCAAGGCCAATAGTTCCTTATCCGTTTTTAAACGAGGGTATAATTCGCCCAGTTCCACATTGTTTAAACTGGCCAATTGCTCCAAACCTATGGATTTACTTAAACTCAGGTTTTTTACGGCTTGCTCTTTTTGCGAAAACTGCAAAACATAAAAAGCTAAGTCCCAAGTTTCCTCTTCACTTAAATCACTAAAAGCTATCATACTGGTGCCTTCCACACCCAATTTTATAGTATTAAAAGCTTGAAAAGGAGAGAGGCCGTTTGCCTTATCAGGGTGGTGAAAATTTGTTGGTGCCGGTTCTAATCCAGCTGCGGCTAAACCATTTCCTTTACCCTTTGGGCCATGGCAAGCTGTACATAACTGCTTATAGTTTTGTTTTGCACGGCTTAAGTTTGGAAACTTGCTTGGCGCTGTAGAAAGTTGAAAAACCTTTATGACCGACTTTTTAATACGGCTTACATTGGCGATAATTTCCTTTTGCGAAACCTTATCATCAACCTGATTAATTAATAGTGCCATCTGGCTTACCGTTGAATCTGGTAGATTAGAAGATTGAGTATAGATGCTATTCGCAAACTCTTGCATTTCGGCAAACTCCGCCTCGCTAATGATTTCTCCATCCTGCACCGCCATGCCATAATCGGCTGCTAAATAACTTAATAAATGCACCAAAATGCGCCCATTGCCTTGCGCTTGTGAGCTGAAAAAACTTAGGAAAAAGAATAAAGGAAGGAGTAGCTTTTTCAAGACCAATTTTATTTAGACCAATTTTAAATAGTTGGCAAATATAGAATTGTTACCTTAATTAAAAAGCACTATTTATCCTTAAATAATTGAAATATATACTAGGGCAGACTAGCTTGAAAAGCCGCATATCCTGAATTAGCTACTTGCTGTGTATCGCAGCCTTCTTCTGTAGCTTTAGCTTCAATATTAGCAATTCTATTAGCCGGGCTTGGGTGTGTACTCAAAAACTGCGGTGTACCACCACCTTGTCCGCTGGCCTCTATTTTTTGAAAAAACAATTTGGCTCCATCACATGCATACTGGGTTGTAGCCAAATACTCCACTGATCTTTCATCAGACTCTGTTTCATGACTACGGCTAAACTTTAAGCCCGCAGCATTGCCCGCTAGTTGTGCTGCCATTTGTGCCAATTGACCTGCTTCATTACCCAAAATAACACTCAACAATAAAGAAACTCCATATTGCTTTTGCATAGTGCGACTAGTGTGGCGTAAATCTGCATGGGCAATTTCGTGACCCATAACGCCCGCTAAGGCATCTACATTATCTAAATACTTGATTAACCCAGTATAAACGTAAATATAGCCACCTGGAGTAGCAAAAGCATTCAGCGTATTATCGTCTTCTAAAATATGTATTTCCCAAGCAAACTCGTCTCGGTAAGCTATTTCCCCTCCATCTAAAATTTCCAAAACTAAGGCATCTAAGTACTGATATGCCTCAGTATATTGCGTTCTACTAAGTATTGTATAAGCAGGATCGTTGGCAATTTCTTGGCTTACCTGTAAGCCCAGCTTTTTGTCGTCAACCACCGAAAATAACAAAATTGTATTGTCATTTTTATCACACCCTGAAATGGCCAATAATGCCACTAATACAAACCAAATTGCCTTTTTCATTTCCTTAAAATTTTTACAAAAATAACTAAGTTACAACAGTAGTATTTATCGTAAAAATTAAGGTTACGGCAAAGCATTTATGATGGCACTAACAGGCGCTCGTTTTTTATAGTTGTAATCAAAATATCTGTAAATCACTGTTCCATCCTTACCTAAAACATACGTAGCGGGCACTGGCAGCACAGCTTCTTTTTGCTGGTTTGCTTCAGCAATACTCGTATGCAACATAGTTTTCACCTTTTTCTGATAGTCTTCTGTTACATAAAAATCTACATCAAACATTTTCATGATGGAGCCATCAACATCACTAACAAGCGTCAAGCCCTTCGGTGCTTTTTCAGCCGTTTGTTTTAAAGCCGCATTCCCCTCCGGTGATACCGCTAAAAATGTGGCTCCTTTATCGGTAATTAACGAAAGTGAATCCATTAGATTGGCAAAATATCGAGTACATAAAGGGCACCATTCCCCTCTGTAAAAATATACGACCACCGCGCCTTTTTCAAGTGCTTGGCTTAATTCGAAATTCTCGCCTTGCAAATTTTTACCTGTAAAATTAGCCACTTTGCTTCCTTCCTCAATTCCTTTTGGTAAATCTTTGTTTTGCATTCCTAATTTCTCTGGGCTTTTTTGGGCTATCAAAAAACCACTGCTAAGTATTAGCATGGTCATTACTATCTTCTTCATTCTCTATTTTTTTAAATCCTTACAAAGGTTAGTCTATTCATAAATATATCTGTCGGTAGGCTTACAAAATACCTACCTTTAATATTTCAAATTTGCTTACTCACAAATACATTAATACAAACAAACTATAGTATGAAATTACGATTTATTAGTGCCGCTATTTTAAGCCTTTTTATGGCTGCCACAACGTTTGCCCAAATGGGCGATAAAGATAAAAGACCCAGTCCTCCTGCTACTACCAAACTAACGTTAAACAAACTAAATGTAACTATTGATTACAGCCAGCCATCCGTAAAAGGGCGTGAAATTTTTGGAGATTTAGTACCTTACGGAAAAGTGTGGAGAACAGGTGCCAACGAAGCTACCACCATTACTTTTAATCAAGCAGCTACTGTTAACGGCCAAAAAGTAGAAGCGGGTACCTATGCTCTTTTTACCATCCCTGGAAAGGATAAGTGGACTGTAATTTTAAATAGCGATGCCAAACAATGGGGAGCGTACAAATACAAAGACGATAAAAACGTGGCTACTTTTGAGGTAAAACCTACGGAACACGCGATGACCGAAATGATGACATTTACTGCTGACGGTGAAGGTAATATAATGTTGGATTGGGCTACTACCCGTGTAAGCTTTACGGTAAAATAGTTTACTTATTTCCTAGAATGTATAACCCTTTAAGCACTAGCTGTTTAAAGGGTTTTTTTATTTTATTACCACCCTGTTTTCTTCAAGTTCTACTTTATCTCCAGGGCGTAATTTTTTTCGCAATCTTTTTTCAACTTCACCATTCACTATTACATCTCCCTCACCAATACAGTATTTTGCGTGTCCTCCACTTTCTACCCAGCTCAAACGCTTCAACAGTTTGTTTAACTGTATAAACTCCGCACCTTCTAAATCAAACTCCATATTTACTTCTTGATAAAAACTTGCTGACTTACCTCGTTATCACCTATCACTACCAAGGTATAAACACCTTTATCCAAATGCGCTGTACTAATAATATGCTGCTGGTTACTTTTACTTCTAAAATTCACAGCGAAAGATTGCCCCAAACCGTTTACAAACAGAACACTATTAACTTTAAAAGCCGTTTCAAAATTCAACAACTCTTCCACTGGGTTAGGATATACCTTCAAAATATTTACTATTCCATTTTCTGATAAGGATACCCCTTGTAAACAGGTTTTTGCGGCTAAGCTGTCTCTTAAATTTCCCAATAAATCATACAAAGAATCTCCTGGGCAAGTAGTACCCTTTGGGCAACCCACTGTTGCATTATTACCATCTCTATGAGAGGATAAATGGGGTAAATTTAATTGCGAACTATTATGATAACCTGTTTGATGAATAACAATATTTTTATCGCACGCTTCCCAAGCTAATAACTCCTCTAAACTGGCTAAAGCTGTATCGCTAGGTTTTTGAGATACAAAGTTACCTATAAGGCAAATGCCTGTGGTTCCTCCGTTCATACAACTAAAATGTGCGCCTCCAATTCCGCTACCTCTGCCTTCATAAACAACTCCATTGGGGTCTATCAACCAATTGTATCCTATATCATCCCAACCATTGGTATTTACATGTAAATCCCAGTAATAAGCCATTACCGCTTTAAAATCTGTAGATGTATTAAAACCAGCCGAGTGGTGAATAATTACATGAGTAGGGGTGGTAGGAGTAGGGGTTACATCCGCTGGGCAACTACTACACCAGCAGGATCGGTCGCAAAAAAGTGGTTGTGCGCAACTGCAAATAGCTGTGTTCTTTTTTGATTGTACTCCTAATTTTGTGGGTTGTGCTTTATATAATCTAAAGGTTACCGCGTGGTTAATTCCTTCCGATTTAAACTGAATACCATCAATTCTGTCATAAATTGGATCCGCCCAAAAGGCAGTTCTTCCTTCTGTATGTCCTTCGTTATTTAAATAAAACAGCTTCCATTCTGTCCAGTTATTATTACCGTTAACTCTGTAAAAAAGCTTTCCATTATGCTCTTCCGATAAATAGAAAGCCGATACTCCTATAAACTGAGTTTGACTGTTACTTTCTACCTCAAAAATTTTACTAAAACTACTTTGTTCTGTAAATATAACTAGCTCTTCGCTGCTTTGTGCTTTAAGTTTACCTTCAATAAAAAAGCTAAATATTATAAGAAGTAACCCGGTTATCCTATTCAATTTAAGAACGTTGCTTATTAATTTCATCTTGCAACTCTCTTCTTAATTTTTGCTCTCTTTCCAACGATTTTTTCTTGTACTCCGCAAACTCCTCCTCTACATCACTCAAAGTACCTTTGGCTTGTTTGGTTACCACATTGCTATTTTTAAATAGCACCGTAAAAACAATCCATAATAAACAAACCACACCAAAAAGGCTCCACATAATGGTTCTGTAGGTTGCTTTTGTCATCGCAATTCCTAACCAAGCCATGTTGTTTTTTTCCTCTTCTACCGAGTTCAAGCTATTCTTAACGGCTGTCATCTCCGTATTTAAGCTACCAATCGTCTTTTCCTGTTCGCCAATAGTACTTAGTAATTCCTTTTTCTCTTTCGCTTTTACTTCAAGCGTATCGGCAAGGCTATTTTTAAAAATACCCACCCATGCTTTTTTTATAACCTTATACTCTTGAAAGTTATTTGACTTTGTAACTAAATAATCATACTGTTGCTCTATTCTTCCTGTTTCCAGGGATGGTTTATTCTTTTCCTCTACCTCTTCCGTTTCTTGCGAAAACCCAACGTTACTAACACCTATTAAAAATACTAGGGCTAATTTTGAAATTACATTTTTATACATCATTTGGAGCAAAACATTTTTTACTACTTTTTCTTTTAAAAGCAATTATTGGGTGCAAAAGTAAAGTTTTCTACCCCTTATTTTAAAGGGTATTATCAAACATTATTTTTAAACGTAACACACCAGCAACAGTAAGACTATCTACTATTTCTCCTGTAAGTACCATTCTATATAACTGCTTAAAAGTTATTTTTTTAATCACTAATTTTTCCGTTTCATCTGGCTGTTTATCAAAAAAACTCAAATCCTTCGCCACATAAATCATCGCCTTTTCTGTGGTAGCCGAATTACTCAATTCCATTTCTTGAATTAGCTGCCAACTGTTGGCTTTAATCCCTGCTTCCTCTAGCAATTCTCGTTTTGCTGACTCCAATGGCTCTTCTTCCAACGGGCCACCACCTTCAATTATTTCCCATGTAAATTTACCATCAAACGGAAACCTATGTTGACCAACAATCCAGGTATTACCCTGTTCATCAATAGGTATAACGCCTATCGCTAAATTTTTGAAGTGTACCACACCGTATATTCCCTCTCCCCCATTAGGGTTTAAAACCTTGCTTTCTGTAACCTTTATCCAGGGATTATCGTACTTTACTTCTTTACCTAGTTCAAGCCAATCTCCCTTTTGTATTTCCTTTCTCTTCACTAGTAAAATCCTTCTCTTTCCATTATTTTGCCATACTTTCTTCCGTATTTTATTCGCTCTCCATTGTATTTTATCTCATAGTTAGCCTCGTATTCAATAGTAACCACACGCTCACCCAAAACATTAAAATACTCCCAAATACCTTCTTTTTTACCACCTGAGTATTTACCTCGTTTTTTCACTTTTCCATTAGGGTAATACCAAATATGCATTCCAAAACCTTGTCCATTTTCATAATCACCTTCAAAGGATATCACTTCATCCTCCCCCAAAAAATAATACACCCATCTACCTGTACGCTCTCCTTCAAAGTATTTACCTATTTCTCTATGATCGTTCATCTCAAAAAACCAAGCACCTTCTTTTAAACCATCCAAATAATCTCCCTGCGCTATCACCTTTCCACTATCATTATACTCTACCGATCTTCCTTCTTCTTTTCCTTTAAAATACTCTTCCACTCTTAAGGTATCCCCATTAGGGTAAAACCAAACCCAATTACCATTAGCCATTCCATGTTGATACAAACCTATTTGCTCCAAGCTTTTGTCTGCATAATAGTATTTCCACTTTTTAGTTTTCAAATTATCTTTATAAAAACCTTCTGCTTTAAGTTCTCCATCTTTATAAAATTCTTTCCAATAACCTTGTTTCCAGCCTTTTTCGTCTACCAATCCTTCAAATAACAAAATCCCTTCTTCGTAAATTTTACTGGCTATTATTTCTCCCTTGCTATTATACTCTTTATGTAAACCTACCGGAACACCTTCTCTAAATGCACCTTTAGCGCTTAATGTACCTGTAAGTGGATCAAACTTTTGTCTAACCTCAATTTTTACCGTTTCTTGAGCATTATCTTGTAACTCACCCATTACCCATTTTTCAACGCGTAATAAGTTGCCGTTGCTACGGTAATATTTCCAATAAGCATGTTTTAAATTATTTATGTAAAGTCCCTCTATCTTTACATTTCTATTGGCATGAAACTCCATCCAAACTCCTTGCTTTTGGTTTTGTTCATCTTTTCTATTAATTTCTCTCTTCTTGGTTATTTTACCCTGTCTATAGCTAAACAAAGTGTTTATAACACCTTTAGTATCGTAACCATAACCTCTTCCGTGTGCTACACCTTCTATAAATGGAATTTCTTTAATTAACTGAGCCTTGTCATTATAAACCTTTGTAAACCCTTCTTGTCTATCGTTTTTAAAGAGTTCTTCCTTTCTAACTACTTCCCTTTTTATGTATTTTTGAACACCCTCTTTTTTTCCGGCTACATAATTAATTTCCAAAGTTTGTTCCCCTTGCTGATCATAAAATTTCCAAACTCCATCTAACAAATACTCTTTTCTGTTTCCTTCCGATTTTAATTCACCACTGCGATAAAAACTTTTCCAATATCCATCTGGTTTGCCATTGTTCAGGTAACCCTCGCTACTTTTTGCACCGCTTTCATAGCGGTAGGTTGTGAACACAGCGCTATCATTCTTGGCTTGTGACCACGAAAGTAGGCAAGCGAAAATTAACGAGAGTAAAAGCCAATGTTTTAAATACATATATAATTTAAAAAGGAAATTAATTTAAATGTTTAATAATAAATATAGTCTGTTAATTAGGTTAATAAAATTGTGAAGGGTTGCTTGTAAATTTGAATTTTTAAGGGTTATTCACAAGTAATTATCAATTTGTAATGTATTAACAAGTTCATTTATAATTAAAAACGAAAATAACTAACAATTGTTAGGAAGGGCTGTTAAGATTGTAATTTTGAAAAGTATTTGAAACGTTAAAGTTAATTAACCAAAATATTTGGTGAACAAGGCAAAAGTAAAAAGTAAGAACATGCTTTGCATAACAAACATATTTTTTGAATTGGAATAAAAGCAAAAGCAAACAACATAAAATTTTAATAAGTAATTAACAGTAGCTCAGTTTATAAGGCTTTAGGCTTGTTAATTTTAAGTGCTTGTTTTTGAGGACTTTTAAAAAGTTATTAGCTTTTGCTAGAGGCTATAAAAATCACGCAAATCGAAATAAAAAAAGGTATATGAAAAAACAAAACCAAGCGATACATATAATTGGAGCAGGAATAAGTGGATTAATTGCTGCAAAAGTATTGGAAGACCACGGTTTTTCGCCAACTATTATTGAGGCAACGGATAAAGTAGGAGGGAGAGTGAAAACAGATTTGATTAATAGCCATCAGTTAGATCACGGTTTTCAGGTGTTGCTTACTTCTTATCCTGCTGCTCAAAAATATTTGAATTACGAGAGGCTGGAGTTGCAGAAGTTTTTGCCAGGCGCTTCAATTTTTAAGGATGGTAAACAAAAAATAATTGGCGATCCGTTGAGAAATAAATCGCTTTTGTTTCCAACACTTACCTCTGGGATAGGAAGTATTGGCGATAAGGTCAAAATATTAAAGCTTAACAGCTATTTGAAAAAGAAATCAATCGAGGCTATTTTTGAAGAAAAAGAACAAACAACTTTAGCTTATCTGCAGAATTATGGATTTAGTAAAAAAATGATTTCGAGCTTTTTTACTCCTTTTTTCAGTGGAATTTTTTTGGAGACAAAACTTGAAACTAGTAGTAGGATGTTTGAGTTTGTGTATAAAATGTTTGGAGAAGGAGATGCTGCTATTCCAAAATCAGGAATTGGGGCAATACCCGATCAATTGAAACAAAATTTAAAATCCACAAATTTTAAGTTTGATTCCAAAGTAGATGTCGTAAGCGAAAGTCGAGTTGTGTTGAATGATGGAACAATATTGCCAAGTGATTATACAATTATTGCCACTGAAGCGAGTTCGCTGGTAACAAATTTAAAAAACCAAGCTACCGAATGGAAATCCTGCGAAACGCTTTATTTTGAAACAGAAAAAAGGGTAATTGATAAGAAATTAATTGGATTGATTCCCGATTCTCATGCGCTTATTAATAATATTTTTTACCCTACAAGTTTAGCAACAAACTCAGTTTCAAGTAATGAGTTGTTGTCTGTGACCGTAATTGATAATAAAGGGTTGAAAGGAGATCAGTTAATTGAGAAAGTAATCCAAGAACTCTCGGCATTTTGCGGAATTTCATCTGCTACATTTTTAAAGTATTATTCTATTCCGATGGCTTTGCCCAATTTAACCAACTTGCATTACGAAATGTTGCCTTCGGAAACCAGATTGACAGGCACAATATTTTTGGCTGGCGATACTCAGCTTAATGGTTCGTTGAATGCGGCCATGATTTCGGGAGAAAGAGCAGCGCTGGGGGTTATTGAGGCAATAGAAAATGGCGGAATTCATGTGTAAATTTTGATTAAAAATGTTTTTCTTACCAATAAAGTATCCTATAGATATAACAGTAGGGTAGGTGACGATTTTGATGGAGATGCCGTGTTTTGGAATGCTGGATTGGGAATAGAATTATGGGATAATAAAGCTACTTTAACATTAGTTGGGTACGATATGCTAGGAAAAAATAACGGCTACAGAAGAACCGTAACAGAAACTTACATTCAAGATGTAGAAAATAACATTTTAGAACAGTATTTTATGCTAAACTTTACTTATAAGTTTGGAAGTTTTGCAGGACAAAAAATGAACGGACGAGGTAAAGGTGGTTCAAGAGGCGGAAGAGGTAGTTACCGTGGAAGATAGTATTAAATACACAATCTTTTTAATGATATTATAATCATTAAATTTTGAAGTTATACCATATCTTAATTGAAATAGCTGTAAAAGAAAAATGATGATTTTTTTCTTTGAACGAAATATAAAAATCAAGCATAGCCTTAGTTACGGTTTCTTTTTCTATTGAAGTGGAAAGGAAAAAAGGGTGTTTTATAACGGTTATTTCAATTGAGAAACGGTATTAGAAGCAAGCTTCTTGTAAAGGTACTTTAGTTACATTTATAATTCACCTATAATGTTATTATTATATCTTAAATAAGTTGTACATTTGCATGCAATTATAACGTAATTGCATCATGACTTCACATCAAAACAAAATAGTAGGAGAAGGACTAACTTAC
>CAKZRR010000036.1 GCA_937146805.1 uncultured Owenweeksia sp. | reverse complement strand
CTTTATCCTGCTCCAAATATAGAGCATGTGCATAATGTATTATAGATGTACAAGGAGGTTCTCAATGTACGTAGTTTATAAGTAAACCCTTTAGGCTTTTTCATTCCGATTGATGGGGTTTAGCCAAACTAAACAACATGGAACTTACAAACCCATCTTAGTCAAATGCATGAAAGCAGGAAAGCCGCTTGCAATACCAAGGGCTTTCCATCGGCTCTTTGTAAGCCTATTTGACTCACCTAATTTTTGCTATAAAAACTACTAACCCAAAAAACAAAAAGCCCACTACCGGCTTTTATTAAATCAATTATTTTGAGTGGGGAGGGGGTGTGCAACAGCTACTGTTGTTAGCTACAGTTTTAGTTTAAATATTCGATTGACTCAACAAATGCTTTGAATTTTCCGATGTTGGTGTCATAAGTCTCAGGAGTAGAAACAAATTGAATCCAAATGAAGGTATTGTCAACTTCAATTAAGCAAAATTGATTGTGGTATATTTTATTTTCAAACAGTGTGAACACCCTGCAGCTTACTCCTTTTTCGATTTTAAACAAATCTCTTTCGTTATACCCGTAACAAATATGTTTTTCGCTAAATAATGTTGGTTTTCCAAAGGTATTACCAGTAATGTAAATTCTTTGAAATTCATTAAAGGACTTAAATTCTGATTTGTCAAAATAGGTAATCATTAAAGCATTTTCAATTCCGTCTATTGCGGTGAAAGTTCCGCCCCAAAGATTTTCCTTTCCAGTTTCTATTTGATTTAACCAATCAGGAATCTCTACTTTTATTCCAATTGTTGAGTTTTCATATAACTTAGATTCTTGAGCTATAGAGTTGGATATAAATCCAAGAATAAAAAAGAGAATTAAAGTTTTCTTCATGATTTTCTATTGTGCCAACAAAAAATAAAACCGTTTTCAATGGGTTTTATTTTTTGTTGGCAGTAGTTTTAATTTTTAGTCAATAATCACTCTTAATACGCACTCTTTCCCTTCAACTATTTCAAAGTCACTTTCTTCATTCTCTGCATAAATAGGACTTTTTGACAACGAAAAAGCTAAACCATAATTACCTGTGTTTTCATAATACAAAACATTCCAATCTTCCAGCGTTGAATATGAGGCTACTTCAAAACTTAATTTTCTAAAGTTTTTGAATTCTATGAAGTCTATTACTAAACCTGACCGCATGTGACTATAGTAACCAAACGCAAATAGTTTGTCAAAATCTTTACTAAACATAGGCATTCCTTGTGTATAATAAAACAAACTGTCTTCGGTATTAAAAGTTAAATATCCCTGAGTTTCAAAACCACTGTATTTTAAAACGTAGAATTTATCAATCTTTGAGAGAAATTCAAATCCATAGCAGTCATAAGGGTTAGATGTGTCAGAATTACAAACAGCTATTTTTTTAGAGTTATTACCACTTGTTTTTACTAAAAAATAATCACCATTAAAAACATCTGGAAATGAAGACTGAAACTCAATCATTAATGCGCCTGAGTCAACGATTTTTGGTTTTACAATAGAAAGTGAATCCGCTGATTCGGATATACGGTATTGATAAAATTTGTCAGACCAATAATGAATATTGAAATGTCCCTGCATGTCTAAATGTTGGCTCATTTTTCCACCGCATAAGCTATCATTCAAGACATTTATATTTTGTCCATTAATAGTTGTGATTGTAATATAGGCTAGAAGTAGTGTTATCGTTTTCATAGTGGATTACTGCCAACAAGTTAGTAAACGTAACTCAGTTACGTTTATATTTCCTTTATCCTGCTCCATATATAGTGCCTGCACATAATGTATTATAGATATATAAGGAGGTTCTCAATGTACGTAGTTTCTAAGTAAACAGCTTAATGTTTTTCATGCCGATTGATGGGGTTTAACCAAACTAAACAACATGGAACTTACAAACCCACCTTAGTCAAATGTATGAAAGCAGGAAAACAGTTTGGCTCAATACCAAGGGCTTTACATCGGCTCCTTTTAAGCCTATTTGCCTCACCTAATTTTTGCTAGAAAAACTACTGGCCCAAAAAACAAAAAGCCCGCTACGGGCTTTTATTAAATCAGTTATTTTGAGTTGTGAGGGGTTGTGCAACAGCTACCATTGTTGGGCTTTCGTTATTTTACTTATTCAATTAATTATTCCATAATAGGAGGTGGCGGAGGAGGTATTATTTGTCTCCCCATTCCTAATCTTATTTTAAAAGGTAATTCAGCCTTGAGGCTATCTACTTGATTTTCTGTCAAGTCACAAATGTTTTTTGAATAGAATTTTTGAGATATTTCTGAATAATTCATTAAATATCCATCTATAATATTTTCAAAAGCTTTTTCAATACTGTCCTTAGGTGTTTCTGTTGTCCATTTAATTGAAATTTCTTCAAAATCAAATTCTTCATCATTGGGAAAATTCTTATGAATCCAAAACTTCACAGAGTCTATTGGAATAATATCATTTTCAATCATTAGTAATCCTTTTTGATTTAATAGAATATTCACTTCAGGAAATCGTCTAAAACATCTTATTATTCCATCATTACATTCTTTAAGTAAATGAACATTTACAGGTTTATTGTTGGTTAAGGTTAAACCGAAATTTACCATATTCCAACATAAGTCTTTATCGAGAATATTCTCTATCGAATTGATTATTGAATCGGAGTCAAGTTTATAGTCAATTGTGATTTTATCGATTGAATCTGGGGTAGTGAAGAGATTTATTTCATTAGAACAGTATTTACTGCCAGCATTGTCAGTCAAATTTTGCTCACTTTGCTTTGAATTACACGCTATAAAAAATAGAGTGAATACTAAAAGTCCATATATAATTTTTAATCTTTTCATTTTAATGAAGCCCAACAAATTAGTAAACGTAACTCAGTTACGTTTATATTTCCTTTATCCTGCTCCAAATATAGAGCATGTGCATAATGTATTATAGATGTACAAGGAGGTTCTCAATGTACGTAGTTTCTAAGTAAACAGCTTAATGTTTTTCATGCCGATTGATGGGGTTTAGCCAAACTAAACAACAGGGAACATACAAACCCATCTTAGTCAAATGTATGAAAGCAGGAAGGTCGCTTGGCTTAATACCACCCGTCTTTCGCCTGCTCCTTGTAAGCCTATTTGCCTCACCTAATTTTTGCTGGAAAACTACTGACCCAAAAAACAAAAAGCCTGCTACGGACTTTCATTAAATCAGTTATTTTGAGTTGGGAGGTGTTGTGCAACAGCTACCATTGTTGTATGCTGTTTTTATTTTCCTATTAATCATGGCTCCATCCTTTATCAAGATAAACCACCGTTTCTGTAGCGTCAAAACCAATAGTTGACCGATACCAAGCGAAATCATCATATTTCTGTTCTCCTGGTTCTCTTTTACTCAAAAGCTTTCCGTCTCCTGTGTAATGATAGTTTGTCACTAAAGAATCGAAATATCCAACTCCATTATATAGAGGTTCTCCTATTAGTTTAATTACTTCAGATTTTCTCATGCCAAGTTCAATTTGGTCAAATTTTTCAGGGGAATAGTTATCCGCAAAATGAGTGTCAATGTATGGTTTAATTAAATGTTTGCCTTCGATTAAAGGAGCTGTGCCAAGGAAATAAGTAATTATTAAAGTTCCTACAAGTCCGAATGCCGAAAGTATTTTTAAAGCTAATTTCATAAGACTTTTAAGGTTTCAAAGGCATAGCCTATAATGAATGCTATTGTATTCAGAGGAAAAGAAAATGGTATTGTTTTTTTTATTCTTTCTTTAAAACTTCCTTTAGCCCATGCAGTCAACAAAACTGAAGTAATTAAACAACAGAGGATAAAAAACAAAATAAGCATCAATGAAAATAGTCCACTTGAGTAGATTCCAAGAAAACTACAAATCCCAACTGAGAGAATAATGTTTATCGAAAGTCTCATTTTTAGTGAACGGTTCTTGAGTTTCTTAATTGCATATTTTCTATTGCAAACTATTCTGGTGCTTGCTTTTGCCAGCCATCGCCAGGGGTTAGATAAAGTAATAGCGAGAAAGTGATAAATATACTCTTACTATAAGTGCAATAAAAATGACCAATTGTTGAGCTAGATATCGAAAGGCTAATTGGCTCTAAATAGTTTAGAACAAGAGCGGTTAGAAACAAAAAAAGCTCAAGAATTCTTGAGCTTTTAATTAGGTTTAAACAAGGTACTTAGGGGGTAACGTTTACAAAGTGGCCATTTTTAACCAAGGTTCCATCGGCTGTACCTACCGTAAAAGTTCCTGTAAGGCCGTTTCCGTTGGGGTCAAACTGGCTTACCGTTAAGGTGCCACTTACGCCTTTGTTTGCCCCACCTGTGGTAGAAAAATATTCAAACACGGCTGTGCCTGTGGCTCCTGTAGTATCGATAGAATACGTTCCGGTAGCGCTTCCGTAAATATCAAGCTCTACTTGCTCAAAGCTTCCGCCAGCCGTTTTTTCCCAATAAACACGGTAACGCCCACCCAGAGGTTGCGATAAAGTAGCCGCGCCACTTTTGTTGGTAGATCCGTATTCCATGCAAAAGGCAACACCTCCCGCGCAAGCGCTGTTACCAGTATTGCTGTCTTTGTCATCATCCTTATCGCATGCGCTAAAAGAAAGCACAAAGCAAAGGGGCAGGGCTAAAACCCATGATAATCTTAAAATAGTTTTCATTGTTGCTTAGTTTAATTTAGAAAACACAAAAGTGCATTCCGTATTCTAAGCTTTCAATACGCAGAGTTGCGTATAGTTACAAAGGAGCTTACCACCTTATTAATGCGCTACCCCAAGTAAATCCACTACCAAAGGCCGCCAAGCAAAGTAAGTCACCTTGTTTCAATTTACCTTCCTCTACAGCTTCACTTAAAGCAATAGGTATAGAAGCCGCGGTGGTGTTTCCGTACTTTTGAATATTGTTAAATATCTGACTTGAAGAGAGTTCCATTTTTTTCTGAATGTATTGGCTTATGCGCAAATTGGCTTGGTGTGGAATTAGTAAATCAATATCACTGCTGTTTAGTCCTACTGCCTTCAAAGCTTCATTTATCACCTCCTGAAAGCGCGTTACGGCATGTTTAAAAACAAAGTTCCCATTCATATAAGGGTAGTAGCTGGTGTCTTCTGGGTTTTTCTCTTCCAAAATTTTATCTACCCAATGCTCGGTATTGGGCCCAATTAAAGCCAATTCTTTGGCATGTTTTCCTTCGGAGTGTAAGTGAGTAGTTAGTATTCCTTCTGTACCCGATTGGGCAGGTTGCAGAATTACCGCACCTGCGCCATCTCCAAAAATAACCGAAACACCACGGCCACGAGTTGTTTTATCTAATCCTCCGCTGTGGTTTTCGGAACCAATGAGTAATATGTTGTTATAAGTGCCTGTTTTTATAAACTGGTCGGCTACCGAAAGTCCATAAATAAAGCCTGAGCATTGATTTCGAATATCTAAAGCCGGTACGGTATCTAAACCTAATTGCTCTTGCACCATTACCCCTGGGCCTGGAAAATAATAATCGGGAGAGAGGGTAGCAAAAATGATAAAATCGATTTCTGTTTTGTCAATTCCAGCTTTTTCAATTGCTTTTAAAGCCGCCTTTGTGCCCATTGTGGAGGGGCTATCGCCACTGCCGGGTTGTATCCATCTGCGCTCCACAATTCCTGTTCGCTCCTGAATCCACTCATCGTTGGTATCCATTAACTGAGACAAATCATTATTAGTAACCACATTATCAGGTACGTAGTGACCGGTTCCGGCAATTTTAGTCTGCTGCATCTATCTTAAATATTTCAACAAAAATAAGGGCAAATTTTAATTGATTGCGGCTCAAATATTAAGCACAAAAAAATAGCATACCTAAGCCGCACTTTTTTCGTTTGGTTAGCGAGCTTATTTGTACTTTTGCGCGATTATTTTATGAAAACAAGCACCCGTATATTTTACGTTTTAGTTGTTGGCCTTATAATGGGCTCTTGCAGCGAATATCAAAAGGTATTAAAAAGTACCGACCTTGATTTGAAGTACACCAAAGCGGTGGAATACTTTGAGGACGAGAAGTACAACAAGGCCTATCCTTTGTTTGATGAGTTACTAACGCTGTACCGCGGAAGTAGTAAAGCAGCAGATGTTTATTATTACTACGCCTACACCAATTTTCATAGAGCCGATTATTTACTAGCGGCTTACCATTTTAAAAACTTCAATAATACTTTTCCTAGTAGTAAAAAGGCAGAAGAATGTGCCTTTATGGTGGGTTATTGTTATTACTTGGAGTCTCCAGTATATAGCTTAGATCAATCGTACACCTACAAGGCCATTAACGAAATGCAGCTTTTTGTAAATACGTATCCTAACAGCGATAAGTTATTGGAGTGCAATGATTATATGAAGGAATTGCGTCAAAAATTGGAGACTAAATCTTTTGAAAGAGCCAAGCAATACCACAAAACAACATTTTACAAAGCGGCTGTTGTTGCTTTTAATAGTACCTTAAACGATTTTCCGGACACCCAGTATAGAGAGGAGGCCATGTTTTTACGTTTGCAATCTGCCTACGAATTAGCGAGTAGTAGCGTAGAGTCAAAACAATTACAGCGTTTTATTGAAGCCAAAACGGCTTATTTTGAGTTTAGCGATCTTTATCCCGAAAGCGAATGGAAAGCAGATGCGGATGCGATTTCGATGGAAATAAGAAGACAAATAGGATTAATAGAGAATAAATCAGAGTAACATCATATAATTATGGACTACAAGAAAATGGAAGCGCCTAAGAGCACCATCACACAGAGTCAGAATGAATTAGATTCCCCAACAGAGAACATCTATGAAGCTTTGGCCATTATTTCGAAAAGAGCGGAGCAGATTGGCGAAGAAATAAAAGTAGAGCTTCACGATAAGTTGGATGAGTTTGCTACCAATACTGAAAGTTTAGAAGAAATTTTCGAAAATAAAGAGCAAATTGAGGTGTCTAGGTTTTACGAAGCATTACCCAAGCCGGTTTCGTTAGCCGTTCAAGAATGGAAAGATGGACAGGTATATTTTAGACGTACCGAAGTGAAACAAGATAACAACGAAGCATAAGAGTTATGCTAAGCGGAAAAAAAGTGTTGCTTGGAGTTACCGGTAGCATTGCCGCTTACAAAGCGAGTTTCTTAGTTCGTTTACTAATAAAACAAGGAGCCGAGGTGCGAGTAATACTCACACCCTCGGCTCGTTCGTTTGTTACCCCGCTTACCTTAGCTACGCTTTCTAAAAACCCTGTGCAATGGGAATATTTTGGAGAGAATGATCCTGAAGGGAAATGGAATAATCATGTTGACTTTGGCCTTTGGGCTGATTTAATGCTGATTGCTCCCGCCACGGCTAAAACCCTTTCAAAGTTGGTAAGCGGTAATTGCGACAACCTTTTAATGGGTTGTTATTTATCCGCCAAATGTCCTGTTTACATAGCGCCTGCAATGGATTTAGATATGTATCAACATCCTTCAACTCAACATAATTTAAGCCAGCTTAAGCAATTCGGGAATTTTGTGATTCCCGCAGGAAGTGGTGAATTGGCGAGTGGTTTAGAAGGAGAAGGACGAATGGCCGAGCCCGAGGAAATTGTTTCTTTTTTAGAGGAGCAACTCAAGCAAGGTTTACCCTTAACGGGAAAAAAGGTGCTTATTAACGCAGGGCCAACCTACGAAGCCATTGATCCTGTTCGGTTTATTGGGAACCATAGCAGCGGCAAAATGGGTGTAGCTCTAGCCGAAGCAGCTTTGAATTTAGGCGCAGAGGTTGAACTGGTGTTAGGGCCTAATTCGGTTGTTCCTAAAAGTGCCAGCATCAAAGTAAGCCATGTACAGAGCGCTCTGCAAATGCAGGAATCTGTTGCTGCTAAATTTGACAATGCCGATGTAACCATTTTAGCCGCAGCCATTGCCGATTACCGCCCCGCTGATTTTGTAGATCAAAAAATTAAAAAGACCAGTGCGCCCTTAGAGATAAAACTGATTGAAAACCCAGATATTTTAGCGGGCTTAGGAGCTGCAAAGCGCTCTGATCAAGTGTTGGTAGGCTTTGCCTTAGAAACTCAAAATGGCTTGGAAAACGCAGAAAAAAAACTACACAAGAAAAATTGTGATTTTATCGTTTTAAATTCGCCCAGCGCCAATACGGGTTTTGGTGCTAACACCAACAGCGTCTGGATTATTGACGGTAAAAATGAACCTATTGAAATTAAACTAAAAAGCAAAATTGAAGTTGCAAAAGATATTTTACAGCATATTGTTTATAAGCGCATTGCAGGCTCCATCTAAAGTTTTAGGTCAAGAGTTAAATGCGCAAGTGCAAATAATTAGTAGCAGCATACAGGCTACCAATAAACAGGTTTTCACCACCCTAGAAACGGCCATTCGCGAATTTTTGAATGCCCGAAAATGGACCAACGAAACCTATGCGCCTGAAGAACGGATTAGTTGTCAGTTTATATTAAACATTACTAAATGGAACAGCGATCAATTTAGCGGAGACCTTCAAATCTCTTACAGTCGTCCTGTTTATAAGTCGGGCTACAATTCGCCAGTACTTGTTATGCGTGATGATAAATTGGAATTTCAATACCTGGAATTTGATAGATTGGACTTTTCATTGAACACCAATCTTTCCAACCTTACATCTATTTTGGCTTTTTACGCCTATACTATTATTGGTCTCGATCACGATACTTACTCTTTACGAGGAGGAGATCCCTATTATGAAAATGCGCAGAAGATTGTAAACAACGCGCAAAGTGGCTCCTATGGCGGTTGGAGTAGCTTTGAAAACAATAAAAATCGTTTTTGGCTAATGGACAACCTTACCAGCCCGGCATTTGATAATATGCGCAGCTGCTTATACCAATACCACCGTTTAGGTTTGGATATGATGCATGAAGCTAGTCAGCAAAAAACGGCTAAAAACATTATGAAAAGTTCTTTAATAAGCCTTGAGAAAGTACATAAACAAAGGCGAAACTCGTATTTAATGCAGTTGTTTTTTGACGCTAAGGGACAGGAGATAATAAATACTTTTGGAGGAGGAGAACCTATGCCTTTGGCAGACCTCAAAGAAGTATTGATTGAGTTGGATAATTCCAATGCCAGCAAATATCAAAAAATGGGGAAATCTTAAAATTCCCAAGCTATGCTGCAACATTTATCCATCGCAAATTTTGCTTTAATTGATAGCTTAGAGCTTGATCTTCATGAAGGCTTAAGTGTGATTACGGGAGAAACAGGAGCGGGTAAGTCTATTATTTTGGGCGCCTTAGGTTTAGTTCTTGGGCAGCGATCGGAAAGCAAACATTTTAAAAATTCGGACAAGAAATGTATTGTTGAAGCTTCTTTTAAAATTAGTAAAAAGCAATTTCTGCCCTTTTTCACAGAGCAGGATTTGGATTTTGAGGAAATCACGCTAATCAGAAGGGAAATAACCCCGGCCGGAAAATCACGGGCCTTTGTTAATGATAGCCCAGTAAAATTGCAAGTGCTTCAGGCCTTGTCCAAAAACCTTATTGACATTCACAGTCAGCATGATAGCCGTTTATTAACGAGCCCTGCATATCAGTTGGAGTTGGTAGATGCTTTTGCGAATAATGAAAAGCAACGAGCGGTATATCAATCTCAATTTATCATCTTAAAAAAATACTACAAAGAGCTCGAAACGCTTCAACAGTTAGCATCCACGGATGTTGGTGGTTTGGATTACCTGCGTTTTCAGATTGAAGAATTGGCGAATGCTAAATTAGAGCCACAAGAGCAAGAAGAGTTGGAGCAAGAGGTAGCTGTACTCGCTAATGCGGAGGAAATTGCCGCTCTAATTAGCGAAATAAACCAACTGAATAATAGTGAGCAACCCCTAGGCCTACAACAGGCTTTACGTGAAGTGCAACTTAAGTTGGATAAAATAGGTGGCTATCAAAGTCACTACAAACAGCTTTCGGAGCGAGTACAAAGTTTGACAATTGAATTATCGGATGTAATGATGGAGGTAGAGACCGATGGCTCTGCTATGGATTTGGATCCAAATCGCTTGCAAAAGGTTGAATCACGACTTAGCACATTAATGCATTTGCAGCAAAAGCATCATGTGCAGAGTAATGCAGAGCTAATAGCCTTGCTCGATAAAATGAATCAGCAATTGCTGGATGTAAGCTCGATAGAGGAGAAGCAGCTAAAGTTAAAAGAGACAATAAAGGAGCAAGAGGCACTTTTACAAATAAAAGCAGCGGCCTTAAGTACTACACGTAAAAAAGTAGCGCCTTTGCTAAAAAAGGCTATCGAAAAACTTTTGGCTGAGCTCAACATGGCTGCGGCTAAATTTGAGGTTTCCTTAAAGTCCAATCAGCCATTTCAACTAAACGGAAGTGATACTATTTCATTCGATTTTTCGGCTAATAGCGGGCAAGCCCTTCAACCGCTGCAAAAGGTAGCTTCGGGAGGGGAGCTAAGTAGAGTTATGCTGGCTTTAAAAGCTATTATGGCGCAAAAAAGTGATTTAGCCGCTATTATTTTTGACGAGATCGATACAGGTGTTAGTGGTGAAACCGCTCATAAAATTGGAGATATCTTAACCGATATGGGGCAAAACATGCAGGTTATTGCCATTAGTCATTTGCCGCAAATAGCCAGCAAAGGTTCGTATCATTACAAAGTTTTAAAAGAAAGTAAGGAGCAAAAAACGCTAACCCAAATAACAACGTTAAGTAAGGAGCAAAGGCTTCAAGAAGTGGCTCGTTTGCTAAGTGGCGAGCAAATATCGGCAGCAGCCTTGGCTAATGCTGAAAGTTTATTGGGCTAAAACGTAAAAATATCCGTCCTAATTAATTGATATTCGGTCAATTAAAAACGAAAATGTTGTTTAGAGCCCGCATTTCTTTCTTTTTAAGTTCAAGGCTCTTAAATTTACGGCTTACTATCACTAAAAATAGCTAGTAAAATAGCTTTTCAATACGGTACCTATGAAACATTTACACTCTTATTTAAAGTTAACCACAGTGGCACTTGGCGTTTTGGTTTTTAGCGCATGTAAAGACGATCCTAAACCCACTCCAGAGCCCACCAGTGCTTCTAGAATTTTAATGGGAGCAGAAGGATTAGAGATAGGAGGTACTGGCACCATGAATTTTTACGATCCTATGCAAAAAGTAATGGAGCGTAATATTTTCCAAAAAACAAATACCTACACCATGGGTAATATTCTTCAAAGCTTTTTGGTAGATGGAGATTTAACGTATCTGGTATTAAACGGAAGTGCAGAAATAATTGTAGTGAAGTCGGATGATTTCACCTTTGTGCGAAAAATAAAAGGTTTTGGAGCACCACGCCAAATCATGAAAGTTGCTGACAATAAATTTTATGTTACCGATTGGCAAATCGAGGGTATCCATGTGTTAAACCCAAGTAATGGTAATATCAAAAAAACACTTTGGACGGGCTTAGGACCGGAGAGCATGGTGCTTAAGGATAATATAGCTATTGTAGCCAACGGAGGTGATGGACTTATTGACAGCAATCTTACCTTTATTAATACCGATGTAGACACGGTAATTGACTTTATTAGAGCTGGCAACAACCCCAATTCCATGCAATTAACTGAAGATAACCAATTATGGGTTTTATGCAGTGGTATTGCGGATCAAAATCCTTCAGCTAGCATTCCTGGCGAGTTGGTAAGTTTTAATTTGGATATGGATTCAATCGAGTATGAAATCGATTCCGTAAACAAAGTAAATGCTTTGACTTTCTCAGACAACCTGATGCGTCCAAAGCAGCTTAAAATGGGGCCTGACGGACAATATTTGTACTTTTTAGATAATGTACAAGACGCCAATCTGATGCGTTATGATACCGCCATGAGTTTTGCACCTACTAGCCCGTACATTGCTGGTTCATTTTACGGATTGGGTGTTGATTTAAGTCGCCATGAGATTTACCTTTCGGATGATAAAGATCGTATTGAAAATGGTGAAGTACTGCGTTATGATAAAGATGGTGGTCAAATTGACGTACAAACAGTAGGTATAATTCCAAGTAGCTTTGGATTCAAGTGATTGGTATCAAATATCGGTGGTTAAGCCACAAAGTAAACACCTAAGTAATAAACTTCAAGAAAATTTAGCGGTAGCAGTGGTTCCTAACAATAGCTTAGGAACCTTAACCGAATTAGTGTTTCGTATTGGCCAAGTTTTTGGATCAAGCAGACCTTTTATAATGCACCCCGTATTGCATCTTTTTGCGGCCGATCATGGTATTGCTGAATACTACAAAGTGTTGCAGAGCAAAGAAACTACGGCTATTCGAGTGCTCAAATTTTTGCATGATACGGCACCTTCTCAGCTGTTTAGTAACACACAAGAAAACAATCCTGAAATAAAAATTATTGATGTAGGGGTAGCTCATTCGTTCGAAGGCACGCTGAGCTACTGGCTGCATCACGGCTCTAAAGTACTTAGTCGTAAAATGGCAATGGGTAGCCAAAGTTTTTTAAAATTCCCGGCCATGCAAAGTGCGGCCACCTTAAAAGCGATGGAGACCGGCAAAAAAATCACCGAAAGCCATTTACGCACGGAAAGTAATACCATTGGCTTAAGTGCCATTGCCGAGGGGAATACCTGTAGCGTAGTGGCGCTCACCTGCGCACTATACAATCTTAAGCCTGAAGATGTTGTAGAAGAATCTGATCCAAAAAGTGAATTAGTAAAACAATTGGTGAATAAGGCTTTACGCAGTCATCCGCTTACGCACGATGTAGTTACCAATTTAAGTTTATACGGAGGTTTTGAAATAGCTGCAATTTGCGGTGCCATTTTAACAGCAGCCAAAAATCAAATGTTAATTATTTTAGATGGCCTTTCGGCTATAGCTGCCTTGTTAGTAGCTCAAAAAATAAATCCCTTGGCAAAGGAGTATTGTCTTTTAAGCGACTGTGGAGGCGCCTTGCAGCAATCGTTAGCTAAACGAATAGGCATTAATCCATTACTCAATTTAGAGCTCAGCCCCAGCGAGGGTACAGGTTTCTCATTTGCGTTACCAATGCTACAAAAGTCCTTACTGTTATTAAGGCAATCAAAAGACGAATCTATTTAAGCAGTTGCTTGCTTAGCCTTTCGGCCGAATGAGCCGCCAGTGCGATTCCCATGCCGCCAAATCGAGCATTTATGTAAAGACCCGGCTCTAACTCTTTTACTAAAACTTCCTTTTCGTTATGAGCACCAAAGGCCATGGTGCCTGCCCAGCGTTGTTCTATGGTAAAATTTTGTCCAGGTAAAATCACTTCATGCAATAAGTCCTCTAGTACAGTTTGCAGCTCGCTTGTAGTTTCTTGACTGGTGGTTGTTTCTTGTTCTCTAAATAAATGGCGTCCGCCTCCCAACAATACTCTGTTTTGGAAGGGTCTAAAATAGAAATAGCCCTGCTTTATATGAAAGTTACCTTTAAAAGGAAGCTTACTCAAGGGACTGGTTAGCAGTACTTGCCCACGCCCAGGTATAATATTTAATTTGGGAAATAGTGATTGACTAAAGCCGTTGGTGGCAAATATCAATTTAGAGCTACGGTAAAGTGTTTTGTTTGTAGCCGTTTCCCAAAGGCTGCCACTGGGATTAAATCCGTTTACGTTGCTATTAAACCGTACAGTAACACCCATGGTTTGCACCAGATTGAGCAGACTTTCTAATAATTTGCCGCTATTAATGGCGGACTCGCCTTTAATCTTAATAAGCTGAGGAAGTGATTTAATACCAAAGTTATTGTTTACCAGTGAGTAAGGCTCAAATTTCAATTTCTCGGCAATAGCCTGATTTAAAGGTTCAATAGATTGGCTGCTTTCTTTAAAGAGTGTTTCTTCATCAGGGGTAAAAACTTCAAAGCCACCATTTGTTTGAAGGTTCATGGCTTTATCGCCTATAATGGCGCGCAGCTTTTGTAATCCGCTGTAGCGATTAAAAACACGTTGCAGAGCAAAATCTAAACCCTCATTTGCTTGGTCGTCTAGTAATTCAGAAACGCTACCAAAACAAGCAAAACCCGCGTTTTTAGCCGAGGCACCTTCGGGAAAGGCGCCTTTTTCTAGAATTACAATTTTTAGTTTGGGTTGTTCTTTTTTAAGGTAATAAGCTGTGAGCAAACCCGAAAGTCCGCTTCCAACAATTACAATATCAAAAAAAGGAGATGAAAAACTTTGCTTTTGCCAAAGGCTAAGCATGCTCTGTAGTGAGGCTAGGTTGCTTAATCCACAATTTGGCTATCGTAAAAAGTGCCAAGCTATAAACTACCATGCTGGCTACTTGCGCTCCTAAAAAGGGTAAGCCAGCTACATAGGCTTGCATTAGCCCGCTAAGGTTTTTGGCATATATGGGTAAAACCAACCAAGAGCCGATATTGCTTACTAAAAAGAAAACCAATGCCGCTACAACAGATGTTAGACCTACGTTAAGCAAGTTTTGGTTCTTAGCCATCAGTCGTCCTAAAAGAGAAATTAAAAGGTAAGCGCCATATAGAAACAGAGCTCCTTCGGTAAACCACGTAAACCCCTCTGTGCCAGCGTATATCAAGTTGTTTAAACACAAATCGCTAATAAATATGGTTGCAAAAGGAATTAGAAGAGCTTTAAAGCCATTCTTAAAAAGAGCGCCACCCAGCAAAGCCGCTGCTCCTACCGCTGTAAAGTTAGGAGGGTGGGGGAGGAAGCGAGTAGCTACTCCTAAAACAATAAGAGTTAAAATGGCGATGGTTCTGTTTGTATTTTTCATAATCAACGTATGCGGTGCTGCAAAATTACTAAAGCTTTTACAACCGCAAAACTATTGTGGCGTATAGCTACTAAAAGTTCCATCTTTATAAAAGATAAGTACTCTTTCTACCGCTTTGTTTGGACTGCTGTTATCGATAATCGATTTTTCGATGGGCTCTTCCTTTTTTACATTTGTTTCTATCGGTTCTGTATTGATTATTTCAGCGGGAGGTGGCGCGCCTTGTACCGATGCGATGCGCACACCTTCGTTAGGTAAGCCCGAAAATCCACCCATGTTTACTTCCGAAACTTCTTTTTTTACATTTGCAAAAAGCATACCTTGTCCCAATAGTAAATAATCCAGATTTACATTTGTGAAATTCGTCTTGATTCGCTCAATTACCTGTAGACTTGGTTTGTTTCGCCCACTTAGTATATGGCTAACTATAGCGGGATTAAGGCCAATTTCTTTGGCGAAATCGGTATTGCTGTAACCAAGTGATTCAATAAGCTCTTTTATGCGTGGGGCTACATTTGTCATGATTCAAATTGTATTTACAATTGTAAAACAAATGTAAAATCAAAATTGACATAGTAGCTAAAAAGTCAACATTTATTTGAAGTAACTAAGATTAATATTGTGAATTAAAAAGTTAAGTTGTGAATATTAAAATGCTGGAAACAAGTTAGTTAATAGACAATATTTTCAATTGTATTTTTTAAACAAAACAAATCGCGGGTTGTTTGCTAAGTATTTGTGCTGTGTTTACCGCTAAATTTGCCCTACAACAAGACTCATGAACTTCACTTTTTCATCAAAAGATTATTCAAATTATTTTCAAAGTGCCTTTAGGTTTCGCTGGTTGCGACCTCAAAATTTGCAAGAGCAGCTGCGAGCTTTTAGAAATCACCCAGATTTAAAATTCGCTACTATAGGAAACAGTACCGAGGGACGAAAAATAGAATCCATCGAATTTGGAGAGGGAGCAATAACCGTTTGTCTTTGGTCGCAAATGCACGGGAATGAGCCAACCGCCACAATGGCTCTAATTGATTTGTTGGCATTTTTAACCGCTAATGATGATTACAATGCCTTGCGAGATAAACTAAAGAAGTCTTTAAAGCTTTCTTTTATTCCCATGTTAAATCCCGATGGATCGGAAGCCTTTACAAGGGTAAACGCTTTGGGAATTGACTTAAACAGGGACGCACGCAGCCAGGCCTCTTTAGAGATGGGGCACTTTGTAAGACATATAAAGGTGTTTAAGCCGCAATGGGCTTTTAATTTGCACGATCAACGTGCTATTTTTTCGGTGGGTGCCACTTCAAAGCCCGCTACGTTTAGTTTTTTGGCAGCCGCGGCTAGTAAAGAGGAACCCAACAATAAGGCTCGTAAAAGGGCCATGACCTTAATTGCTCATTTGGCAGAGTTGGTAGAAACTGAATTACCTAAACATGTGGCTAAGTACAGCGATGCGTTTTATCCAAGGGCTTTGGGCGAACACTTTATGGAAAACGATATTCCTTGTGTTTTGATAGAATCGGGAGCCCACCCCAAAGACGATTACCGTGATACTGCCAGAAGATTGAATTTTTTAAGCCTTCTTTATAGTTTAGAGCTACTGGCAGATGGTTTGGTAGCTAATAGCAAAAGGATAGAGGAGTACCATCAAATTCCGGAAAACGAAAAAAACCACTTGGATTTGATACTGCGCAATTGCGAATTACAAAGGGGAGAAACCACTACCAAAGCCGATATAGGTTTGATGCGAAAGGAAGTTCTAGATCATGAAACGGATCAACTACAAACCCACTTTATACTGGAAGCAGTAGGGGATTTATCAGAGCAATATGGTTTAGTGGAGCAAATGGGAGGGGTTTTAAATGCCGATACATTCGCTTTGAAGCTGCAAGAACCCGCTCATTTTATTTTACAAATAGAGGAGAGGCAAACTCTTATTTTTGAAAAAGGATTAACTGAAAATCTGCTTTAACACATAAAACACAAACAAAACAACTACAATACCTACTAATACCACCGAGGCACTGCCAAACTGAAGTTTATGTAAAGAAGCCTCTTTACGGTAACTCCAAATAAGAAAGCCCACAAAAACGATTAAAAATAAAGAGGCAAAAATCCAGTGGCCTGTTGTAATGTTTTCCATTAAAATTAATTTTTAGCAAATATACCCAGCATGAAGAAACAAATAGAAAAGGTAGCCCACTTTCACGAAGTATTTGGAATTGGCAATGAGGAACGTCCCAAAGCCCAGGCCGGCAGCGATACGTATGAGCTGCGCCACCGATTGATGCAAGAAGAAAATGAAGAATACCTGGAAGCCGCTAAAAATGGCGACTTGGTAGAGATTGCCGATGCCTTGGGTGATATGATGTACATTTTATGCGGCACCATATTAAAGCATGGTTTGCAAGAGGTAATTGAAAAAGTATTTGATGAAATACAAGAAAGTAATATGAGCAAGCTAGATGCTGATGGTAATGCTATTTACCGAGAGGATGGGAAAATTTTAAAAAGCGAATTATACTTTAAGCCTAATATTGGCAAGGTTTTGGAAAAGGCTTAAACAAAAAAATGCCCAACACCTTTAAAGGAGTTGGGCAACTTAGTACCAATGTTGTAGTCAAAAACACAGTGCTATCGCGTGGCGTACTTGGTTTTTAACTTTCGGATTTGACCTTTTAATTTTTCGGTTGTTTCGTTTATCGCAATTTCAAATTTGTGCGAACGGCTTTCGGCAAATAAATCGTTTCCCGGAATATTGAGCTTGATTTCGGCTACTTTGGTTTGTTGTTTGTCGTTATTATCTTGTTTAAGATAAATTTCCGCTCCTACAATTTGATCAAAATAGTGACTTAACTTTTCAGTTTTTTCCTTGGCGAAGTCAGTTAGCTCTGCTTGAGCGTTAAAACCAACAGTTTGAATATCCATTTTCATTCAAAAAAGAATTAAGTTTTTAGTAATATAATAAGAGGTAAAGTAACGCAAAGTTTTCATTTCAATGCACGAAAAATTCTACAATATTGAATTTTATGATTACATCATTGAAGATTGGAAATAATTTTATTTTTGCCCTAAATCAAATAAACAAGATGAAACGTACCATAGTTATTTTAACCCTATTATTTGCCGGGTTTATCAATGCACAAGAAGGACCCAAAATTTCGAGCGCTATTATTGCTTTTAACCGTCAGGATATACCTGAAGCGAAGCAATACATAGATGAAGCCAGCCAGCTAATTGAAACTAAAGAGGTATCTGCCATAAAATCGAAAGACCTAGCCAAGTTTTACTTTTACAATGGAAAAATAAATTACCAAATTGCCACCAGTCAGGATGCTACGATTAAAGCGTTGGATGCAGATGCCTTGACGAAAGCTACCGAATCCTATAAAAAATTAATTGCTTTTGAGAGCAGCACAGGTAAAGGCTCTAAGAGTGATGCCGCTCGTACAGATTTATCAGGCATTGCTGCGATTTATGGCAACCAAGGAATAACTCAAAACAACAATAAAGAGTTTGCCGAGGCTTATATGAGCTTTAAACGTTGCTACGATCTTAAAAAGGAAATGGAAATGGGCACCGATACCAGTATGCTATATAATGCGGCTGTAATGGCGCAAAATGCAGGAAGTATTGATGAAGCCATTGCTATTAATAAAGAATTGGTTGCTTTGAATTATCAAGGTCGCCAGTACTTTGCCACCAGCATAGAAAACGGAGAAGAGCGAGAGTTTGCTAGCCGTAAACAAATGGATCGTTTGGTTAGATTAGAAAAATACAAGGATCCGCGTGTGGAAGGTGATATTCGTGCTTCATTGTATGTAACATTGGCCAATTTGAGTTTAAAGAAAGACGACCAAGCGGGTTACGATTCTTATATTAAAAAAGGTAGAGCCGCTTTTCCGGAAGATGAAACTTTATTACGAGCCGAATTACAAACCTATTTAGAAAAGGAAGAGTTTGACAAAGCTTTGGTAAACTTAGAAGCAGCCATTGTTAAAGATCCTAACAGCAAAATGCTGCATTATATTATGGGTTTTATTTATCAAACCGATATAAAAGATGCCGAGAAGGCGGTGGTAGCATATGATAAAGCCATTGCTTTGGATGAAGATTATATGGACCCCATTTACATGCGTGGATTAATACATGTAGAGAAAGCCAATGCATTTACCGAAGACATGAACAAATTGGGCTTTAACGAAACTACCAAGTACAATGCATTTAAAAAGAAGCAGGATGCTGAATTTAAATTGGCGTTACCGTATTTTGAAAAAGCACACAGTTTAGAGCCTAAGGATGAAGATACTTTAAAAGCGCTTAAAGAAGTGTATTATAAGCTTAAGATGTATCAAGAAGCGAAAGATACCCAAGCCAAATTGGATGGTTTAGGATAAGTTGTTACTTGTTGGATAGATGCCAAGGAAGGGAGCGGTTTTAACTGTTCCCTTTTTTGTTTTAGAAACTATAATTTTACATAATATTAATTATAGGAAAAATAAAGAAATGTCCGTAATACATAGTCACGTTGATATCAGAAATCTAATATTTTAAAGACCTTTCAAATCAAACTAGTAGTCGGTTCAAAATATTCTAACATTGAATTTGGCTGATAATCATAGTCCTCACGAAGTCTTCTACAGGCTGTTCGAATTTGCCTCTTTTCACTATAAGGCATTTGGGTTAAAACATTATTTGTATTCTCAAGACTTACGACTCTTCTCTCTTCGATATTATCCTCTATATATCTCGCTACCATCAGAACTTTACCTGTGAAAGCTCTTGGTATGGGGTTAGGTTGTTTTTTGTAGGCCTCTACTATAAGCAGCTTTAGAAGATGCGAACTAAGTGGGAGATCCAACTTTCTTTTCCAACCTTTAAAAGCTACAACTAGCTTTTGCTGAGTTGGCGTCAGGTTTATGCTTTTGAGCGCGGAAATATCTGTTTTAGTGTAGCTGTCTTCTCTGAACAATGAATTATTGTTTACAAAAAGGTAGCCAATAGTCTTATCCTGCGTTTTACTCTGCTTATATGGAACTAGATCAATCTTGCAATCGTAATCTCCTATTTGATATAAAATTCCGATTGATTTCTTCTGCTTCCTTATTTTAACCAAGTCCTTGTCATCGTATTCACTCTCCAAAAATGAGAATAGTTCTTCAAACATAATTGAAGTTGAAGCAAAGCTGTTGGGCTTGAAGGGTATTGTGATGTCAATATCGAAGTCTTCCTGAAGGGCTGTATTTTCCTCTGTTGATCCTATTTTTATCAGCTTTCCACCTAATTGACTTTTAAATCGCGATTGAATGAGCTTTACAATAACCGCTGCCTTGGCCGAAAGCGTCTGGTAAACAGGATCTTCACTTGATAATTTTAAATCTGTGATAATCCTGTTCATTATAGCATTCGTATTAAGTGGCTCTTCTCTGCTATTCTCCCAATCTATTATACCACCTATCACAGCTCCCCCTACTCCACCTACCAATGCTCCTTTGCCCCCAGCTTGCAAGAGCCTTGACCAATCAAACTTCAAATTGAGATTGCCTTTTTTTTCTTCAAGCTGATTCAAAGCGTTTAGCAAGGCATTAGTTATCCCGAAAATGACTGCCCCATTTTGTGCGTATTTAACAGCTTTACTCATAATTCTTCATCAATTTCAAATTTAATAGCCTTGGCATATGCTCCAAGATCAATGGCTGCCACGCTACCTATTGATTGTTGCAGATATCGGGATAGCTGTAGAAAAAAAGTGACTAATGAATGTTTGGCGGCACTGAATTCGACTTCGCTTATTTCCCGGTTTTTGTAGTATTCACTAATGCGCTTATTGAAATCCTGAATGTCGGGGTCTTCCTTTCCCTCATAGTTCACATAAAAACTACCAGTAGAAACACCACACCCCATATCAAAGGCTTCTAATGGTTTAAGCGCTTTAATATGCTTTTTTACCGTTTCTTCTGAAATTGAACTTTCCACAGCCAGTAGCCCCCCAATTATCTTAGTTAGTGGACGAGGGTCGTATTGTTTTCCCCGATCAATAATGTTTGTGGAAGTACGATGTAGCTTGCGCACACTAGCTATTTTTTCTCCAGCGTATTCAATATATCCCTTTGTAATTTCTGGCTTTACTTCAAAAACTGCATAAACCCCTTCTGCGGGTATGTAGATGACACCATCCTGCTTAAATACAAAAGGAGTAAAATGTTGGTCGTAAATCACCAAGTCAAGCTGCTGACTGACTTGTCCCTTTGAGTCTATGACAAAAGCTTTGTCGACACAATAACGATTTGGGAGGTATTGACGAAGCCATTCTATCCATACGTTTTCCAATGAATCTCCTTTTGATACCGCATGTCCGATAAACTTACGATTAGTACTGAACCTAGCTTGAATTTGACTTTGAAGGCCAGCAAACAAATCACCAATATTAATTTTATCACTCATAACTGTAAATCTTATTGTCTTTATAAATATAGAATCCTATGCTTGTGTGGTCTTTCCTAACCTCCATTATTGCCATTATGGGGCTGGTAGTATTAATATCTTTGTTTTTAGAGATAATATCCATCGCTTTTTTATCTGTTGAACTTGGGACAACCGCTGCGTCAGGATGAGAATGCCACTCTCCTACATAATCAATTCTGCCATCAGATTCTTGATGAATTAGTTTTAGCCTATCATTCAGTGAGCCTGGGTGACGGACAAAGACAGTCCTACCATTTTCATAGGCATCTGGTATCAAAATATCTTCTATCAATAGAGAGTGACTGGAAGTTGAGTTTCCTATAAATACACCTCCAAACTCTTTTGGGTAATGATCTTTAACCGCTTTTTCAATTTCAGGAAATACAGAATCAGCTATATACAGGTAGGATTTTAAGTCTCGTTGAAATAGCTGTGTGTAAGTGATTAGCTCTATTCCTTTGGTATCAGAAAGATCTTTTGCTACCAGGGTTTGGGAGTTTGTGCTTTCCTGTAGCTGCAGCTGCCTATTGATTCTTTTAAAAACAGGGTGCACCAATGCACCTATATCATTGAAGCTTGCTTCAAAAGTAGCATAGCCACAACCAGCACCTTCATAATATGATGGTAGTTCATTCTCAAAGTGAGAGAATAAATTATGTGCGTTCACAGTCAAATCCTGACCAGTAATACTTATTAGTGATTTTGCCTTATTGGTCAGGGCCAGACTAAAAACCCTTGGCCGCTTTTCAAGCGAGTCAAGTATAAAGGTCACTTCAGGGTCAGTACTACAGTCGATTATTAAATCCACAGATTTTTCTAAATCGCTTTCGAGCGTGGAATTTTTAAATAGATTTAGCTTCACGTCAAAAGGTACAATCTCAACGTGAGGCGAAATCTGATTTAGTTTTTCAGCTAACACAGAAACTTTCTGTTTACCCACATCATTTAAATTGAACTTGGCCCGGCAAATGTTACCACTAGCAACGTTATCGAAGTCCTCAATAAATAGTTTCTTTAGCCCGCCACGCACCAATGTCTCCGCTATCGTTGAGCCCAACGCACCACAGCCAATCAATAAAACCCTTGAGTTAATAAGAGTATCACAAAAACGACCTCTTCCAAAAAAACGATCATAGCTCATGTTGGTGGTTAAGCCCCAGTTGATTTCTACTTCCTTAGCAGCACCCCTGTATTTCTTTCCTCCTACTTGCTCATCCTTGGGAATTCGTTCTGTTTCAATCGGGATTGAGTCCTTGCTAATTAAAATTAAATCCCAATGCACTTCATAACCCTCGTCAGAAGGAATTCTATAGCCGATTGTGAGAAACAAAAGGTCATCAGTAAAAAAACTTTTGTTGAAGTTCCTTTTAAGACCATCGTATAAATACTGCATAAACTCTTGGGAAAAATATCTTTGTATATCTTTCCAGGATTTAACTGGTTTTCGCTTTCTTTCACTAGGGATTAACGGTTCATCTTCAATAAAGTACCAAATGCCTTTCCTTACATATTCTTCACTAAGGATTGCCAGAAATGACTTTGACCATTGATCCTCTTGATTTTTCCCAAAGCCAATTCTGAAGTAGCTGTCTAATCTTTGATTTTGCTCAAACCTCGTATGGACTATGCTCTTGTCAAAAGGAGAATAAAGAAATCCTCCGTACTCATGCTTTCTAAACGACCTATCCAAATCTGAGAAAAACACTTGCACCCTATTATTGGGGTTTACAGGATGGATTAAGTAATCATACCTTTCTGATTCACTATTGAGAATGTAAAACTTTTGGATCCAATCCTTCAGCCCTTTAATCTCCTCTAAAAACTTACGTTCAAAGTCAGAATCTTTTTCTGGGTGAAAGCAAACTGACCCATCCATATTGATATGGTCAAAGCCAATCAAATCAGCGTTTTTAAAAACGATGGAAATATTATCAGCATTGGGGAGAGTTAGAGGATAGTTATGAGGTACCCAGGTTTCAAAATCAAGTTTGGCAGTTAGGTAGCTAACTTGAATTGTCCCTATGCACCAATAATCCTCCATAGTAAAAGGGGATGTGATCTTCAAATCCTCATCCTCTCCCAATAGTCTATGGATTTTGTTCGATAGTAGTTCTTCCAATGCTTAACCAAACTTATTTGTAGATAGATAAGATGCAGAATTGGATGAAGACGTATCCTCCTCTTCAACATCGTATTCTTCATTAATTGGAAAGTAATCCTTGATCGTATCACCATCCTCGTCAATATCCGAGATGGTTTTCTCCATAGCCCTTCTCGTGTCAGTTTTGGCTGTGGAACTCATGGAGTCCGATATTATATTACTCGAATTGGCTGGGTCTTCTAACTTGGTAGATTCTATCCTCTCAATAATATATGTCATCACCATTTTAGTTTTTTCCCAAAGTCCACTTGGTAAATTATCGCAGGCATCAAACGCATCTCTAGTGTAAACCTCCATTACAAAAGACTTTATAAGCTTCCCTCCATTTTTATTTTTTCTTTCCGTTTTCCAGACCTTCAGTAATCTCGCTATCTTCCTTTCATGCTTGCGAGACTCACCTTTTAAGAGTTCAACATGCTTTTTAACATTTGTCCGGATCCTTGTTTTGTTATCCTCCTCTTCTTTTTTGGTTCTTTGGGATGGCTTGATATAAAGACTTAGGTCCGTACTTTCATCATTATAACTTCCATTGTTTGGCCTTTCCCTACCCGGAACTACATCTAGTTCAAATTCATCTCCATCATCGAATTTAAATTTCATACCTATTGAAACCTTCTGCTTCCGAACATCCTCTTTGACAATATCATCATCTTCATCAACATATTCGTTTCTTAGATAATCATGTACAGCATTGTACATTTTTTCGAGAGAACTAAAGCCTTTATCAGAGTCAGAGATCTTTTTCCTAAAAGGAATACAGCAATCAATATCAAACTTGGTATTGATGCTTGTACCTTTCGCGTACGATCCCGAATCAATAGGCATCGAAGCCTTCTCACTGGCAAATTTTGCCGAGAGAGCTTTCTTAACTTTATTCTTTTTCTCAATGTACGTAGGTAATTCTGGTAGTTTTTGGATGTCGTGTGTATCCAAAACTTTTTTAAGGTGCTGGTTTCTATCTATTGCCATAACTAGTGCTTTTTGTCTTTAGGAGGAAAGGGATCATTACCGTAACTATCCTTATCTCTGATTTTGCCATCCCTACCATGAATTACAACTTCGGATCGCTGATTTATTGCAATTTCCCTGGCCGCTTCAATAGCTTCCTTTTGAGTTGATGTAACCTTAGTGGCTTTTTCATTACCTGCGCCTTTCACAGCCCACCCTTCCTGATGTTTTACTACGTGTTGATTTTTTCCCATTTTTAATGTTTTAAGGGATTAATAATTAATGTACTAAGGTCAATACCTTAGTTGCTAATCAACCGAGATTAAACTGAAATGGGGAAGAGAAAAAAAATGTTGCACAAATAGAAAATGCGCTTACATTTGCAGCCTCAAAATAACTGTGCATATTGACCGTCAAATCTTTAGTGCCCAGTTAAACCTAGCTTCAGTCGCTCAGTTGTTAGCGACTGTTTGCTTTTCAAGGGTCGTGCCAAAATAGTAATCAGTTTCTTATAAAATATTCAAATATCTTACGAGTATCACTGGTCGTAAAGGTTAGCGCATTGAAGACTTTATTTATCCACATTTTATCAACTGACATTGGTGTTCGTAATGGTCATATTGGCAGTTTTTATGAAATTAAAATAATGCTTTATCGTCAATCCCTGTCAGGTTGCCATATTAACACCTTAGCAAATACGTAATTTAGCTGGAAAGACGGAATTAATAAGGTATTCTCTCCCCTCCTTCTATGTTTTCGTCAAAAAAGTCCTTTTTGTTACCACCTAACAATTTATAGATTTGTACTACCCAATGTGCAACGTACCTTTTTAGCTTTTAAACTCGCAGCATGTGGCTTTTGCAAAATACCCGAATACCAAAATGAAAAACCTTTTCGGTCTATTTTTATTTTTAATCAGCGTAGTTACTAATGCGCAGTATCTCTCGCATGCGCAAATTAAGGCGGATTTAGAGCAGCTGCAGGATGGTATTAAAAAATACAACCCCGCCTTACACCTACATAACCCCCATTTTGAGCGCCATTCAGATGAACTTATAGCGGGGCTAAAAGGTGATTCGCTTAGTTTAGTGGAGGCTTTTAAATATGTGAGTCAACTTTGTGCTTTAAGCAATGAGGGGCATTTTGCCTTGGGTAATTGGAAGGATTCGGTACATGCCGGTTTTTTAAAAAATGAGTATCATTACCTTCCGCTAAGTATAAGAATTAGGCAAGGCAAAATGTATGTTTGGCATGATAACTCCAATGAGCAAAGATTAACCAGAGGAAATGAAATACTAACCATTAATGGTTTAGAGGCAAAGTCTATATTGGAACTAATCCGCTCTTGTACTCCTTCGGATGGCACTATAAAAACATACAGTAATCAAAGTATAGAGCTTGGTTTTTCGTGGATGTATTACCTGTATGTAAGTCAAGCGGGCACTTTCAAAATTACCGTTAAAAACAACTTAGGGCAGGAAGTTGAAACAACGGTGACTGCTTTACTAAGAGACGCGCAGTTTGCCAATCATAAAAAAATGGCCGCGCCAACTACTAAAGCCAAAGAAGATGTTTTTTACACCTTAAAACACCAAGCAGATATTAGCTATTTAACCCTGCCCTCTTTTAGCGCTGCTAAAATTGAAAAGCACGGCATAAAGTCAAGAGCGCTTTACAAGTCTATTTTTATGGAGCTGCAGCAGCGAGATACAAAGTATTTGGTGATTGACCTTAGAGGAAATACAGGAGGTAGAAATGAATTGGCAGATGATATAGTGCCTTTTATCCATACGGGGCTGTATCAAGCGCCATTTTTAAAGAAAACCGTTTCTTGGGAAGGGAAAGAAAAAGTTTACAAAAGCCCTAAACCTAGTAAGTTGGCCTTTACCGGAAAAATATATGTGCTGGTAAACGGTAGAACTTATTCAGCTGGCAGTATGCTAGCGCGTTATTTAAAAGAATATAATGGCGCTATTATTATTGGCGAAGAAACGGGCACGCGCTACGAGGGTTTTGCGGCAGGTTCTAAGCAATACATCACCTTAGCTAATAGTCAGTTAGAAATTGGTATTCCAAGGTATCGTTTTGCATTTCCAACTTCCAACTTCCAGCTTACTAGTAACCAAGGTTTGTTACCCCAGCATACGGTTGAATACACGATGAATCACAGCATGCAAAATGTTGATTTACATTTAGATAAGGTAAATGAGCTTATCCATAGCCATAAACAATCATTATTGAAAAAATAAGATAGCTGAACTTCGTTTAATACACTACTATCCTGGTATTGGCCACTTCTCCCCTTATATTGGTGATTTAGAGCAGCTGCAGGATGGCATTAAAAAATACAACCCGGCCTTACAGCTACATAACCCCCATTTTGAGCGCCATTCAAATGAACTTATAGCGTACAAAACACTGACAATCAAGGCTTATTACCGCAGCATACGGTTGAATACACTATAAATGACAGCATGCAAAATGTTGACTTGCATTTAGATAAGGTAAATGAGCTTATGTTGGCTTAACACCTAATACTATGGTGTAGTTAATATTATCTCTGCACCAATGTTGGTTTAATCCTGCATTAGCAAGGCAACAGGTATTAGTAAACTTTTGGCACTGTTTAAAAATAAAGATCAAATCTACCATCACGTATTTTAACCGTGTCCATTTCATCTTCCATATTTAAAAGGTTTAAAGAGAAGGTTCCTGCAGCTATGTGGGCTGTTGTATCAAATCGCGAGAACAGTACCCAAGAATTATCACCTAAAATGGATCTGTAAGTACTGCATGGGCCGCCTCTATAATCCATGGCAGTATAAATTGTACCTGACCGAGCTAGGCTGTCTCCCAAAAAGGATACATCTAAATATACCTTCTCCTCAATAGCGTCAGTGTTAATTACCATATTAAGATATTCTTTAGGGTAATTATCATTTCGTCCACGATAATTCGCGTTAATGGTAAGTATTCGTTCGTTTTCTTTATTCCATTCATACATGGTACTCAACACCCTAGGAGCCATAAAACTATTGGAGTAATGCCTGGGCCACCATAATTCACCATCTATTAGGCAACCAAAAGTACCTTTGCCTGTTTGGGTAATTGCCGGTAAACTTTCAGGGTCTTTCTTTTTTTTACCACATGAAAAAGCAGTTAAAAGTATAAATGTTATTACAAGAGAGAACTGAAATATGATTTTCATTTCAAATTATTTAAGTCAAAACCCTGAGTAAAAGAGTTGGTGTAATGTAAGGATTTTACTGATTTGAATAACTAGGATTTTCTTCAAGTAATCCGTTGAGCAGTGGTAATGCTATTTGTAAAATAATGGGAGACTCAAAAATGACATAAAAACCCATTTCTAAGGCGCTGTATTTTCCGTTAACTTTACCGTTTACAACGATGAAAGGAATTTTAACACATGCCGGGTTTAGATTATTATGCAAGCGCAAAGGAATCTCTATTTTTTGGCCACTTTTGTTAAGTTTCGGTTTGCTATTTCCTGCAATGGTTTCGGTTTTACATTCTAGTAATCCTATACTTAGCTGGTGTTATGCCAATACACTAGAAGAGCTCCAAGAAAAAGAATGTGACATGGACGAAGAAGCTCCGTCTATTGACTTTTTTCCGCTTTTTAAACAATCAAATACCGATGCTAAATCCATGGCATTTCTAACATCAGCCGCTACGCCCACTCAATTTTTAAAGGTTCCTTCCCATTTTTCGGAGATTGTCTCCCCTCCTCCCGAGGTTTAAAATTCACTTGTCACTTTCTATTCGTAGGCTTTAGTTAAACTCTATTTTGGCTACAGCCAGACTACTATTTTCATCCATTACATTTTACATCATTATGAAGAATTTCTTCACCTTTAAATATTTTAAAGGCAACCTATTTGGTGGTCTTACTGCAGGTATTGTAGCCCTTCCACTTGCCTTAGCCTTTGGCGAACAATCAGGCTTAGGAGCCGGTGCTGGATTGTATGGAGCAGCGTTTTTAGCATTTTTTGCTGCATTATTTGGAGGTACCTCTACGCAAATAAGTGGTCCAACAGCTCCCATGACAGCCCTAAGCATGGTGCTTGTTGGTGGCGTTTTACAAAACTTTGAAGGCAATATTGAAAGAGCCCTTCCTATAATTTTAGCCGTGTTTTTACTAGCCGGTATTTTTCAAATTCTACTAGGGGTAATAAAGGCTGGTTCCTTTATTAAATACATTCCCAGTACGGTGGTGTCTGGCTTTATGACGGGAATTGGAGTTATCATATTAATAACCCAAATTTTGCCTGCCATTGGTTATTATTCGGGCACCGACCCCGAAGTGGTAGAGCGATTTAAACCTCATGCCGAAGAACTTATTTTGGACAGAATTTTAGCGGAAGAGGCGCAAGATGGAATTTTGGTTTTAGAAGAATTTAAGGAAACAATTAGTAGGTCGGAGCAAATTACTCAAGAGGAAATTCACACCGAAGCAGTATTGTTGGCTACCAATGCCTCCAAGGGAGTTAATGGCTCCATTAATTACTTGTTAAATGGTTTTCGTTCCATAAACACAACCGAACTACTCATTTGCCTTATTACCATTGTAATTATTTATGGTTTTAAAAAAATAACAACCATTATTCCCAGTGCTTTAGTGGCTCTTTTTGTGGTTTCTGGCGGGGCCTATTTTTTACAACTCGATTATCTCCTAATCAAAGAAATACCCGGAGGTTATCCTGTATTTTACAGCAGTATTTTTAGCGAATTTTCTATTTCTTCCATGGCTCCTTACTTCGTTACGGCTCTTTTATTAGCCTTGTTAGGAGCAATTGACTCATTGTTAACCTCCGTGGTGGCGGATAACATGACCAAAACAAAACACAATTCTAATAAAGAATTAATTGGTCAAGGCATAGGTAACTCGTTAGCCTCCATGTTCGGTGGAATTCCGGGTGCAGGTGCTACCATCAGAACCGTAGTAAACATTCAATCAGGTGGTAAAACTAAATTATCGGGAATGATAGCCGGTTTATTACTATTTGCCATGGTTATTTCATTAGGACCTTTAGCTTCTAAAATTCCAGCAGCCGTGCTTGCAGGTATTTTAATTACAGTGGGTATTGGTGTTATGGATTACAAGGGATTAAAGGCATTTCCTAAAATGGAGAACTCAGAGAAAGCGATATTCCTTGTGGTGCTTTTGCTTACTGTATTTTGGCAGTTGGTATATGCAGTAGGTATTGGTCTGGTAATGGCGGCCTTTGTATTTATGAAACGTATGGGAGATATGACGGCCTCTGAAGCTACTGTTTGTAGTTTAGATGACCATAAAGAGCATGACGCCAGCTGGTTGGAAGAATTGGAAGTAAGCAAGGAAATACGTGAGAAAGTAATTTTTAAAGACTTAAGAGGTCCACTGTTTTTTGGATTCGTATCGGAATTTAAGGAGATGCTAAGCCATGTACCAGATGCTAAATTGGTAGTTATCCGCATGGAGAAAGTTCCGTTTATGGATCAATCAGGTGTAAATGCTTTGATTCAGGTGTTAGAAGATTTAGCACAGAAAGATGTAATACTAGCCATTTCGGGTCCTGTACCTCAGGTCCGCGAAACCCTAGAAAACATGGAAATTGTTCCACAAATGATTCCAGCATCGCAAGTATTTGAAACCTTTATCGATTGTCAGCAATGGCTGTCTCAAGTGTTAAATGCTCAAAACCCAAGACTGGAAGCTACTACTCCTGCTTAGACAGGTATTGCAGATATTGCTGTAAATTAAAAAGCCTCATTTCTGTCATAGAAATGAGGCTTTCTTTTAAAAGAGTTCTGTCCAAGGTTTTTTATGCATCTATTTTTATAAATTTAGCAGTTCAAATACTACTATTATGTTTCGTACTTCTTGTATCTCCGTTTTCGTTATTTTAACGACCTTCATGGCAATCACCAGTGGCTGCAAGGATAAAAAAAGCAAGGAACAGAAAAACCCATTTGTTACTATTAAAAGTCCTAATAATGCTGTCAATATTGGTGATACCGTTGAAGTTATTGTGAGTTACTCGGATGAAAGTGGATTGAAAAACACAGAAGTCAGGCTAAGTAACACATCAACAGGTGCTGATGTTTATGATATAATATTACGTGATCTAGAGGGCACATGGGATGAGATACGATATTCCGTAAAGGTTCCGACTGGAATTAATATTCAAGGTACAAATACCATTAATGTTATTTGCTCAGATCTTGATGGAAATATGACGGAGGTGAATCAAAGTTTTGAAGTTGGTGACTTGAGAGCTCCTTTTGTTAAGGTTATTAATTTTGACAGTGTGAATGTTTTTAATGCCAACACGGGCCCCGTTATCATTACATATGAGATGCAGGATGCCGGAGGTATTGCAGAAATTTCGGCTAAGCTTTGGGAAACCGGACCCAGTGGAGATTTAATAAATGTTAGAGACGAAGTTACTGAGCAAATCAGTGGAGCACCAACCACATTGTTAACCAAATCCATATCCCTAACCAATACTTGGCAAGGCCTTTTAAATTACTCGGTAGTATTGAAAGTGACAGATGTTAGTGGCAATGTTTCGTATAGTCCAAGGCCATTTTATGTAAAATAGCCTGTCAAACCAAATCAGGTAAAGGGCTCACCACCTCCTGATTTTCACTCAATAATTTTTCAGGAACACTTTCGCGGATAACGCGATGCAACTCTTCAATCACCTTTATTTTCAACTCTGCTCTTGTGTAAATCAGGCTAATTTCTCTGGTTGGTTTTGGATCTGCAATGGGTTTAACCAAGGTTTGGTCCTCCTCAGATAGATTTAATGCGTGCAGGTATGGCACAAGCGTCATACCAAACCCCTGCTTGCTCAAACCAATTAATGTTTCAAAGTTGCCACTTTCCAACTCTATAGCTTGCTCTGAAGCTTGATTGCGATATTTACAAATATTTACCACACTGTTTCTAAAACAATGCCCTTGGTTAAGCAGTAAAATGTCTTCAATATTTAATTCCGAATTTGTAATAAACGATTCTTTACCCAGTCTATGTTCCTTAGGGATAAACGCCATGAAAGGTTCGTAGAATAAAGGTTTTTCTAAAATACCTTTCTCATTTAATGGCGTAGAAGCAATACCTGCGTCTAATTCATCCATTCTTAGTTTATCAATTATTTCCTCCGTTTGTAGCTCCTGTATTTGAAGTTTTATTTTAGGGAATTTTTGATGAAAGGACTTCACAAATCGCGGTATTAAAGACGATGCTACTGTGGGGATTACACCTAATTTAAACAAGCCCTCTAATTGATTTTTGCCGGCTTGTAAAATTTCATCTATGCGATGTGTTTCATTTACAACCGAGCGAGCTTGCTTAATAATTTTCTCTCCAATATTAGTAGGTCTTACAGGATGCTTACTACGATCAAAAAGTAGAACACCCAGCTCCTCTTCTAATTTTTGCACCTGCATACTTAAGGTGGGTTGCGTAACAAAACAAGCTTCTGCCGCCCTAGCAAAATGACGGTGATTATCTACTGCTATTAAATATTGGAGTTGCGTAATAGTCATTATATAGTTTTTGTATATTGAATTGCAAAAGTAATAAATTATATTTATAGTTCACCACTTTTGGCTAAGTATATACTACTTTCCCACTTTACAAATATGCCAATGACTTTTGAAAAACTCACTCAAATAGTTGAGCTGACAAAACCTATAGGTGCCTCAGCACATTCCTTAGCAGCACCAAGTTCACGTCAAATAACATTACCCGATGACTCTGTTCTTGTCAAGGCGAAAAAAGCGGGAGTACTTGTTTTGCTTTACCCAAAAAACCAACAAGCACATTTTGTATTAACACTACGCAAAGAGTACAAAGGTGTGCATTCTGGTCAGGTGAGTCTTCCGGGAGGCAAAGCTGAACCTCACGACAAATCGTTAAAAAACACCGCATTACGCGAGGCTCAGGAAGAGATTGGCGTAAACTTACAAGAAGTTGAAATCATAAAAGAGCTGAGCCCCGTCTATATTCCTCCTAGCAACTTCTTAGTAAATCCTTATGTGGCACAGGCTATGGCACCTCCCGTTTTTAAGAAAGAGGACCGTGAGGTAGCTGAAATATTGGAGGTGCCCTTCTTAGAGCTATTGAATAATGAAAACTACAAAAATCAAAAGGTAAACGTTCGTGGGTTTTCTATGAGCGTTCCCACTTTTGTTTTAAAGGAAAAAATTGTTTGGGGTGCTACAGCCATGATTTTAAGTGAACTTAAACAAATGGTATTGACCTCTTAAATTTGAGGCCTGTTTATTAATTATATATTTGCCGTCAAGCAGCAGCAATCAATGAAAGTACGATTATCAGACGCTTTTGGCAATTCACTTTTAATTAAGCGCTTTTTGATAATTGTGTTTGGAAGTGTGGCTTTTTATCGCTTTAACATAGCCAACAAAACAAAGGTTAGCGGTAGCAAGGTTTTAAAAGACCTTCCCAATAACAACGTCATTTTTGTTAGTAATCATCAAACCTATTTTGCCGATGTTACGGGTTTAATTCAAGTTTTTTGCTCTACAAAGTGGGGTGTTTTTGATAGGATTGATAAAGCGCGCTACCTCCTAAACCCGAAGCTTAACGTGTACTTTGTAGCTGCTCAAGAAACCATGAAAGCTGGCCTTTTGCCTAAGCTGTTTGCCTACGTTGGCTCAGTATCTATAAAAAGGAGTTGGAGACTGGCGGGTAAAATGGTAGACAGAGGCGTAGACCCGGGAGATATTAAAAAGATTTATAAGGCTTTAAATGATGGCTGGGTAATCACGTTTCCACAAGGCACTACCACACCATTTGAGCCAGGCCGAAGAGGTACCGCACATATTATTAAAGAAACTCAACCCATAGTAATACCAGTAGTTGTAGATGGTTTTAGAAGAGCTTTTGATAAAAAAGGACTTTTTCTAAAGAAGAAAGGTGTGGAATTAAGTATTCGCTTTAAGCAACCTTTAAACATTGATTACAATCAAAGCTCCTCTGAAATTTTAGATCAAATTATGGACAGTATCGAGCAAAGCGAAAAATTTCGCGGTGTAAAAAAAAAGATTAAAGTAGAGTCCGTTAAAATTAGCTGATTGACAAACGTTTACTAACTTATATCTAACGTTAAAATAAAAATATACACACACTCTAATTTGTAGCGTTATATTTGTCCAAATCCTTTACAGTTATGAAAAAAATTTTGGGACTATCCCTATTGCTCGCCTTAGTTGGTTGCAAAGAAAGTGACTTAACCAAAGAAAATCCAGAGCCAGACCCTAGCAATGTGGTGGTGGCCACCAGCTTTATTTATGGAGATGAGGGCATAATGAAAGATTCCATTCGAATGAACAGTCTAGGTCAGCGATATATTATTGAAGATATTAAAATGGTATGGTCAGAATTGTATTTTAGTTATAAAGGAGATACCGTTATCTACGATGATAGATCGGTTATAACGACTCTTTCGGAGCCAATAGCCCCAGCAATGACAATGCCTCCTGGGGGATATTCTGGAAACTTTGGTTTAACATTTGGTGTTGACTCATTGGCGTCATGGAATTTGATTCAACCCAGCAAAACTGGTGTAGAAGAATTGGTTTCAAATGGTTTATACCGAAATGACGGTTTTGGAGTTAATCAATTAGTAATTACCGGAAGGCTTTTCGATCCTACCAATGTAGACGATTCTACTGGCACGATTCCCTTATCTTATAATATTGGGACTTATTTCATTGCGCGTGATTTAATTGGTGTGAATCAAAATTTCTCCGTGGGTCTTACCAACAAAATGAAGATTATTTTACAAGTAGACTTTGAAGAAGCCTTGGAGGACTTTAACTTTTTTAATACCCCTACCCTAAACAGCACTTTTACCGACCCTACTGATTTTGCCTTAAGCAAGGAGATGGCCGATAAGGTTGAAATTGATATATTTTAATGTCTCGTAAAAATCTTTTAATTGCGATTTTAGCCCTTGTTGGATTAAGTATAACAAGTTGTGAGGACGATAAAAAAGAAACTGGAACTGGTAATGTAGAGGTTTCGGTCGTTCTTAAAACTGACTCAGGCTTTGTTCATATAGGAGATACCGCATATCTTAATAATGGCTATAAACTTCATCTAGCCCTTTTCAGACTTTATTTAAGTAACGTTACGCTACTAGGCAACGGAACTAGTAATATTAAGGAGGATGTGATTCTATTGAGCCCTGGGAAATTAGGAGATAATCAGTTTACCTTTTCAAATAATTTAGGAACCTTTAGTGGACTACAAGTGGGTTTTGGTTTGGACGCCACTCAAAATGACTCAGATCCAATAAGCTTTGATAATACGCATCCTCTAGCCTCATACCAAGGTATGTATTGGGATATGTTAAAATACCGTTTCGCCAAATTTGAAGGAATGGCTATTGAAACAAGTACAGGCAATCAAAGTTTAGTTGCCTACCACCCGGGTCGTGATTCAATCTATCAAACTAAAGTATTTAACTTACCTTTTAATTTGAATCAAGCCAATCAAACCAAAGAGTTTGAATTGCATATTGATCTCAATAAAATATTTAATGGTCCCGCTGGTATTATTGATTTAGCAACCGAAAATCAAACACATAGTAACCCGGGTTCGGATATGGAAATAGCCCGAAAATTTATGATAAATCTGGCAGCGGCTGCAACCTTAATAAGTAAATCCTAAGTTTTTAGTGGGGATTGTTAGCTTTGTAGCGTAAGCAGATTTTCATGAAAGTACACTTTATTGCCATTGGCGGTAGCGCCATGCATAACTTGGCATTGGCCCTTCACAGTAAGGGATATCAGATTAGCGGAAGCGATGACGAAATTTTTGAACCTTCAAAGTCAAGGTTAAGCTCCAAAGGGTTATTGCCCGAAAAATTTGGTTGGACTCCCGATAAAATAAACGACACATTAGACTACATCATCCTTGGAATGCATGCCAGACCGGATAATCCGGAGTTGTTGCGTGCCCAAGAGCTGGGATTAAAGGTGTACTCCTACCCCGAGTTTATTTACGAGCAATGCAAAACTAAAACAAGGGTGGCTATTGCCGGAAGTCATGGTAAGACTTCGATTACTGCTATGATATTACACGTTCTTCATTTTCATAAAATGGATTGCGATTTTATGGTTGGAGCACAGTTAGAGGGTTTTGATACCATGGTACAGCTCACCGATCACAACGAGTTTGTTCTTTTAGAAGCCGATGAATACCTATCCTCTCCTATCGATTTAAGACCTAAATTTTTACACTACAAGCCGAATATTGCGCTTATTTCGGGTATTAGCTGGGATCATTATAATGTATTCCCAACTTATGAAGATTACTACCATCAGTTTGATTTGTTTATCAGTAGTATGGAATCAGGTGGAGCATTAATTTACAATAAAGAAGATAATGAAGTTGTTAAAGTAACAGAAGCTAACTGTCATGAAATAAAGAAGTTTGCATATGGTATGCCTGATTATATTGTAAAGGATGGAGAAGTAAGTTTACCTACACCTGAAGGAGATGTGGAGCTTTCTATATTTGGAAGGCATAACATGAATAATTTGGATGGGGCTCGTTGGATTTGCAACCAGATGGGGTTAACGGACGCTCAGTTTTATGAGGCCATCCCAACTTTTAAAGGAGCCTCTAATCGTTTGGAATGCGTTAAAAAATCAGAGCGGTTGAACGTTTACCGTGACTTTGCCCATGCACCTTCAAAGGTAAGCGCCACGGTAAACGCTGTGCGCGAAAACTTTCCTAAAGCCAAGTTCATAGCCTGTTTTGAATTACACACTTTTAGCAGCCTAAACATTGAATTTATGGATCAATACAAAGGAAGTTTGGCCGCGGCAGATAAGCCTATGGTCTATTTTAATCCGGATGTAGTGGCGCATAAAAAGCTTCCCTCCCTAAGCGTTGACGCGGTTCAACAAAAGTTCAATGAGCCAGGTTTAGAGGTTTTTGAAAACAATCAAAAATTACTGCAACGTATTAAAGAAGAGCTTGCCAGCAATGAAAAGGTTATTTTATTGGTAATGAGTTCAGGAAATTTTGATGGTATTGATTGGACAAATTTGTAAAACAAAACAAATGGTGTTTAAATCATTAAGTACATTTGCTCAACTGGTGGCCATATGATAAAAAAAGAATTACTCAACAGCGCTCTCATTGAGGTGATTTTAAATCGTTTGGCTTGTGAGCTGATTGAAAATCACGGAGACTTTTCCAATTCGGTATTAATAGGCTTACAACCCCGAGGACTTTTTGTATTAAACAGAATTGTAGATCTCCTGCAAAAGACCACGGGGAATACCCTGGCACATGGCGCACTAGATACCACCTTTTTTAGAGATGACTTTAGGCGAAGAGATGAGCCTTTATTGGCCAATCAAACCAAAATTGATGTATTACTGGAGGGTAAAAAAATAGTCTTTGTTGATGATGTTTTGTACTCAGGCAGAAGCGTACGATCTGCTTTAGATGCCATTCAAAGTTTTGGAAGGCCGGCCGAAATTGAATTATTGGTGTTGATTGATAGAAGGTTTTCTAGACAATTACCTATTCAGCCCAATTATACTGGTAAACGTGTTGATTCTTTAGACTCTCAAAGAGTTTTAGTGGAATGGAAAGAGGAAGCCAAAAAGGATTGTGTTTACCTAATAAAACCTAAAGCATGAGCGAATTAAGTGTAAACCATTTATTGGGGATAAAAGACTTAAGCCGTTCGGATATTGAGCTAATATTTAATACGGCCGATCAGTTTAAGGATGTGATTAATCGTCCTATAAAAAAGGTGCCTTCCTTACGGGATATTACCATTGTAAATCTGTTTTTTGAAAACAGTACACGTACTAGACTATCTTTTGAGTTGGCCGAAAAAAGGTTGTCAGCGGACACGCTCAACTTTTCAGCATCTTCCTCCTCCGTTAAAAAAGGAGAAACATTAATAGATACGGTTAATAATATTTTATCCATGAAAGTGGATATGGTAGTGATGCGTCATCCTAACCCTGGAGCCGCAGAGTTCCTTTCGCGAAACGTGGATAGCACCATTATTAATGCTGGAGACGGAGCTCATGAACATCCTACTCAAGCGCTTTTAGATGCCTATTCCATTCGCGAAAAGCATAAAAACTTAGAAGGCAAAAAAGTGGTGATTGTGGGTGACATTCTGCATTCGCGGGTTGCGCTGTCCAATATTTTTTGTCTACAAAAACTAGGAGCCGAAGTACAAGTTTGCGGCCCAACAACCCTAATACCTAAATACATAAAAGGTTTAGGCGTGGCGGTAAGCCATAGTTTGGAGGAAAGCCTAGCATGGTGTGACGTAGCCAACATGCTTAGAGTACAGCACGAAAGGCAAGAATTGCAATATTTCCCCTCTATAAGGGAATACAGCCAGCAATATGGTATTACAATGAATCACCTAGAGAGGTTGGATAAGGAGATTACCATAATGCATCCAGGCCCTATAAATAGAGGCGTTGAAATTAGTAGTGAAGTGGCGGATAGCGATTATTCCATTATTCTTAACCAAGTAGAAAATGGGGTAGCCATTCGTATGGCAGTTTTGTATCTTTTGGCCTCTAAAAATAAAATGAACTTTAAAGATTAATAATGCTATGCGTTATCAAATAGAAGAGCGCGAAAATCATATTCTGATTCAATTTTTAAATGAAAGGTTAATCGATGATGATATCCGCGTATTGGAAGAGTTTTTAGAAGAATATCCAAAAGAAAATATTATTTTGCAACTCTTTCTGGTGCGAAGTATCCGACATTCAAATGCACTTAAGAAGCTGCATGACAGCTGGCAAAAGCGTGATTTGAGTTTCATTATTTTAGCCAAATACGATGTATTAGAAGACTTAAGTGACGAAATTAGCAAGGCGAGTACCGAAACCGGTGCCTTAGAGATTTTACAAATGCAAGAATTAGAAAGACAATAATTATTAAAACCCTTATTATGAAGAAAATTCTACTTTCCCTATTTATTGGAACTGCTATAAGCTTTAGTGCTCATGCACAGTGTGTTCCTGATACCACAATTACAGCTTTAGTAGTACCACCTGCCAACAGTATAATTGATACTCTAAACGAAGAAGTGGTTTTGCCGCCAGCATTTGTAGGTATGCCTTATAATGAGGTAATGTTTTTTAGGGTGCCTGCGGATACTAATATAGCCGGAAACCAAATACCTATTGACTATGTTAAATTAGATGATATTTTGGGTTTACCTGCCGGTTTTACCTTGAATTGCAATGCGGTTGGTTGTAAATTTCCAGGCGGTAGCTTTGGTTGTGCCGAGCTTATGGGGTCACCAACAATGGTAGACTCTATTGCACTTCGAATTGCCATTGAATACCGAATTACTATTGGTGGTTTACCTACACCACTTAAAGATACTCTAGGAGGGTATTTTTTGCCAGTTAGGCCGCATATTGGTTTAAACGAATTAGTAGCTTCAAAAAATGAAGTACGTGTATTTCCAAACCCGGCAAACGATGTAATTAATTTTGATGTGCCGACTCAAAAGAATGGTAGCGCAAGTATTAGTGTTAGCAATTTGGTGGGCACCGAAATTTACTCCAATGAGTTTAGTGTAGGTAAAGGAACAAACCCTTTTAGTGTAGCTGTACAAAACTTTAATGTAGGTATCTATTTATATCAAATTACGCTTAACAATCAAACATATTCGGGCCGCTTTAGTGTAAATCGCTAAATGCAGCTATCGCTTCAAATATTAGGAGCTAGTTCGGCTATTCCGTTAAGCGGACGTAACCCAACTTCACAGTTTTTAACCCTCGCCAGCCGTCAATTTTTAATTGATTGTGGCGAGGGTTGTCAGTTACAGCTAAGGCGTAATAAGGTAGGCTTTGGCCGTATAAAGCATATTTTAATTAGCCATTTACATGGCGACCACTTTTATGGGCTCCTACCCTTGCTCAACACACTTCATCTTTTAGATAGATACAGCGAGTTGCATTTATACGGCCCGCCAGAATTGGAGCAAGGCTTAAAAGATATGCTCTGCCTTTCCAGAGCATCTTTACGTTATCCCATTGTTTTTCATGCTTTAAACATGAAGGCTCGTGAACTGATTTATGATGATGATAAAGTAAGTGTACATTCCTTTCCATTAAAACACAGTATTGCCTGCTGTGGGTTTTTGTTTCAAGAAAAAATAAGACCACGTAAAATAAACGTAGATGCAATTAAAAAGTACGGGGTATCAAAATTTGAGCTTAATGCCATTAAAATGGGAGCTGATTGGCAACAGGAAGATGGTAGTATCGTGAAAAACGAAGAATTAACCAGCAGCGGAGGAGAACCAATTTCCTATGCCTACTGTACCGATACTTTGCCCTTGCCAGATCTAAAAGAGCGATTGGGGCTTTCGCCTACCCTACTCTATCATGAGGCTACTTTTGCTAATGATCAAATACAAAGAGCCAAAAAAACAAAACACAGCACGGCAACGCAAGCTGCTCAGGTAGCCATTGATGTAGAAGCCAAACACTTGCTACTGGGACATTTTTCAGCCCGCTATACTCGTTTTGATGCCTTGTTAGATGAGGCCAAAACGGTATTTAAAAACAGTTACTTGGCGCAAGAAAACGGAACGACACAAATTGATGCCAAGGGTAAGTTTACACAAGTAACACCTAATAAGTAATGAATCCTATTAACATCAAAACGCCCCACCATTATGGCGAGGCGTATTTGCTAAAAGAAATCCCAGAGTTGAAATCTACTGCTTCACAATTTTCTCGAGTAGGCTTTTCTCTCCTTGCTTAAAAATTAAGATATAGGCGCCATTAGGAGCGTTTGATATATCTATGCTTCCGTTAAACTTACCGCTTTTATTTTTTAGTTTTTCGCTGTAAACAGTTTCTCCCGTTAGGCTAAGTACTTGCAAGTCCAATTCTTTTGCCTCCTCAATGGTCAATTCGTACTTATAAGATCCGCTAGAAGGATTTGGGAAAATTTGAAAGTTTACATCATTAAATGTTTTAACCCCTTTTGGGTTTAAAGCCTTTTCCAATTTTGCTTTGGTTTCCTCGTCCACGTCATAGGTGCTATTCAACCAGGCATGGGCTTTATGCGGAAAATCTTTTCCTTCAAAGCTATTGCTAAAGCTATACTGTTTAAAGGTTTTCTCACCTAAAGTGGCTGTTAAATTAAAGGTCTTACCATTTCGGTTTACCTTCATCTTTAGCTGGTCACCGGCCTTTTTACCATGAATAATTTCTACTAATTGCTGGTAGGTATCAAGATCAACACCATCTGCATTTAAAATAAGGTCTTCACTCTGTAAGCCTGTTTTACTGGCAGCCGAGTTTTCCACAACTTTGGTAATACGCACTTGCTTATTACCATCATTATGGGCATTGGTGGTATAGCCTACCACTCCTAAAAACGGACGTGTTACAGATTCTCCGTTGTGCGGAAAGTCTCCACAGGATATTTTGTCTATCATTACCGATGGGTGATTAACTCCATTTCCATTGGTTTCTACCTTTACATCAATATCAAAGTCCTTTAACGATTCTAGATCTAAGTGCTCCAATCCCTCCAAATCCTGCAAAAGGCTATTTAAATCTTCGCCATCCTTAAGTACAATCTCTTTTTCAACAATCCGTTCTTCGCCATTTTCATTTACCACTACTTTAATTTTCATGGTTTGATTTTGTCCTGAACCCGTTTGAGCCTGTAAAAAGGCAGTGGTTCCTAAACTTAATACTAAGCTTAGCGCGATGTGTTTTAGTTTCTTCATGGTGCTTATTGTTTTAATTTTAACCAAATTTAGATTTTAAAGTGCTGGTTAAAAGTTAACTAGTACGTTAAAAATTGGTTAAAACAAGCACAACGTTACAATGGAACACTTTTATAATTGCCCGCACTGCTTTAGTAATGTCTCTATATTAATAGACATTTCGGTACCGCACCAAAGCTTTATCGAAGACTGCGAACGTTGTTGTAATCCATTGGAATTTAGATTTATAGTTTCCAATGGCCAGGATTTAGAACAATTTGAGGTACAACCTATAGGGCAATAATACCCTCTATACTTTCGGCTGCTATATAGCGGTCTATCACCTTATCGGCATCAAGCATCATTTCTTTAGCCGTAAGGCTTATAAACTTGCCAGTTTTAGATTGGCGAATACTTATTTCGGACTCTTCGCTATTAAACAAAGACTCTAGCTGCGCCAAATTTTTGTTTTGGGCAGGCACAATAAACTTAAACATGTAAACCGTAGGCCAAGAAAATCCCTCTACCAGCTGTTTCTTAAGCTTTTCGTACTTATCGTTAGTATCACTCATAATTTGAAAAAATAGATAGGCAAAATTAAGCAGCTTGTTTTAATTTGGAGGCCTATTTCGGTTTTCATTGTGCTGCGCTGTATTTGATTCTAATTTGATTCTTTAAGCACGCATTTTGCTAAGCCCAATTACTACTTTTACTTTTTAACTAAATCATGAATAAAACCCAAAGGGTAATAATAACAGGCGGGCCAGGTACGGGGAAATCTACCCTAATTGATTCCTTTAGCAATATGGGTTACCCTTGCCATCACGAAATATCGAGGGCGGTAATAAAACGTGAATTAGATAAAGGAAGTGATTTGCAACCATGGAAAGACCTAGAGGGATTTAGTAAAGTGGTATTTACCGAACAAATTGAACAATATAATCTCGCTACTAAGGCTGTTACCAATTTTTACGATAGATCGTTGATAGATGTAATTGCCTATCTGCGCTTAGACGGAATTAACACCCAAGATTGGGATGTAAAGGCAAAGCAATACACCTTTTTTAATAAGGTGTTTGTAACACCCCCATGGCCAGAGATATATGCCACCGATAACGAGAGGCGCGAAGACTTAGCCGCTATGCGTGAAATTCATGAATCGCTGGTAAAAACCTACCAAAGCTTTGGTTATGAAATAATTGAAGTAGCAAAGATGAGCAACCCCAAACGGGTAAAGTTTATACTAGGTGAATTAAATTAGCGGATGACGGCTGATATTCATAAAATTTTAAAAGATTATTGGGGCTTTAATGAGTTTAGACCTTTACAGGAGGATATTATAAATGCGGCCATTCAAAAAAAAGATACACTAGCTCTTTTACCTACCGGTGGTGGAAAGTCTATTTGTTTTCAAGTGCCCATCTTAGCCAAGCCGGGTATCGGGCTCGTTATTTCGCCTTTAATAGCCTTGATGAATGATCAGGTTGAAAACCTAAAAAATCGAGGCATAAGAGCCTTGTCAATAAGTGCTGGCCTTACCGCTAAGGAGCTTGATATTGGTCTCGAAAATTGTGTAAACGGTCTTTATAAATTTCTATACCTATCGCCCGAAAGGTTGCAAAGTAGCTTAGTGCAAGAGCGACTTAAACGAATGGATGTAAATCTGTTGGTGGTAGATGAGGCACATTGTATATCGCAATGGGGTTACGATTTTAGACCCGCCTATACCCAAATTAAGGAAGTACGTGAAATTTTACCCGATTGCTCGGTTTTAGCACTTACCGCTACGGCTACGCCAAAAGTTGCAGTAGACATTCAAAAACATTTAGCTTTTAATGCGCCTCATGTGCTGCAAAAAAGCTTTTTGCGAAAAAACCTGTCCTATAATATAAACCTTACCGAAAACAAATGGGCGAAAACGCTGCAAATAATAAATCGCATTAAGGGCAGTACTTTAATATATCTGCGTAGCCGTAAACAAACCGTTCAAGTAGCACAATGGTTGGCTAGAAATGGCCTTTCGGCAGATTATTACCATGCCGGTTTAGGGGTAAAAGCGCGTTTGGCCAAGCAGCAAAGTTGGATAAATAATAAAACTCAAATAATTGTTTGTACCAATGCCTTTGGGATGGGTATTGACAAAGCAGATGTGCGATTGGTGATTCACTTGGATTTACCAGATTCATTAGAAGCCTATTTTCAAGAGGCAGGCCGAGCCGGCCGAAATGAACAAAAAGCTTTTGCCGTAATGTTAGTTTCACCAAGTGATGGAGCTAATTTACGCAAAAAGTATCTTGACAACTTTCCGTCTTTAAAGGAAGTTAAGCGTGTGTACGAAGCCCTATCCAACTACTATCAGTTAATTATTGGTATGGGAGAAGGAAGCACTTTTCAATTTGATTTTGGTGATTTTTGCGACCAATACCACCTGCCCCCTTTTACTACTAATGAGGCACTTACTATTTTAGAAAAAGAAGGTTTGATTTGTCTAAATGAATCCCTCAACAAACGTTCTAAGCTTTGGTTAAAAATGGAGGCCGCTCAATTGTATCAGCTACAGCTAAGTAACAGCACCTGGGATAAGTTGATAAAAACCTTGGTGCGTAGTTACGGTGGATTGCAAGTTGAGTTTACCTCTATAAATGAAGAACTGATTGCTAAACGCGCCAATTTAAGTGTGCAAGAAGTAAAGAAATGCCTAAAGGAATTACAAAAAAGGAATGTATTGGTGTATTTAGAAAGTAAGGGAAATACCGAAATCAGTTTTGTGGTGGCTAGGCTTCAAACTAAATCCTTTACCATAAGCAAAGAAAATTTAGAGCAACGTTTTGAGGATCGCAAAAAACGAATAGAAGCGGTAATCGCCTTTACAAAAGAGCAAAACGTTTGTAGAAGCAAACAACTACTCCATTATTTTGGAGAACAATCAACCAATAATTGTGGTCAGTGTGATGTTTGCCGCAAATCCAATCAAACGGCTCTCTCTAACAGTCAATTGCATCAGCTTATAGAAGCTCTACGAACTCTCTTATCGGACAACGAGGGAATTGAAATAGATCAAATTATAAAACAAGTAAAGCAGGATAAATTAAGCTGCCTTTCCGCTTTACGCTGGATGATTGATAATAAGGAAGTGACTAAACAGGAAAATAGATTCATCAAAATTAGCGAGAAGAATAATAAGCTCAATTAGGCTTGTATTTTTGCGCCACATTATAACATTATACTATTATGCGCATCATTTTTATGGGTACCCCCGATTTTGCGGTAGCCTCTTTACAAAAGCTTATAGAAAATGAGCATCAGGTGGTAGCGGTAATTACAGCTCCCGATAGACCAGCAGGACGTGGACGAAAAATTCAATTTTCGGCTATAAAGGAATTCGCTTTAAGTAAGGACTTACCCATTTTACAACCCACTAATTTAAAGGATGAGGCTTTTATTAAAGAGTTAGCTTCTTATAAAGCTGATTTACAAATAGTGGTAGCTTTTAGAATGTTGCCTCAAGTGGTTTGGCAAATGCCGCCTAAGGGCACCTTTAATTTACATGCTTCGTTATTGCCAAATTACCGCGGAGCCGCTCCTATTAACTGGGCCATTATTAATGGTGAAACTAAAACCGGTGTAAGCACCTTTTTTATAAATGAGAAAATAGACACAGGAGCTATTATTGAGCGCGAAGAATTAAATATTGGTGAAAACGAAACCGCAGGCGAGTTGCATGACAGACTAATGAAGGTAGGTGCCAAATTACTAGAACACAGCACCTGTTTAATTAGAGACGGAATAGCAAAAGCTTTACCGCAACAAAATGATGCAAGCACTAAAGAGGCTCCTAAAATTTTTAAAGAAACCTGTAGTATTGATTTTTCAAAGGATGCGAATCAGGCGCACAACCTTATTAGAGGGCTTTCTCCCTACCCAGCAGCACAAGCTGTTTTGAATAATAACGGAGATAATTATAAACTCAAAATTTTTGAAACGCGCCTTTCAGAACCAAAACCTGACTTAAAAGCAGGTGATATTTATACAGATAATAAGACGTTTTTGAACGTTAAATGTGCCGATACTACCCTTTCCATCCAAAGTTTACAGCTAGCAGGAAAGAAAAGAGTAGCTATAAAAGAGTTCCTAAATGGCTCTAAATTGGAAAATAATGCCAAAATGGTACTATTTAACAAGGATTAGAGGCTTATAAAGCCCAGTTATTGACAATAATGTAGGATTTATCAACTAAGTGAAAAATTTTCAGGCCTAATCTTGCGCAATCCCGCTATTAGTCTAACTTTGTGAGAGTTTGTTAACTGTTTAACTAATATTATAATTTCGAAATTATGAACAAATCAGATTTGATCGATGCTATGGCTGCAGATGCCGGCATTTCAAAAGCAGCTGCTAAAAAAGCATTAGATTCTTTTACCGATAACGTAGGTAACACAATGGCTAAAGGTGGTCGTGTTTCTTTAGTAGGTTTCGGTACATTCTCAACTTCAGAAAGAGCTGCTCGTGAGGGTAGAAATCCACAAACTGGAAAAACCATTCAGATTCCAGCTAAAACTGTTGCTAAATTTAAAGCAGGTTCTGAGCTTACAGGTAAACTGTAATTAGCGGAAATCAAAAAATTAAAAGCCTCTAAGTGAAAACTTAGAGGCTTTTTTTATTTAGCGCAGTACCCTTATAAACCGGTCGTTACCGCTTAGGTCCTTTCGCAGTTCGCTTTCGCGGAATGTATCTTTGTATAAAAGCAGTGTTTCATCACCTAGCTGTTGGTTTATCTCTAAAAACATTTTCCCATTATCGCTAAGCTGCTTCTCAGCCAAACTTGCCAATACCTTATAAAATAGCAAAGGACTTTCATCCTCTACAAAAAGAGCGGTATGAGGTTCAAAGTTTAAAACATTGGCCTCCATTTCTACAGCTTCGTTAGCGGCTATATAAGGAGGGTTGCTTACTATTAAATCAAAGCTAAGGTCTGGCCACTCCCCTTCGTTCAGCATATCTCGTTTTTCAAAGTGTACGTTATTAATACCTAGTGCCTTTGCATTGCTTTTTGCCACCTCCAATGCTCCCTCCGAAACATCAACACCCCAAACGGTACTCTGCTTAAAATGCTTAGCCAAAGCCAAGCTAATGCAGCCACTACCACAACCCAAATCCAAAATGCGTAATGGAATAGATTCATTCGCATAATCCTTTAGTATCCAATCTACTAGTTCTTCAGTTTCAGGTCTTGGTATTAATACCGATGAGTTTACAGCTAGTTTAAGCCCATAAAAGTAGCAGTAGCCCAAAACATATTGATAGGGTACATTCCTTTTTAGCTGATTAATAGCCTCTTTAAAAAGAGGTTCTACCTGCGAAAACTCCTTGGAGCTATCCATTAAGTAATCCATTTTAGATATACCTGCATAGGCCTCCAACAAAATAAAAAAGAGGCTTTCGGCCTCCTTTTTATCATAAACCAAGCTTAACTCTGCTTGGCTGTATTTTTTTAATTGTTCTAATTTCATTTAGCTATTTCCACAACTTAAGCCCTTGCTCAGACAATGTTGGTTTAAAGTAGTTTTAATAATAGCTACGCAATCACGTAGTTGTTCTTCGGTAATAACCAAAGGCGGAGCAAAACGGATAATATTACCATGCGTAGGCTTGGCAAGCAAACCATTTTCTTTTAACTGTACACAAATATCCCAAGCCGTGCTGCTATCCGGTGTATCATTAATCAAAATGGCGTTTAATAAACCTCTACCTCTTACGGCAGAAACCAAATCACACTGATCGATAAAACTTTGCAACTCAGAGCGAAACAACTCCCCCATTTTTTTGGCATTGTTTGCTAAATCCTCATCCTTTACCACTTCAAGTGCCTCCATTGCTACGGCTGCAGCAATAGGGTTCCCTCCAAAAGTAGATCCATGCTGACCAGGTTTTATTACCTCCATTACCGTATCGTTGGCGAGCACTGCCGAAACTGGGTAAGCACCACCACTTAAAGCCTTTCCTAGGATAAGTACATCAGGCTTAACACCGTCATGCTCTACTGCCAGCATATCTCCTGTACGGGCAATTCCCGTTTGAATTTCATCAGCAATAAACAATACATTATTAGCAGCGCAAATTTTACTAGCCTCTAAAAGGTAACCATCATTAGGAACAAAAACACCTGCTTCACCTTGTATTGGTTCTACTAAAAAGGCTACTACATTAGGCACATCTACCAATACTTTAGCCAATGCTTTACTATCATTATACGGTATCGAAATAAAACCTGGAGTATAAGGCCCAAAATTTTTGCGTGCATCGGGATCGTTTGAAAAAGACACTACCGTGGTTGTACGTCCGTGAAAGTTATTTTCACAAACTACAATTACTGCCTCATTTTCGGCTATTCCTTTTTTCTCATAACCCCATTTACGACTTACCTTAAGCGCTGTTTCTACGGCCTCGGCTCCACTGTTCATGGGTAATAATTTATCAAAGCCAAAAAACTCACAGGCGTATTTTTCAAATTCGCCCAATCGCGAGTTATAAAACGCTCTTGAAGTCAAAGTCATTCGCTCTGCTTGTGATTTAAGTGCCCCTATAATTCGAGGATGGCAATGACCCTGATTAATAGCGGAATAGGCCGATAAAAAATCATAGTACTTTTTTCCTTCCAAATCCCAAACATGTACCCCTTCTCCTCTATCTAATACCACCGGTAATGGATGGTAGTTATGCGCTCCGTACTTGTTTTCTAGCTCTATGGCTTGTGCCGAATTAAGGCTTTGTTCTATCACACTCATGCTTCTAAATAGTATTAAAATTAATCATGCCTACGAAATGAAATTTTCGCTTTGCGGGGGTCTAAATTAAGCTAATTTTGCCGGCTATGAGTGCACAGAGACCCTTCAAAAAAAATCAAATTGTACAATTAATAATCGAAGACCTTGGCTTTGAGGGAAAAGGCATTGCTCGCGTAGATACCGAAGATGGAAAATATGTTGTTTTTGTGCCCAACGCTATTCCTGGCCAACAGGTAGAAGCGCGTATTATTAAACCCAAAAATAGTTTTGCCGAGGCCAAGCTTGTCCGCATATTAGCTACTAGTGATCTAGAAGTAAGTCACCCCTATCACCCCATACCAGGTGCCCCATATATTAGTTTACCTATTGATAAACAGCACTTTTATAAAAAGAAAACAACCATAGAGTTGTTCAAACGCATTGGTAAATTAGAAGAAGCCGAAACGCTTTTACATGAGTTTATACCATCTCCCGAAGCGTATCATTACCGCAATAAAATGGAATATTCGTTTTCTGCAGTGGGCTACCAGCGTACCATAGATGAAGAGTTTAATGGCTTTGTTTTGGGATTTAAAAAACGTGGGCAATGGTTATCAGTAGAGCAGCTAGAAAAAGACTCTGGTTTATTTGATGCGCAACTGGAAAATGCTTTACCTCAAATAGCCGATTATTTTAGAGATAAAGGCTTTAGCGCCTGGCATGGACTTAAACGAGAAGGGTTTTGTCGTTTTTTAACAGCAAAACGATCCTTTAAACAAAATGGCTTACTGCTAAACTTAGTAACCACCTCTACTGAGCTAGATCGATTTGATAGCAATGATTTTACCGGCTTTATGCAAAGTATTTTGGGTGAGAGACTATTGGGTTTAGTTCACACCTTAAATGATGACATTGGTGATAGACCATTAACTACCGATGGTAGCCAAAAAGTGCTTTTAGGAAATGAGTTTATTACTGAAAATATTTGTGGCCTTGATTTTAATATAAGCTTAGAAAGCTTTTTTCAAACTAATCCCAAAAGTGCCGAACGCCTTTACCAAAGAGCCTTGGATTATGTTTTTGAATCAGAAGAAACCAGCCATCCTGTGGTGTTGGATTTGTTTTCAGGTACAGGTACTATTACTCAGTTGTTAGCGCAACGAAGCAAGGATAAACGAATTATTGGTGTTGAGCTAGTGGCACAGGCTGTAGCCGATGCCAAAAAGGCAGCATTAGCCAATGGTTTCCCCGATTTAGAGTTTTATGCTGCTGATGTAGGTAAGTTTTTGTTGGAGCACCCCGAGTTTACCGATCAAATAGACACTTTGGTAATGGATCCGCCAAGAGCGGGAATAGCACCTAAAACTTTACGAAAAGTTATTCGCCTAAAAGCTAAAAGAATGGTGTACATTTCGTGCAATCCTGCTACGCAAGCACGTGATATGGAAACACTTAAAGAAGCTGGTTACAGCGTTAAAAAGTACAGTTTGGTAGATCAGTTTCCACACACATCACATGTTGAGAGTGTGGTGCTTTTTGAAAAAGATTAGGATTTTAGGGCAATCCAATTATCCGACTCTTTTTCCAATTCTTTTCTTAAAATAGCCACTGTGGTAATGCTGCTTTTTAGCGGTATTGCATAGCGCAATACTTCTTCACTTTCGTGTAAGTTATCGCTATGAGGAACGAACCCATAACCAGCCAATTGGCCGTCTTTTATCCAAATAAAGCCATCTTCATCCCAAGTACGCCCTTGGGTCTTTAACAAGCGACTTTGCTGCTGTTCGGTTTGATCCTTTAAAAAACGAACAAAATTATTCGGATGATTGTCCACCGCTTCATTAAAACTGGCCTCACTAAACGGGAAACCGCATTTGGCCGGATTTAAGCGGTATTTATCCACCATTTGAAGCACCCAGCTTTGGGCATCTTGCAAACGGTAAAACTCACGTAAATAGCCAGTTTGGTGGCTTATTTTATTAATCGCTAAACTTGGAATCTCTTTTTGGTTGTAAAAGCTAAAAACTCCAAACCGAGTTTTGGGCTTTTTTTGTGCTTTATTATGAATGGGCCAATACTGTCTTATTTCGTGATCCTCCAATAAGGAAGCCACTAATTCACTGCCTGTTAACTCGTGTTTAAGATCAAATATATCGCGTTTAAACGACTGGCTTTTTTTACTTTCTTTATCGCTAACAAAATGACTTGCTACACGCTTTTTAAGGTTTTTAGCTTTTCCAATGTAAATTGGTTTTCCATCTTCTCCTAAAAAATAATAAACTCCCGGTTTTTCAGGCAGTTCCGTGTATTTTTTGCTGGGTAAATTGGCAGGTAAATTTAATTCTCCAGAGTTCTTTTTAACCAAATACTGCCACTGTGCGTCTAAGTCCTTAGTAAGTAATATTTCTAAAATTTGAGCCGTCACTTCTGCATCGCCCAATGCCCGGTGGGCGGCTTTATTAGTTAGTCCAAAATGCTTGCATAAATTACCCAAGGCATAGGATTTAAGACCCTTCTCAATTTTTCGAGCGTAGCGAACGGTACACAGGCGCCTAGGGTTGTACTCTATCTGCTCTCGATTAAAGGCCGCCTTAATAAAGGAGTAATCAAAATTTACGTTGTGCGCTACAAAAATATGCCCTGCCAAAATTTCTTGAATTTCAGTGCAAACTTCTGAAAAGCTTGGTGCACTGGCTACCATCTCATTATTAATGCCGGTAAGGCTTTGAATGGTTAACGGAATGTGTTGCCCAGGGTTTAGTAAAGTGGAATAGCTTTGCTGTACTGCAATGCCATCGTGAATTACAATACCAATCTCGGTAAGTCCGTGTCCAGAGGGGTGTCCTCCGGTAGTTTCTACATCAACAATGGCAAACAAACCTGATCTTCTTTTTTTCTTTTAAACAATCCCAATGTGCTGCTAAACCAGCTCCACCTCTAAACTCCCATTTGTACTCTTCTGCTGGGGCTTGAGAGAATCCGTCCGGACTCATCATACATAATTGAATTACAACAATATATGTAAAAGGCTTTAATAAAGCCATGCCGTAGTTTCATCCGTTAGAATCCTTCCATCGCTCATTTCCATCTCCACCTTAAAACCGTAATACCCAGGTTTTGTAGGGGCTGTCATTAAGAGTAAGGTTTCTTTAAAAGGTTCGTTTAAGGTATGTGTGGCACTGTTTAATGCAGTCAGGAGGTAATCATTGTTTTGATAACCCTTGCTAGAGAAGAATAAATCTCCAATAGCGCTAGAAGCTTCTATCGTGTCATTAAAGTTATGAAGCGAGATAATCTCAAAACGCACTACGGAGTCGTTGCTTAAAACAGAGGGTTCTGTTATACAATCACATGAAAAAGCAAAAGCGCTACTACCAAAGCCCTTTAAAATTAAATGAGAGCAGATGGACTCGCTTCGGCTAACAGTAATCCCTATTCCAAAAGCTTCTTTTTCAATCGAATCTGTTTCGCTTGAAACCCAAGACGCTCCTGAGTTATCAATATTCTCAAGGGAGATATCGCAATTGGAGAAGGTTCCTTCAATAACCACATCGTGACATTGAGTACAGCTTACAAAACCAAAATCAAATAGAATAGGAATTAAGAGTACCCAAAAAAGGTAGCGGTATTTCATAAGGTGCCTTTTAGTAAAGCCCTACCTATTTAGCTTAATAAGCTGAGCTTTAATGTTTTTACGATCTACAACGTCTGTGGTAAACTTCATATTGCCGTAAGGAACAAAAATACGTAATTCCCCTTTTTTCATATCCGCTAAAGCAGCTAGTAACTTCCATTTACTTACCGTTTCCTTTTCGCTAATGGTTTTATCCGCTATTTCGAAGTAAAATTTAGCGCCATTTTTAAGGGCTGTAATACAAGGTTCTACAGACTCTCCCTCCCCTTTTCTTTCTAAGATAGCAGGTGCCTCAAAATCAGGATGTAATGCTCTTATGCTTTCAAAACCTAATCTTTGAACGTAAGAAACAGCTTGGTTGATAATTGATTCTGATTCTTGTTTTGGGGACGCTTTAGCCATGCGGTCAGTTTTTTTGTTTAGAGCCGCGCAAGATAGTAAGAAATTGGCTCCTAGCAGCACTTGGTATGGTTTGCTTTTAACGCATTTACTCGTATTGTAAAGTATTGAGATATTATGCGTTCATAATTAGTAAAATAAGTGGAAATTTGCCGTCTCTAAATATTAAAAAAAGATAATGAAGCCCACTCTATTCTATATATATGATGCCTTATGTGGATGGTGTTATGGATTTAGCCCCGTTGTTTCGGAATTAGAAAGCAAATACAATGACGACTTTAACTTTAGAGTTTTATCAGGAGGAATGGTTACCGGGGATCGAGTTTCCACGCTAGAAAAGGTATCCTCTTTTATTATTGATTCGTTTAGAAATGTAGAAGAAAAAACCAATGTACAATTTGGTCCCGAGTTTATTAAAAAATTAGAGGCAGATAGTCAGGAGCTTTACAGCTCAGAACCTGCCGCTATGGCCATGGCTCATTTTAGAACATTACTGCCCCAAAAAGAAGTAGCCTTTGCATCTCGTATTCAAAATGCCATTTATTACCAAGGATGGCCTCCAGCCAACTGGGAAACCTATGCTAATTGTGCAGCCGACTTTGATTTAGACCGAGCGGCCTTTCTCAAGGACATTCAAAAGGAAGAACTACACAAGCTGGTGCAACGCGAATTTGAGGTGGTAGCCAATTGGGGCATCAAAGGCTTTCCTTCGCTTATCCTTCAAAAAGGCGAAAAGGCTTATGTATTGAGCAGAGGATATAATACGCTAGAGAATATTGAAAAAACTATTGCATTAATTGAGGCAGAATTGAAAGCTTAGTTATGGTTATATCTCTAATATAGGCAAAAAAACGCCAAGAACTCCATTTTTGTAGTCCTTATACTTAAAAATGACTGTGTTGAAATTGGATAAGCCCTATTTGCTAGGTTATAGTTAGTTACAATTTACGGTAAATTATTACAGCGCTATACTATTCAAAATCAGATGGTTTAGATTGCTTGATTTTCTTTGAAAGTTATGAACAAAAGACACTTTTTTTTGTCCTAATCGTAAATTTCTAATCGTATCTATTTTAGAGTATTTTAAGTTACTCGTATCTAAATAGTTAAATACTTTTACCTGTAAAAACACGAAAGTGTAAGTACTTGATGCGGAACGAAAAAGCTAACACATTTTACTCATTTTGAAGTAATTACAAGTCTGTTTTGATTGTGGAACCTTGGCAATAGCCTTATCTTTGATGTAATCTTAAAAGTAACTTAACCTAGTTTGCTTTTAGCTAATACCAACCATATTATGTTACATACTATATCAGATAGCATTGTGCAAATTGAGCAACTTAAGCAAAACGTCACTGGCGCCAATCAAAGAGAACAATTTGTAACTTTTGTAGACATAGCTCTTTCCTATTTAAAGGAAAAGAAAAATGAGTTATACGTTAATCAAGAGGCCAAAGAAGCCGCCAAAAATGCCCTCGGTCGCTTAGAGCTGCTTAAATTTCAGTTTCAAGAAAACCGTTTGGCACAGATTGAGTTTTACGCCAAAGATGTAAATATGACATTGGCCGTTTTACAATTTTGCATTTGGGATAAATCTAATAATGAGTTGTACGACCTACTAGACAACGTTTCGGCTGCTTAAAACCTAGGTTTTAAGCCTTTACAAATTCGCTGAATAATACGCGGGCCTTCGTAAATAAAGCCTGTGTATACCTGCACCAAGGAAGCACCTGCATCTAATTTTTCCTGCGCATCGGCAGCGGTAAAAATTCCGCCCACGGCAATTATATCAAAACTCCCCTTTCCTTTACGGTTTAAGTATCCAATAACCTCAGTTGCACGCTTTTGCACCGGCTTGCCACTTAAACCTCCAGCTCCTATCTCTTCAACCTTCGCTTTAGGTGTTTTTAAACCTTCCCTACTTATAGTAGTATTGGTTGCTATAACTCCTTTAATTTTAGACTCCCCCACAATTTCCACAATATCATCTAATTGACTATCGGTTAAATCAGGAGCTATTTTTAATAAAATAGGTTTGGGATCCTCTTTAAGCTCATTTTCTTTTTGAAGCGCGCTCAATAATTTTTTCAAGGGCTCTTTCTCCTGTAATTCCCTAAGGTTAGGTGTATTGGGAGAAGAAACATTCACCACAAAATAATCAACATAGTCAAACAGCTTTCTAAAGCAATACAAATAATCTTGCAAGGCATCGCTGTTTGGGGTAACCTTATTTTTACCAATATTCCCTCCAATTAGTACATCGGCATGCTTGCTGCGCTTTTTAAGTCTTTCAACCAAGGCATCAACACCATCGTTATTAAAACCCATGCGGTTAATAAGACCATTATCTGCCTTAAGGCGAAATAAACGTGGTTTTGGATTGCCTGCTTGGGGCTTTGGAGTAACAGTACCCACCTCAATAAATGAGAAACCAAAATTGCCCAATTCATTAAATAACTTACCATCCTTATCAAAGCCTGCGGCCAAACCTACCGGGTTTTTAAAGGTTAAACCCAATGCCTCGGTTTCCAAATCTTCGCGCACCGTGCGGTAGGCATGGCGTATGTTGGCCGGTGCCCCGGGAATGTATCGCTGCCACTTTAATAAGTTAAAAGTAAGGTGATGAACCTTCTCGGGATCTACACTAAACAAAAATGGGCGAATAAAAGTCTTATACATTCCTTTAATTTGGGGCTAATTTAAGCAACAGAAAGGGATTATCTTTGCCTCGTCATGTCAAAAACAAACATAAATATTAAGAATAAAAAGGCACGCTTTGAATACACCATTATAGATGTGTACGAAGCCGGTATTAAATTGGTGGGTACCGAAATAAAGTCTATCCGAGATGGAAAGGCCAGCCTTGTAGAGAGCTACTGCTATTTTGTAAACGAGGAGCTGTATGTGAGGGGTTTACACATTGCCGAGTACAGCCACGGTAACATAAACAACCACGAACCCCTTAGAGAAAGGAAGCTTTTGTTGCATAAACGTGAGCTTAAAAAACTGGAAGGCAACTTATCTAAAGGTGGAAACAATACTATTATTCCGCTACGGTTATTTTTAAATGATAAAGGTATTGCCAAGTTAGAAATTGGCTTAGCTACCGGTAAAAAGCTTTACGATAAACGCAACAGCATTAAGGATAAAGACTTAAAACGCGAGCACGATAGAAAGCTCAAGTTTTAGGAACCAATGGATCGCAGTACATTTTATTGACAACCCTATCCCGCATCTTTGATTTATCGTTAAAATTTCGCGATATGTTTTTAATTAGGTCACCAAAATTATCCTTGTTCACACTTTCTTGATAATAATATGTTTTGATGGAGGCGCAACTATCGTTTTCAAAAAGTGTGTTTAACAAAGTTCTATCTGATATTCCACAAGAGTGGCCCATTACTAAAATCTGATAACTACCACTATTTATAAATTTAAGAAGTCTCTTGTAATTAGCCGTATCTAAGTATCTTACAGACTTTGTGTTCTCCAAGTATTTATTGTTATTCAGCCTTTCTATCTTGTTATAATCTTCATCTAGTTCATCACCAAACCCAAAAATAATTGGGTTATTATCTTCTTTACCAATGGTTCCATGAATATGGATAAATTCTTTGTTCGAAATATTCGCACCATCCAAAATCATGTCATAAGCCTCAGTATAAAGGAGTGCCGTTGAAGTATAGTTAAAGTTTAGAAATAGCGTTCGCTCTGGTAGCAAATCGAAGAAATAGATTTCTTTAGATAATACCAGGTTTTTAAAAACTGAAAAAGTAGCATAAAACCCAAGCTCTCGTATTAGTTTTGAACTCTTTTTTGAAAGATTGGAGTGGGTGATTTTCTGTTGTTCAAGTAAACCTACATCGGATAGGTATTTATTATAATAATTTTCAATTTCCTGGCTTATAAACCGTTCTGAAAAATCCCTTAACTTAAAGTTTGAGAATATGTGTTGAGCTATTTTGTCCGTAGTTGGATTTAAACCAATACGCTCTCTATTAAAATCCTTTTCAACTAAAGAAAGGTAATCGTTTAGTAAATTTTTTATTCTTACAAAGTCTTGGTTTAATTGGTCTATAGAATAATTCGAACGGTTCTTTATGTCAAATAATTTCTTAAGCTCTTCATAATATTCATACTCAATATCAACCCAATTTTGCAAGGTTAGTGCGGATTCGGATATCTTATGTAAAAACTTATTTTTAAACTTTAGTTCTACATTAAGCTCCTTGAGAATACCCTTAAACTCAAAGTAGTCATAGCTAGAAGGTAATTCTCGTGGAATATTTCTGACGAGAATATCTTCATTCTCAAAGAACTCCTGGCCTTTTGATCTATGGATAAGTTTTATTGTATTCTCCCAAAAATTTTTTAAAAAGTCAACATAGTTGGTTTTCATTCCGTGTGCTAGGTCAAAGCCATTACCGATGAGGATAATTCTGTTCATTAGCTTATGTTGCAAGCATATTCATTTACAACTTCACCCTCGCACTACGCAAAGTATTCTTTAGCAAGCTCACACGCGTCATAGGGCCAACACCTCCAGGCACGGGGGTTATACACGATGCCTTTTTAGAAACACCTGCAAACTCTACATCTCCTTTTAAGCGGTAGCCCGATTTTTTAGTTTTATCTACTACACGGGTGGTGCCCACATCTAATATTACCACACCTTCTTTTACCATATCGGCTGTAATAAAATCGGGTTTACCTACGGCTGCAATAATAATATCGGCATCGCGCAAAATTTCTTCTAAATTAATGGTGCGGCTGTGTGCCAATGTTACCGTGGCATTGCCTGGGTAGTGGTTGCGCCCCATTAAAATGCTGGCGGGCAAGCCTACAATATGCGAACGGCCTACTACTACGCAGTGCTTTCCTCCTGTTTCAATATTATATCTATCCAGCAAATCCATCATACCCATTGGCGTGGCGGGTAAAAAGGTAGGTAAGTTTAAAGCCATTTTACCCAAGTTTTGCGGATGAAAACCATCTACATCTTTCTCTGGATCAATGGCCATAATCACCTTTTGATCATTGATATGCTTAGGCAAAGGCAACTGTACAATGTAGCCGTCTATATCCGGGTTGGTATTGAGTTTTTCTACTTCTTGTAATAACTCTTTCTCCGAAATAGTTTCGCTCAATTTTAAAAAGGTGGTATTAAAACCCACTTCTTCGCAATCTTTAATTTTGGCGTTTACATAGGTTACCGAAGCCCCGTTGTTGCCCACCAGTATTACGGCTAAATGAGGTGTTTTCCCTCCTTTCTCTTTCAAAGATTTTACCTCAATGGCAATTTCTTCGCGTATCTCTTTAGAAGTTTGTTTTCCATCTAGCAGTATCATAGGGCTTGTTTTTTAGCTAATTAGCGCTGTCCTTTCATTCCTTGCATCATGCCGGCCATTTTTTTGGCGCCACCACCTTGCATCATCTTCATCATCTTACTCATTTCATTAAACTGCTTTAGCAATTGGTTTACCTCTTGTATGGTTTTACCACTTCCTTTGGCAATTCGTGCTCTACGGCTACCGCTAATTAACTTAGGTTCTGTGCGTTCGTAGGGTGTCATACTTTGAATAATGGCTTCAACTCCCTTAAAGGCATCGTTGTCAATATCCACATTCTTCATCATTTTACCCATGCCTGGGATCATACCCATTAAGTCCTTTACATTTCCCATTTTTTTAATTTGAGAAATTTGACCTAAAAAGTCGTTGAAGTCGAACTTATTGGTGGCAATTTTCTTTTGAACCTTTCGAGCTTCTTCTTCGTTAAACTGCTCTTGGGCACGCTCTACCAACGAAACCACATCACCCATGCCCAAAATACGATCGGCCATACGCTCCGGGTAAAACACATCTAGGGCGTCCATTTTTTCCCCGGTACCAATAAACTTAATCGGTTTGTTTACCACCGAACGTACTGTTAGAGCTGCACCACCGCGGGTGTCACCATCTAATTTGGTAAGTATAACCCCTTCGTAATCCAGTACTTCGTTAAAAGCTTTGGCAGTATTTACCGCATCTTGACCCGTCATAGAATCTACCACAAACAAGGTTTCATCTGGCTTTACAGCCGAATGGATATTTCGTATCTCATTCATCATGGCCTCGTCAATAGCCAATCTACCAGCCGTATCTACAATTACTACATTAAAGCCATTGGCTTTAGCATGTGCTAAGGCGTTTTCGGCAATACTTACGGGGTTGTTGTTTCCTTCTTCGCTGTAAACCTCTACTCCTATTTGCTCACCAACTACTTTTAGCTGGTTAATAGCCGCTGGGCGATATACATCACAGGCTACCAAAAGTGGTTTTTTAGTTTTTTTGCGTTTTAAGTAATTAGCCAGTTTACCCGAGTGGGTTGTTTTACCCGAACCCTGCAAACCTGCCATTAAAATAACACTGGGCGAAGCTTCTAAATTTAACGGAACAACCTCACCACCCATTAACTCGGCAATTTGATCGCGGACAATTTTAGTCATTAACTGCCCCGGTTGCAAAGAGGTAAGCACCTTTTGACCTAAGGCTTCATCCTTAATACGCGCGGTAACTTCTTTAGCTATTTTAAAGCTCACATCGGCATCTACCAATGCTCGTCTAATTTCCTTAACCGTTTCGGCCACATTAAGCTCCGAAATTTGGCCATGGCCTTTTAGTACGTGAAACGCTTTATCTAACTTATCCTGTAAATTATCAAACATGCTTTGTTATTTTTAAAGGGCTGCAAAATTAGCAAATAGAAACGGCCTTTACCATCGCCCAATAGGGTTTACCAAAATTTTATTTACATACGTTCGGGTACCTTAATACCCAGCAAACTCATACCCGACTGTATTACCTTGGCCACCTGTGCTGATAGCTGTAAACGAAAGAGAATGGTGTCTTTATTTTCTTCAATAAAAATGGGCCATTTTTGATAAAAAGCGTTGTAACCTTTTACCAAATCATATACATAGTTGGCTATTTGAGCCGGGCTGTATTCGCTGGCCGCCAATTGAATTACTTCGGGATACTGGGCGAGTAGTTTTGTCAGCTCACGCTCCTCTGCTTGTAATTCGGTATAACTGGCCACTTCAAAACCATTCCAAGCTAAATTGTCTAAATCTGCTCTACGCAAAAGCGATTTAATGCGTGCATGGGTGTATTGAATAAAAGGCCCCGTATTTCCTTGAAAATCAATAGACTCCGCAGGATTGAAAAGAATGCGTTTTTTAGGATCTACTTTTAGGATAAAATATTTGAGCGCGCCTAAGCCTACCATCTCATATAATTCCTCCTTCTCCATTTCGGTCATACCTTCGGTTTTACCCAACTCCTCCGAAATCTCTTTAGCGGTATCAATTTGTTGCTGCATCAAGTCGTCCGCATCTACTACGGTACCCTCTCTCGATTTCATTTTACCGCTGGGTAAATCAACCATACCGTACGAAAGGTGAAAAAGTCTTTCGGCCCAATCAAAACCCAGTTTTTTAAGAATAATAAAGAGCACCTTAAAATGATAGTCTTGCTCATTACCCACCGTGTAAATCATCCCATTAATGTGGTAATCCTCCGATCGCTGAATGGCCGTGCCGATGTCCTGCGTCATATAAACACTGGTGCCATCGCTGCGCAACAATATTTTACGATCCAGGCCTTCATCGGTTAAGTCAATCCAAACCGAGCCATCTTCATCTTTTTCAAATACGCCCTTGGCTAAACCTTCTTCTACTACTTTTTTACCCAACAGGTAGGTATTGCTTTCGTAATAAATCTCATTAAAATCAACGCCTATTTTCTCATAGGTAGCTTCAAAACCATCGTATACCCAGCCGTTCATTTTATTCCAAAGTGCCAATACATCAGCATCGCCTTGCTCCCACTTTTGCAGCATTTCGCGTGCTTCTACTAATATGGGAGCTTCGTTTTTTGCCTTTTCTTCGGGTAAACCTTGAGATAGGAGTTGCTCAATCTCCAGCTTATATTCCTTATCAAAGCGTACATAGTAGTTTCCCACTAATTTATCGCCTTTAAGGCCGGTAGATTGGGGCGTTTCTCCATTTCCCCACTTTTGCCAAGCTAACATACTTTTGCAAATATGAATACCTCTATCGTTTATAATTTGTGTTTTAACCACCTTGTTACCAGCGGCTTCTAAAATATTAGCTACCGAGTAACCCAGCAACACATTACGCACGTGGCCCAAGTGCAGTGGTTTATTGGTGTTGGGAGATGAATACTCCACCATAATGGTATCGGAACCTACAGGCTTCAAACCGTAGTTGGTATGTTCCGTAATATTTTGGAGATTTTGCAACCAAACTTCATTACTTATCACCAAGTTTAAAAAACCTTTTACCACATTAAACCCCGAAATCTGTGCTACATTTTCATGCAGGTATTCGCCAATTTGTTGAGCGGTTTGTTCGGGGCCTTTTCTACTAGCCCGTAAAAAAGGAAAAACTACTAAAGTTAAATCCCCTTCAAAATCCTTTCGAGTTTGTTGTATTTCTAAAATGCTAGCATCTAGTGAGTAAAGTGACTTTAGTGCCTTTTTTACTTCAAGTTCTAAATTTTGTTTTAATGCACTCATTAAGCTTTTACTTTCTTTTCAATTTTTTCAATAACTGGCTTAATTACTCTAAAAGCTGCCTCAGCCATGGCATTCCCTTTATCATCCAAAAGTGGATTGATTTCGGTGGTTTCAAAACAACAAAGTCTATCATCTTCTACCAGGCGTAATAATAGGCTTTGGGCCTCTTCTTCGGTTAAACCGTGAGGTACAGGTGTCCCGGTGCCTATGCTTATGCTTGGATCTAAGCTATCTACATCAAAGGATACATAAATCAAATCACAATCGCCTAAATGATTTAGTGCTTTTTCGGCCACAGCGGTAGCACCCATTTCGCGAAGTTGAGCCGTAGTAACATTAGGCATATCGTACTTGGCCATTAAATTATCTTCTGGAGTTTCAGTATCACGTACCCCCACAAAAAATAAATCGCTTGGTAAAACCCGTTGCGTTGCTCCTTTCATTTTGTTCCAAAACTTAATAGCTTCTGCTTCGGGCTCGTTGTTTTGGCTTTCCACATTGTCTTCGGCAATAGCCGTAGCCAAAGGCATACCATGTACATTGCCCGATGGACTGGTAAAAGGTGAATGCAAATCGGCATGTGCATCTACCCAAACTACGCCCAGACGTTTATGTGGAAAAGACTTTTTAATTCCAGCAATGGTACCTCCAGCATTACTGTGATCTCCCGAAATAATGATAGGTAATTGGCTTTTGCTGTATTGTTGGTTCAACTTGGCCGAAATACGATCGTACATATTTACAATACCGTTTAATCGTTTGGCTGTTTGAAATATGGTAGGTTGAAATAAATGACGGTTTTCAGTCTCCACCGACTCAATGGGACGGTTTTCGAAAAAAGAAGGTTCTTGGTGTAAGCTGGCGATGCGCAAGGCATCAAAACCTAGAGATGAGCCTCTGGTTCCAGCTCCTAATTCAGACTTAACGGCTATGATTTGGGTTTTACTAAACATAAACGGGTTTCATTTTTTTTAGAGGCGGCAAATTTAGGCAAAGCAATTACAATTTAGGCGGTTAATAGCCATCAACAAGTATTGTGTGAAATCCTTCTAATTTTGAGAACCCTCCATTCTGACCTCCTAAGATTAAAAGGACTTATTGGATGGTACAACATAGAAACTCTATAATACTAATGTCTTACCATTGCACTAAATATATTACTAACTCGTTTTATTCGGATAAAAAACCAAAACCTATTTAATGAAAAACCTTTTTCTCACTCTTTCTTTGTGCCTATCGGGATTAGTCATTGCACAAAAAGTAACTGTAAGCGGCTATGTAGAAGATGGTAGTAGCAAGGAGCGGCTTATTGGTGTAAATGTGTACATGGAAGGCACGCTATACGGAACCAGCACCAATACCTATGGTTTTTATTCTTTAACGGTTCCTGCTGGGGAGTACTCTATTCAGGCATCCTACATAGGCTACAGTGGATCTAGTCAAAAATTTTCATTAACTAGAGATACCGTTATCGACTTCAGCATTTCAGAGTCAGTTAACAAACTAAACGAAGTAGTTGTTTTGGCCGAGGAAATTGCAGCGCAGCGTGTTGAGATGAGTACCGTAACTCTTTCACCAAGAGACATAAAAAATATTCCAGCTATGCTTGGTGAAGTGGATATAATCAAGGCACTTCAGCTTCTTCCTGGAGTACAATCAGGTGGAGAAGGAACAACAGGTTTTTACGTGCGTGGCGGTTCACCCGATCAAAATTTAATTCTATTAGATGGTGTTCCTGTTTACAATGCCTCTCACCTATTTGGTTTCTTTTCGGTTTTTAATGCAGACGCAATTAAGAATGTAAAACTTACCAAAGGAGGTTTTCCCGCTCGCCACGGTGGCAGGTTAAGTTCTGTTTTAGAAATTGATCTAAAGGAAGGCAACATGAAAAAGTTTCAAGGAGAGGGTAGCATTGGGCTTATTTCTTCTAAGCTTACGCTAGAAGGACCCCTCGTTAAAGACAAAACTTCCTTTATGCTTTCAGGTAGAAGAACCTATTACGATATACTCACTGCTCCTATCATTAAAAGTCAAACAAATGGCGAGACAAAGGCTGGCTATTATTTTTATGATTTTAATGCTAAGGTGAATCATATATTTTCACGTAAGGATAGATTATATATTAGTTATTACGGAGGAAATGATAAGTTTTATGTGGAAAACGAAGAAGAAGACACAGACTACTTCTCCGGAAATAAAACAAAGTATAAAGATGGGTCTCAGTTAAAATGGGGTAATCATACAGGTTCTGTTCGATGGAATCATCTTTTTAGCGACAAATTGTTTGGAAATCTTACGGCCACTTACACTCAATATAAATTTAGTATTGGCTTTGATGATTACTATAAAGAGACTACACCATTTGGTCAGGTTACTGAAGAATCTAATGCTTTTGAGTACTTTTCATTTATTCGTGATTATGGACTGAGGTATGACATGGACTACTCTCTTTCAGCTAAACATACGCTTCGTTTTGGTGGAAGTTACACCTACCACACTTTCAAGCCCGGAGTGGCGCAATTTTCGGAACAATATTCCAACATCAGTATTGATTCTGTCCTTAACCTTTCGGAACCTATTTTTGCTAACGATTTATATGCTTACGTAGAAGACGACTGGCGAATAAATCAGAGGTGGCGAATGAATTATGGCCTTCATTATTCTTATTACTTTACTAATGAAGCAAATTACAACAGCCTACAACCACGTGTTTCTGCCAGGTATTTAATCAATGACACTTGGTCTATAAAGGGTTCATTTGCAACGATGACTCAATATATTCATTTATTATCTAATTCGGGAATTGGCTTACCTACAGATCTTTGGGTTTCTTCTACCGATATTGTAAAGCCGCAACAATCTCAACAAGTAGCTTTTGGAACCTCCAAAAACATTAAAGGACGTATGTATGAGTTTTCTTTTGAAACATACTATAAAGCAATGCAAAACCTTATTGAGTATAAGGAAGGTGCTAGTTTTATTAGTAATACAGATTGGGAAAATACGGTAGAAACTGATGGTAAAGGAGAGGCCTATGGTTTTGAGTTTTTGATACGAAAAAACGAGGGGAAGACTACTGGTTGGATTGGGTATACGCTTGCTTGGACCAATCGAACATTTGATAATTTAAATGAAGGAAAAACATACTCCTATAAGTACGACCGAAGACACGACTTGAGTGTTGTTGTAAATCATAAGTTTAATGACCGAATTGATATAGGTGCCACATGGGTGTATGGTAGCGGTAATACATTTACCGCCCCGCAAGCCAACTTCTATTTGACCAACGGTCATGGTTCCAGCACTTACACGGCCTATTCGGATAGAAATTCTTTGAGATTACCGGCTTATCACCGCTTAGATTTAGGTGTTAACTTTAGAAAAAAGAAGAAATGGGGAGAAAGAGCTTGGAACGTGAGCATCTATAATGTGTACAATCGTAAAAACCCTTACTACCTTTATGTTTCAAATGAAAATGGCCTAAATAATGACAAGGTTGTAAAGCAGGTAAGTCTATTTCCTATTATTCCTTCAGTTTCCTACATTTTTAGCTTTTAATATTATGACTTCAATAAAATATATCGTTTCAATATTTTTCGCCTCAATTCTATTTTCGGCCTGCGAGATTACTATTGACTATGACTTGCCTCAAATACCTGACAGAATAACAATTGAGACCAGATTAACAGCTGGTGATTCAGCTTCAGTTATTGTCGGAACCAGTAAATATGCCTTGTCTAATAAAGATCCTGAGTTCTTAAACTTTGATGCCACTGTTTGGCTTTACGAAAATAACATTCCGGTTTCTCAATTAATACCTACACCAAACACCTCTGGAATTAACTTCTCCTACACATCAAACTATCAACTAAAAACTAACCAGGTATATAAGGTGGAAGCGGCCATTAACGGTTATAGCAATGCCTTTGGAGAAGGATTATTGAAAGAACCTGTTCCAATTAATAGCACGGAATACGATTCAATAAATAGAAATCTTAAATTCACATTTCACGACCCTCCCACCGCAGGAGATTACTATATGATTACTCTTAGTGCAGGTTTTCAAAGTAATTACCCCATTTACTTTAGTACAAATGATATATCCATTGATTTTTTTGTTGATGAATCTTTTTCAGATCCCTTTGGTGGAAATGAGGAAGATTATGGCGACAAAGGATATTTCACCGATCAATACTTTAATGGAAAAGACAAATCCATTCGTATAACCATCTTAGATGAAGGATTTCAATTTAACAATGTACCACTAACCATAGAGCTTTGGAGAATAAATAAAGATCTTTACGACCATGAGCGAACCAAAGCAGTAGCTTGGGAATCTGAGAATCCTTTTAGCGAACCAGTTCAGATTTATTCAAATATTGAGAATGGGTATGGCATAGTAGGAACAGTTGCCGTTTCTAAGAGGCAATTTTATCCTTGATTTTTTAGGTGTTTAACGCTTTAATATTTTAAAACAACCTCTTTAGATTGTTTTCGCTTTTCAAATGAAACTTCTCATTAGCCTTTTACTATTTCTAGCCACCTTTGTTGTAGGCCAAGCTCAAACCCCACGTGTGGTTAATGGTTACGTAGAAGATGAAGCCACTGGCGAGCGCCTAATTGGTGTAAACATATATGTTTCAGGAACATCTTTCGGTACCAGTACCAACTCGTTTGGATTTTACTCGCTTACGATTCCGAATAAAAGTTTGGTAATAACCGCATCTTACATTGGTTATGCCTCCAAAAATGACACCCTTGATTTAAGCACAGGTAACCAAACACATAATTTCAAACTTAGCGTATCTACTTCGCAATTAAATGAGGTAGAGATTAGTACAGAAGAATCGGCCGTGCAGCAAACCCAAATGAGCACCATAACACTGGGTATACCCGAAATTGAAAAAATGCCCGCCTTTATGGGAGAAGTAGATATTATCAGAGCCATTCAATTATTACCAGGTGTACAATCAGGTACCGAAGGCACTACTGGCTTTTATGTGCGTGGGGGCTCACCCGACCAAAATCTCATTTTACTTGATGGCGTACCCGTTTACAACGCCTCGCACCTATTTGGTTTCTTTTCGGTTTTTAATAGTGATGCCATCAAAAACGTGCAACTTACCAAAGGCGGTTTTCCGGCAAGGTATGGTGGCAGGCTAAGCTCGGTGTTAGATATTAGTATGAAAGAAGGCAATATGAAAGAGTTTCATGGCGCAGGATCAGTGGGTCTTATTTCTTCAAGACTTACGCTGGAAGGCCCTTTGTTTAAAAACAAAACATCCTTTATGCTATCTGGCAGAAGAACCTACCATGATTTATTAATACGGCCATTTTTACAAAAGGGGGTTAAGCTGGGATACTATTTTGGTGATTTTAATGCTAAAATAAATCATATTATTTCCCAAAAAGATAGGCTCTACTTGAGCTTTTATAGTGGAGCGGATAAATTTTATAATGGGAGTAAAATTTATTATGGCAACAAGATTGAAGAGGATGAGCAATATCTAAAATGGGGGAACCGAACTGGAGCACTTCGTTGGAATCATCTTTTTGGCGATAAGTTATTTGCAAACCTTAGCGCTACTTATACACATTATCAATATAACGTTGGGTACGAGTTTAAAGGGGAGCCTGATTTTTATAAATACGAGTATACTTCTAAAATTGAGGACTATGGCGCCAAGATGGATTTTGAATATAGCTTAAACAGTAAACATCACATAAAATTTGGCGCTAATTACGTTTATCACACATTCACACCTGGCGGCATTCAATTGGTGTCTGAATCTGACTGGCAAGATGTTGACTCTTTACTTCAATTATCTTCAATAATTAATGCCAATGATGTTTCAGCTTATGTGGAAGACAATTGGCGTATAACCCAGCGTTGGAAGGCGAATTACGGCTTACATTATTCTACCTACTTTGTAAATGGCACCACCTACCAATCATTACAACCTAGGTTTTCCACCGCTTACTTAATTAATGAGAATTGGGCTTTAAAGGCTTCTTACGCTAATATGAATCAATACATTCATCTACTTTCTAATTCGGGAATTGGACTACCTACCGATCTTTGGGTGTCTTCAACCAATAATGTAAAACCGCAACAATCTAATCAAATAGCTATGGGTAGCACCCATAATTTATTTGAAAACAGGTTTGAGTTTACTGCCGAAGTTTATTATAAATGGATGGACCACTTGATTGCTTATAAACCTGGCGCTACATTTATATCTAATAGTGATTGGCAAGACAACGTAGAAACCGGTGGTAATGGAGAAGCCTACGGGCTAGAGCTTTTACTAAGAAAACAAAAAGGTAAAACTACTGGTTGGATAGGCTATACCCTAGCTTGGAGCAACAGGCAGTTTGAAAATTTAAATGAGGGAAACCCATTCCCTTTTAAATACGATAGAAGACACGACCTTAGTATTGTTTTAAATCATCAACTTACTAAGCGTATTGATGTTGGCGCCACTTGGGTTTACAGTACAGGTAATGCCTTTACTGGCCCACAAAGCTATTACACTGTTGGTCAAGATGGTAATACACCCGTAGACGTACTGAGGTACACCGATAGAAACGAACTACGAATACCTTCCTACCATCGACTGGATCTTAGTATCAATTTTCGTAAAAAGAAAAAATGGGGCGAACGAATATGGAACATTAGTGTGTATAATGCTTATAGCAGAAGAAACCCAATGTTTATTTACGCTAAGGATCGATATGGAAGAAAACCATCCTTTCAACAAGTTAGTCTGTTTCCCATAATACCCTCTTTTTCTTATATTTTTAAATTTTAGTAAAATGAAGAAAAAAACCATTTTAATTCTTTTAATTATAAGTGCACTGCTTTCTTGTAAAAAGGATTTGTTTTTGAACAAAATAGACTACGAAATCCCAATGGTGCCCGGCAGGCTTACCATTTCATGCAAACTCAAAAATGGTGAAAAACCATTGGCCTTAATTGGCACTTCTGTTCATATATCAAGTGACAGCACCTCTATAAATGACTCAAATTTTGTTGTGAAATTGTTTGAAGACAATCTGTTTATTGAAAATCTTTTCCCCGTAAATGGTTTAGGATACTATGGAGGCAATCATACCATTACAAAAAATCATATCTACCAACTAACCGTTTCACGAAATGGATTTAATGATGCCACAGGCAGCACCTTGGTACCAGACTCTGTTCAATTTACCGATTATTCTATACAATGGGATAGTGCTCAAGAAAAAGTTCATGTTTCTTTTAAAATAATTGATCCTTTACAAACTTCAGATTATTATCTAATTGAACCGTATTCTAAAGACTCCAATGATCGGAACCGAACGCTACAGTTTGCGACACCTGACCCTACAATGGAAGATTTCAGTGCCATTGACGGATTTTTAGGAGGTATTACCCCCCAATATTCTAACATATTGCATGGAGGTGTTTATCGTGATCAATATTTCAATGGACAACTGAAGGAGGTGCAATTAACACTTGAATCTTATTTTTTTGAAAACAATATACTCTCAACGGTATATCTACGGATATCGCGTATCTCTAAGGGTTATTACGAGTTTGATAAAAGCATGAATATTGCCCGTTCAAACGAAATTCTCGGTGTAATAGGTGAACCCGTTCAAATATTCTCTAATATACAAGGAGGTTATGGAGTAGTTGCTAGCTCCACAGCTATTAGTATTGAATTAAAACCTTAAGGCTTTCAAAAACACCCTCTTCATAACTCCTGTATTTTGTTGGGCGGCTTAGTGATAATGTTCTTATTTTTGAGGCTTAATTCATATCAGCCGAATGGCGAAAAAGAAAAAGCCCACCACTCAAAAGTTAAACAATGCCAAAGCCGCTACACAGCGGTTTTTCAGCAATAAAAGTAACCACACCATTTTTGGCTTTGTGCTTATTTTTTTGGCGCTATTTATTTTCGGTGCGGTAGTATCTTATTTCAATAATTGGTCCGAAGATCAAAACCTGCTGCGCGGTAACTTTTTTGAACTGCTTGGCAACGACTCGTATAAAGTAAACAACGTTTTAGGCAAGATAGGCGCTGCTTTGGCGCATCAGCTGGTTTTTCATTGGTTTGGGGTTTCGGCTATTTTTATAAGCTGGTTCTTGTTTCTTTTAGGCGTTAAAATAGGTTTAAACGTTGTTAAAGTTCGCTTATTAAAACATTTAGGTGGTGTTATTTTCTTTTTACTTTGGATACCCACCAGCTTGGCCTTTTTATGGCCTAGCAAAAGTATTTGGGCAGGTGCCAATGGCTTTTTCACGGAGCAGTGGCTCCACAATGCCATTGGTGGTGTAGGAACTGCATTGGCCCTTTTTCTAAGTATTATGGTTTTTTTAGTGGTTCGTTTTAAATGGACTGCCGAAACCTTTAAGCTGTGGTTTGCTCGATTTAAGAAAAAGGAAACTAGTGATCTAGAAGATTTTAGTGATGCTACGCCAGAGACAGCACCTGTACAAGAGGTAGTTACAACGGAACCGGAGCCTAATCCCGTACAGGTGAATTTTGAAGACGGAAAAGAAGCAGAGACAAAAGAACCTGAAGTAAAGCAAGAAACTTTTGAGCTGGACATTAAAGAAGAACCAGCGGCTACCCCACCTCCCGCCCCTCCTGTTGAAGAGACGCCCGTTTTAGAAAGTACCTCCGATCTTGAAATTGAAAAAGAACCTGAAGAAGAGCAGCTAAGCGAAAAAGAGGTAAACCGCAAGGTTAAGGAGTTTGGTGAATACGACCCCACTTTAGAGCTCTCCAAATTTAAGTTACCTCCTATCGAGTTGCTTAAAGAGTTTAAGCAAAATGGCATTAGCATTAATCAGCAGGAGCTGGAGGCCAACAAAAACAAAATTGTAGAAACACTCAATAACTATAAAATTGAGATTTCGAAGATTAAAGCCACTATTGGCCCTACCGTTACGCTTTACGAAATTGTACCCGCAGCAGGCGTACGAATTAGCAAAATCAAAAACCTTGAAGACGATATTGCCCTTTCGCTATCTGCTTTAGGTATTCGTATTATAGCGCCCATACCGGGTAGAGGAACTATTGGTATAGAAGTACCCAACACCAACCCACAGGTGGTGTCAATGCGTAATTTATTGAAAAGTGAAAAGTTTCAAACGGCTGACATGGAACTTCCCATTGCCTTTGGGAAAACCATTAGCAACGAAACACTAATGGCCGATTTGGCCAAAATGCCACACCTATTAATGGCGGGGGCTACAGGTCAAGGGAAGTCTGTGGGGCTCAATGTTATCCTTACATCAATATTGTATAAAAAGCACCCTTCGCAGGTTAAGTTTATTTTGGTTGATCCTAAAAAAGTAGAACTTACCTTATTTAATAAAATTGAGCGCCATTATTTGGCCAAACTGCCCGATAGCGAAGAGGCTATTATTACGGATACCAAAAAAGTAATTAATACACTCAACTCTTTGTGTATTGAAATGGATAACCGCTACGACTTGCTTAAAAATGCGATGTGCCGTAACATTAAGGAGTACAATCATAAGTTTGTAAACCGCAGATTAAACCCAGAAGAAGGTCATAAGTTTTTACCTTATATAGTATTGGTGATAGATGAATTTGCTGATTTAATTATGACGGCTGGTAAAGAGGTAGAAACGCCTATTGCCCGTTTGGCGCAACTAGCTCGTGCTATTGGTATTCACCTCATAGTGGCCACGCAAAGGCCTTCAGTAAACGTTATTACAGGAATTATTAAAGCCAACTTCCCAGCCCGTATTGCTTTTAGAGTTACCTCTCGAATTGATTCGCGGACTATTTTGGATGCGGGTGGAGCCGATCAATTGATTGGTAAGGGTGATATGCTGTATTCCTCTGGTCAGGATTTAGTTAGAATACAATGCGCCTTTGTAGATACCCCAGAGATTGAAGAGATTACTGATTATATTGGCAATCAGAAAGCCTATCCCGAAGCCTATATGCTGCCTGAGTATGTGGGTGAAGATGAAAACCCCAACTTAGCTGATGCTGCTAATCCAGCTGATAGAGATGCGCTATTTGAAGATGCTGCCCGTGTAATTGTGATGCATCAACAAGGAAGCACCTCATTACTTCAGCGAAAGCTTAAATTGGGTTATAACCGTGCCGGCAGAATTGTAGATCAATTAGAAGCAGCTGGAATTATAGGTCCTTTTGAGGGTAGTAAAGCACGCCAAGTACTTATACCAGATGAAATGGCTTTGGAACAGTTATTGAAAAACGAACAAAATAATTTAAATGGAGCTTAATGGTTCGGAATAATTGAAGCGTTTGTGCTCCCTATTTTAATAAGATGATGCAAAAGATAAATTTAAAGAATTGGATTTTAACACTAACAGTAGCATGCAGTACTGCTGTTAGTTTTGGACAATCTACCCATGTAGAAGCTAAAAAATTATTAGCAGATGCCAGCGCTAAACTAGATTCATACAGTCATTTATACATGACATTTAATTACACTTTCGAAAACAAAAAGGTATCTCCGCCCATAGTGCAGAAAGAAAGTGGAACGATTGCCATAAAGGGTGATAACTACAGGCTTACTTTTTTAGGCACCGAACAAATTAGAAATGGCAATAAACTTTATACCATTTTAATGGAAGACGAAGAAGTTCAAATTACGGATTACGATGGTGAGGAAGATGAAGGTTTAACACCAAGCTCTATTTTAAATCTTTACAAAAAGGGTTATAGTTACAAACTGGGTAAGGTTTATAAGGTAAATGGTAAAAATATTCAAGAGGTGGTTTTAAAGCCTAATGCCTCTGAAGAGATTAAGAAAATTGAAATAAGCATTGAGGTGGACAGTAAAAAGTTGGTTTCGCTAAAACAATGGGGCACCAATGGTACCACTACCACCTTTGTTATAAACGATTTTGAGCCCAATAAGCCCTTAGCAACCAATTATTTTGTCTTTAATAAAAAGAATTACCCAGGCTTCTACATTGCTGACTAATGAAAATTATTGATCGCTTTGTTTTAAAGTCCTTCATTAGGCCTTTCCTCATCACTTTTGTGGTTATGGTGTTGTTTCTACTTATGCAGTTTGTGTGGAAATACATTGATGACTTGGTGGGGCGTGGCGTGGAGTGGTATTACATAGCAGAGTTACTCTTTTACATTTCGGCCACAGTGGTACCCATGGCGCTCCCCCTAGCCATTCTCCTTTCCTCTATAATGACATTTGGCTCACTGGGCGAACAAAACGAAATGGGAGCTTTAAAGGCTTCTGGTAATTCGTTAATTCGAATTATGAGACCTATTACCATCTTTATTTCTTGTTTGGCTATAGGTGCATTCTTTTTCTACAACTATGTAATTCCGGTAGCCAACCTAAAAAGCGAAACCCTGCTGCGAAATATTACCAACAAAAAACCTGCACTAAACATTAGGCAAGGAGTTTTTTATACAGGTATTGAAAGTTACTCTATAAAAGTGGGCAGTAAATCAGGTGAAAACCAAAGTACCCTGCACGATGTATACGTGTACGATCACAGTAAAAAAATGGGCAACCTTAAGGTAATTGTTTCGGATAAAGGTAAAATGGAAGTTACCGAAGATGAAATGTATTTAAATATTGAGTTGTTTGACGGCAACTCTTACGAGGATATTTACCCAAAAAAAGCGAAGGAGCGAGACAACTACCCCTTTGTTACCTCCTCTTTTGATAGTTCCTTGATGCGTTTTAGCCTTTCCGCCTTTCAAGGTGGTGATATGCATTCGGGCTCTCGCAAAGATTTTGATATGCTAAATGTAATACAGCTGGATGAAGCCACGGATTCACTTAACATTCAATTTGCCGAAAGGCAAAGTGGTTTTAGCAAGCAAATGCGAGAGAAGTATGCTTTCTCAGAAAAAGCCACCAATCAATACATTCCGCTTGCCACTAATAAAGATTCTATTTTAAATAGCATGGACGATAACCTTTTGCTAAATATTGAGGAAAAGGAAAGGACGCAAATTATTCAGAATGCCTTGCGCATTGCCCGAAGTAATTCATCCTATTTTGAAAATGCAAACGATGAGTTCTTTTGGCGTGAAAAAATAATTGCTCGTCATCAAATTGAGTGGCATAAAAAATTCTCTGTTTCGGTATCCTGTTTGGTTTTATTCTTTATTGGCGCGCCTTTAGGAGCCATTATTCGCAAAGGCGGAATGGGAATGCCAGTGGTAATATCAGTTGTCATTTTTATTATTTACCACGTTACCAGTTACTCTTTTGAAAAGCTCGGTAGAGAACTTATTTGGTCGCCCATGCGGGGAATGTGGACCGCTAATATGCTGCTCTTTCCAATTGGCATGTTTTTGACTTATAAATCCGCTACCGATAGCGCTCTATTTAACATTGAGCTTTACTTAAAACCCTTTCAAAAGGTAGCAGATTTGTTTCGTAAAAAAGAGAATAAAAAAGCCAGTCAAGCCTAAAATCTACGCGTGAAGATTCTCGTAATTTCCAATAAAGTACCCTACCCTGCCAAAGATGGTAGCTCTATTGCCATGGCAAGCTCTATTGATGGACTTTTAAAGAATAAAGCAGAGGTGCATCTTCTTAGTCTAAACACTTTAAAGCACTTTAAAGGTGATGCCGAAATAAACAAGGAGTTACCAAGTAGCCTGCATTTTAATAAAGAGAATGTAAATACCAATATTACCCCCTTCAATACTCTTAGCAATCTTTTAAGCAAACAGGCATTTCACGTTTCTCGATTTTTTCAGCCGAGCGTTGTCCAAAGACTAATTACCATCTTAAAAAACACCACTTTTGATGTAATCCAACTGGAAGGATTGAGCTTGGCTGTTTATATAAATTGTATTCGAGAAAACAGCCAAGCCAAAATTGTTTTACGTGCCCATAATGTAGAATATCAAATTTGGGAACGGCACTTAGCCAATGAAAAAAATCCTATTAAAAAGTGGTACTTAAAACTTCAAGTAAATAGACTTAAAAAATTTGAAATAAGCACATTAACTAGAATTGATGGCTTGGTTTGCATTACGGATAAGGACAGTTCTATTTTTAGTAAATTAAAACCCGACTTAGCTAAAACATCGATTCCTTGTGGAGTGAATATGGCACATTATCCATCGCCTCAATTAAGTACAAACCCCAGTTTTGATATTAGTTACTTGGCCAGTTTTGATTGGCTACCTAATGTACAAGGCATGGATTGGTTTATGACTAAAGTGTGGCCCGAAATACTGCGCTTACGCCCGCAAACTACTCTTACACTGGGTGGGCGAAGTATGCCCGCTCACTTTAAAAAATGGGAAACCGCCCATTTTGTTTTAGAATCCAATGTACCCAATGCAGCCGCATTTATAGCTAAGGGGCGTGTGGTGGTTATTCCACTATTGGCGGGAAGCGGTATGCGAATTAAAATTATTGAAAACATGGCCATGGGAAAAGCTATGGTGAGCACTCCGGTGGGTGCTGAGGGTATTTTTACAAATAATGAAAACAACTTATTACTTGCCCAAGAACCCACTACCTTTGCTCAAAAGGTACTGCATTTGTTAGATAACTCCAGCGAGAGAAAACGATTGGAACTTAATGCATACCAAACCGCTAAAACTCACTATGAAAACCAAATGTTGGGTAATCAATTTTTAGATTTTTATAAGAAGTTACTATGCTAAACACGCTGTTTTTTATTTGCTTGTATTGCATTGTGCATACCTACTTCCTCTACCCTTTGGTAATGCTATTACTGGGTAAACTTTTTGGTGGCAAGTCAAAAACAAGTGACGCTAAGTACGAGCCAACGGTAGAGATTATTTTTGCGGCTCATAACGAAGAAAGAGTGCTGGTTGAAAAGCTTAAAAGAAGTTTAGATACCCAGTATAACGGAGAAAAATTAAGCATACGAATTGGCTCAGATTGCAGTACAGACAGAACCAACGAGATAATTGAAGATTTCGCAAAAAAATACCCCAACATACATTTTACGCTCTACACCGAGCGACAAGGAAAAGCCAGTATCATTAATCAACTAGTACAACAAAGCAAGGCCGACTTGATAATTTGTACTGATGCCAACATTCTATTTACACCTCAAACCATTCCACATTTAGTGGCACCAATGGCCGATAAATACGTGGGTATAAATGGAGGTAAAATTGGTTACCCTACCGTAAATAAGCAGGGTATTAGTTTGCAAGAAAGTGTTTATTTAAAAATAGAAAATAACATTAAACAAGCTGAATCTGACCTGTTTGCGAAGGCCATGGGCGTGGAAGGCGGCTGCTATATTATTAGAAGAAAGCTGTTTCCAGAAATTCCGCCTTTGTTTTTTATGGAAGATTTTTTTGTGAGCTTATCGCTGATGAAAGATCACTTTAAAGTATTGTTTACGGCAAAAGCCGAGTGTTTTGAAGATGTGAGTGTCCAAAGTACGGAAGAATACAAACGTAAGGTGCGTATTTCTATTGGTAATTTTCAAAACCTAGCTTATTTTAGAAAGTATCTGTTTACCCGCTTTATTGGCATGGGTTTTCTGTTTTTATCCCATAAGGTATTGCGCTGGCTTACCCCCTTCTTTTTATTGCTACTCCTGCCGCTATCAACCATTTTAGCACAGTATGGAATTGGCTATGCGCTTTTTGCTGGAGTTTATATGCTTTTTATAAGCTTAGGAATGTTTGGTATCTTATTTTCGCAAAACAAAAGAGCGGGGTTGTTAAAATACCCTGGTCATTTTTTACATATGAATTTAGCCCTATTAGAAGGGTTTACAATGTTTTTAAAAGGAGTAACAAGCAATGCCTGGGAGCCCACAAAACGCCATCAGTAACGAGTTAGACAGTATAGAATCTGCTATCGAAGATATTCGCAAAGGAAAAATTGTGATTGTAGTAGATGATGAGGATCGCGAAAACGAAGGGGACTTTGTGGCCGCAGCCGAAATGGTAACCCCCGAAATGGTGAATTTTATGACCAAAGAAGGGCGCGGACTTATCTGTACCCCTTTGGTAGATAGCCGTTGCAAGGAGTTAAACCTCCACCCAATGGTTAGCAACAATACCGACCCCATGAACACGCAGTTTACTGTATCGGTAGATAAAATTGGCGATGGTGTTACAACGGGTATTTCGGCCAGCGACCGTGCTAAAACCATAAAAGCGTTGGTAGAAGATGCTACAAGACCTGAAGATTTAGCAAGACCGGGACATATATTTCCGCTAATTGCCAAACCGGGTGGAGTATTACGCAGAACGGGGCATACCGAGGCAGCCATTGATTTGGCTCGCTTGGCAGGACTTAAACCCGCGGGAGTAATTGTGGAAGTAATGAATGAGGATGGCAGCATGGCTCGTTTGCCTCAATTGCGAAAAATTGCTGAAAAATTTAATTTAAAACTGATTAGCATAGAAGATCTAGTAGCCTATCGTATGGCGCAAGAATCTTTAATTGTGAAGCGCGAAGAATTTGAAATTCACACAGCTTTTGGCGAGTTTACCTTGCGTGCGTATGAACAAACTACCAGCGGCCAGGTGCACCTGGCCTTAACTAAAGGTAGCTGGGAGCCAAAAGAAACCGTATTGGTGCGTATGCACTCTACAGTAGTGGCCCACGATATTTTTGAGCTTCTTACCTCTGACACGAGTCATCAACTTGAAAAAGCCATGAAAAAAGTGGCCGATGCCGGTAAAGGCGCCATTGTATATATGAATCAGGTTAAACCTAGCAACAACCTTTTAAAACGTCTGCGCGACTATAAGCTGATGGAGGCTAATGAGCAGGAAATTAACAAAATGAGTTTTAGTAAGGATGCTCGTGACTTTGGCGTAGGCGCTCAAATATTACATGATTTAGGTATTAGTCATGTAAAGTTACTCACCAACAATCCACTTAAGCGTGTTGGTATTACGGGTTACGGCCTTACTATTGAGGAAAATATAATGATGTGATTTATAGATTTTCAGGAGGAATGGGATCACTATCTTGATCCAGAGAATCCGGTTTTGCTAGGGTGCCGTTGGGTACCTCTACCAAACTGTCTTTTTTTCCAAATACCTTCTGCTTAAGGTCTTTGCCATTTTCAAAATCTACACTGTAAAAAAGCCCTAAGCCCTGCTGGTAGTTTTGAGAACCTGGGTTGTAGGTTTGGTTTTGTATAGATCGGTTAAAAACTTTGGCTCTTATACGCCCATCTTTAGTAACGTTGTACACAATTTCAAAATCGCCCGCCAACTGACTTTGGTCGTCATTAACTTCGCCAACAGCCACCCCTAAGGAGGTGTTTACCACCACTCGCTCATCAAAAAATCGTTTTGACACTCCTACTTCCAGTTCATCACTACTTTGGGTAGTTTTGGCAGCATCAATAGCTGATCGATTAGACTTGTCGGTGGCTACCTGATAGCCTAAAGAAAACTGATAATCGCCCGTAAGTTGATTAAGGTAATTGGTTGCCTGGCTGGCCAATGCCGAAAGCGCCAAACTTCGGTTATCATTGACATCGTAATCCAACCCCTCGTTGGGTGCAAACTGGTTAATCGCCAATAGTGAAAAAACCTGTTTATACATTACATCAATCTCAGTAAGCTGTCCATCAATAACCGATTGTATGCTGTTTCCTGCGCGAGGGGTAGAAATATCAAAGTTAATATCCGGGTCCATCAAATCGCCCTGCAAACTCAAATCAACAATTGTTAATGTTCGGCCACCTGTATAACTCGGCACCAAAACGGTAGGATCTGCCTTGGTTTGGTATCTACCCGTTACATTTATCAAGGCCTCTAGTGGGTCACCATTCCAAACTACGGTACCTCCACGTAGCAGTTCAAACTTACGTTGGAGACTCAAGAACGAAGTACCTTGACTTGTGGCGAAAACAAAGTTATAGAAACCTTCGTGCACCGTATAGGTGCCAAACATCCCCATTTCTCCAAACTGATCCATGGTAAGCTGAAGGTTTCCAAAACCTCTAGAAACTAGTATATTACCAATTTCTCTATCTATAATAATACCGATAGAAGCACTTGGATTAATGGTCATATTAAAATCAATACTAACACCGCTAGCGGACGCTTGAGCCGCTAAACCTCTTCCTATTACTTCCTCTATGTTGTCAACATTGCTGTAGTCTACAAAATGTACAAACTCCACCTCCTCCACCTCAGTGGCTCCATCAATGGGTAAATAGAACTCTGTATTTTTTTCTGAAGTTACATTTGCCTTAATCAGAATATCATCCAAGGGACCATTAATATCAATGGTGCCACTTACAAAGGCAGTTCCGTAATAAGGATCTTCAGATTTACTATCGGTATCTAAAACCAAAAAATCATTGGCATCTATATGAAGATTTAAATTGAAATCGGTGAAGTTTTGGTGTGTGAGATCTCCTTTTAGCAGCGCCTGCGTTAAATATTTAGAATCACGTAAACGTAGCTTATCAAACCTTAGTTCACTATTAACCAGTTCTAATTGCGGGTTTCCTATAAAAGTATATTCTGTTTGTAAAAACCCCACCTTAAATCCAGCATCGGCCAGTTGCAATACACCATTTAACTTTGGTTTAAAGCTGTTACCTGTAAGCTTAAGCGATCCACTTAAAAAGCCATGATTGTCTTGCGTAATGTCTTCTAAAAAGGGATCTAAGGCATTTAATTTAAATCGATTAAAATCGGCCACAATGTTTAGTTGCCCTAACGAATCAGTCACATAAACCCCTTCGCCATCAAAAATGGACAATTCCCCCCTTTCCATATCTCCTCTCAAAAAGACGCTATCGGAATTCATCATCCAATCACTGGCTAGGCTAAGGTTCCCCAACCAAGATTGATTGATGGTAAGGCTGTCCATATCAATTTCTGCGGCAAATTTAGGTTGCAGCAATAGTTGGCTCAAAATAACCTCGCCACTAACGGATCCATCAAACTTAGCCGCACGGCTACCTAAAAGGTAATTGGGCAAATCCATGCTAAAGTTTTCGATACCTAATCGCAGTATTTCATTTTGATTTTTGGAGATGTTTCCATTTACAAAAAGGTGTTCATCTTGATGACTCAGTACAAAATTATGAATGTGTGCTCCACCCGTATCTATTACAATTCTATTTTTATCGTTAAAAACAAAATCCTGATACCCTACATTAAAATTACCCTTTAAAAAACCCAGTTCGTAGGATAAGGTATCATCTTGTATGGCATAGCCTAACACACTAATTCGGCTATCTACGCTGTCTCTAAAAATTCCAGACAAATCATAAAACAGGGTGTCATTAAAAATGTAATTACCCAGTTGCACAGAGTCAAACCTTCGTTGATTAGCCAACTGAATGCTTCCTAAATCAAACCGAAGTTGTGTTTTTTCTTGAGATGCTTTTAAAAATAGTTCAATATTGGTAATGGCATTTTGTTGATACCATATTTCTCCCGATTCCACATTAGCCGTAAGTGTGTTGCTCTCAGATTCATAATGTCCCTCTATGGTGGTATTGGCTTCAAGCTTAAGCTGAGGAACAAAAAGCTCAGAAACTAATTCGGTATTGTTAAAGAAAAATCCAAAGTCAAAATTTTGATCGTGAGGTGGTTTTACCCATTCTTTGGTTTTTACCAGTTGGCTGTATTGCGAAAGCAAGGCCTGCTTAATGCCCGAAAAAGAATATTCTCCACTAAGATTGAAATCGGCCAAATCACTTTCAAACAAAAACTCCCTATCACCTTTAAATCCAGATGACTGAGCAAAAATTTCATTAAAGAAGTAAAAACGAGCAGGGCTTTCATAAGTAGAATTAGACAAGGCTACGGTTCCTACCCATTTATCATAATTTAAAGCTTTAAAATTTAGATTAACCTCTGTTTGAGCTAAGGCAATAGTATCATCAATAAAGTGTAGTTTATGTAAATCGGCATAATGCACCACGGCTTTCCCGTTGTAGGTAGAGGTATCGGCTTCAAAGCCCGCCAAGCCACTAAAATTAAACTTAAAATTGGGGTCGTTAATAGCCAAATCTCCGTTAAACAGGCTGCGTTCAAAATGCCCATTTACCGCTATACCACTGTAAACGTAATTGTTAAACTCTAGTTGTTGAATTTGCCCTTGTAAGGATGTTTTCAACTCATCAATACTAAAACCTTCTCCGTCCAACTTGGCCTGTAGTTGTGCTATACCTAATTTAGGTTGCTGTAATAAGGTGGCCAAATCAAAAGCGCTTGTGCTCAATGAAGCTCGGTACACCGGAGGTTGTAAACTATCCCAAATATTTAGCTCTAACTGTAAGCTTACATCTCCCAAATTGGTTTGCAAGTCTATATCTGTTTCAAAATTACGCCAGTAGCCGTTAAAATCGGCAATTAACTTAATGTCGCTAAGGGTTTCCAATTGCTTGGGAAGAGGTGACTCACTAAATAAATGCATCCAGCGCTGACTTTCCATTCTAGACGACTGATACTTAAACCCCTTGGCCTTAAAGTATAAACTATCCGTTTGAAGTGTATTTTTAATGACCAGTTCCCTAGCTCTTATTTTTGTTTGATTACCCAAACTAAGCTCAACATTCTTTAGCTCAAAATCTTCCACCAAGCCTTCCATTTGGCCTTTAAGCTTTACTGTACCAAAGTTGGGGTAATCGGCTGCAAAAAATTGCAATTCCCGCTGATTAACTAGGGCTGTTTTAACGCTACTTTTAAGCGCTACCTTTTCCGTAAAACTTTTAAAATCTGGAAAGCCTTGATAGGCAAAATGTAAATCCCCATCAAAATTACTCTCTGCAGTTTTAAACTTCAATGCCTCAAAATGCATTTGAGAGCTGTCCATTTCAAAGTGTGTTGTTAAAGATTCAATATCAACACTTCGTTGGTCTTTAGCACGTAAGCTATTTAAATCTAAAGCTATGCTCGACCCTTTCATTTTAAATGAGGAAACGGCTAAATTTAAATCAGTAAGGAAAAAAGAAAAGCAACTATCGCAATTTAAATCTTCCATTAGGTAACGGCCATTGGTAATTTCAATGTCCTCTACTGTTAATCCAAACGGGGCTGAACTGCTGTTATCATCTCCGTCTATTTTATCAACAAACTGCATAAAACTCGAAACACTATCGCCTGGCAAGGTTTGCCAATAAAACTTTAAATCGTGCAATTGCACACCGCTGCTTTTGGCTGATTTGGTTTCTGAAAAATATCCCCCAAAGTGGACATCGGCCTCAGATGCAAATACAATGGTATCGCCACTCCTATCGGGCAAATACAGGTTTTTAATGATAATTTGATCTGGTAGTACAAACTGTAATCGATCAATAGAAATTTGGGTTTCAAAGCGATTGTTTACCCAGCTTACGGTCCACTTAGCCGCCCTACTTTGTACGGCAGGTATGGCAAATAGCATGGTGAGTAAGAGCAATGTAAAAAATATGCTCAATACCGTCCATTTCAATATTTTTAGTAGCCGCTTGATATTAACTTTGCAAAATGAAAAATCTAATTCTTGGCATTGAATCCAGCTGTGATGATACCTCAGTGGGCATTACGCAGGGTCAACAAGTTTTGGCAAATGTAACGGCAAATCAGGACATACACGCCCAATATGGCGGTGTTGTTCCTGAATTGGCTTCACGGGCACATCAACAAAACATTATACCTGTAGTAGATGCCGCTTTAAAGAAAGCAAAAATAACACCAAAGGATTTGTCCGCCATCGCTTTTACATCAGGACCTGGTTTGTTGGGTTCGTTGCTAGTGGGCACTTCCTTTGCTAAATCTATGGCCATGGCTTTGAATATACCGCTCATTGAAGTAAACCATATGCAAGCGCATATTTTGGCGCATTTTGCTGAGCACCCTAATCAAAATACGCCTCCATTTCCTTTTTTGTGCTTAACGGTATCGGGTGGACACACACAAATTGTACGCGTAAACAGTCATTTTGATTATACTTTAATAGGTCAAACCATTGATGATGCCGCAGGCGAAGCTTTTGATAAGGCCGCCAAAATTATGGGCTTACCCTACCCCGGTGGACCACTAATTGATAAATACGCGCAACAAGGCAATCCGCAGGCTTTTAATTTTGCAAAACCTAAAGTAGATGAATTGGATTTTAGTTTTAGTGGATTAAAAACCAGTATTTTATACTTCTTGCAAAAGCAAGTAAAAACAAACCCTCTATTTGTAGAGGAAAACTTAAATGACCTGTGTGCTTCTATACAAAACACCATTATTTCTATTCTTTTCACAAAATTAGAGAAAGCTGCACGGCAACAAAACATACAGCACGTGGCCATAGCGGGTGGTGTTTCGGCTAATTCGCTATTGCGAAATGAGTTAAAGAAACGCGAGAAAAGTTTGGGTTGGACGAGTTATATCCCTCCCTTTGAGTACTGCACCGATAATGGCGCCATGATAGCCTTAAGTGGTTGTTTTAAATATCTTGATAAGCAATTTTGCGATCTAAGCGTTCAGGCGCAAGCCCGAAAACCTATTTAAACTATGCACTTATTTTTAGCGGAATCTATAGAAGGAAACATTGGATATTTAAGCAAAGACGAAAGCCATCATGCAAGCCGTGTTCTACGTTTACAGGCAGGTGAAAACATCTATGTAACCTTAGGAAAAGGCACCATTTGGGAGGCGGAAATAGATCAACTAAGTAAAACCCAATGCCGATTTACTTTGGGGGTTATTTGGAAAACAGCCCTACAAGAAAAGCAATTACATATTGCTATGGCACCTACCAAAAACAACGATCGTTTTGAGTTTTTTTTAGAAAAAGCCACCGAAATAGGAATCAACGAAATCACACCTATTATATGCGATCATTCGGAGCGTAAGGTGTATAAAACTGAGAGAGGGCAAAAAATAATTAGTGCAGCGGCCAAGCAATCGCAAAGTTGCTGGTGGCCTATTTTGAATGAACCCGTAAACCTCCAAAATTTTTTAGTGAAAGATTATGGCGGGGCTAAGTTTATCGCGCATTGTGAAAACCAAAATAGCCCTAACATTTTAAAAGAACTGCCTACCTATCCTCATTTATTGATGCTTATTGGCCCAGAAGGCGATTTTTCGAAGCGTGAGATTGAAAAGGCACGAGAGCATAGTTTTGTTGAATGTAGCTTAGGCTCTAAACGCTTAAGAACCGAAACAGCCGGTTTGGCGGTTGCGTTGGCTGCAGGGTTATTATAGCTAGCTTTTTTACTTTGCTATAGGCTTAATTTGTTTTGAAAGAGAGTATTGACTATGTTTACTCTAAAGATTTTTCAGCCTTATACTTTTAGTAAAGAAGGTATTTATGCTGGACTAATCTAATCCAAAGACATATTCTTTTGAAAAACCTGCTGTTTAAATTACTCGTTGCCTGGAGCACTATTTCTGCTACTAATGCTCAAGTGAGTGAAAAAAAACCTGTTTACTTCTCTAATGAACTTCTACTTGGAAATTATGGATTAGGTGTGGATTTTAACCTGAATTACATTACCGATAACCTCTATTCATTTAGAATTGGTGTTAGTGGAGTAACCCGATGGGCTAAATCAACACCTGATGACTATTATGGAGGCATAGGTGGTCTACTCGTAGGTAGTTACCCTAATGAACAAATGGGATCTTTACAGATGCAGGTGGGTAAAGTATTTAACTTAGTAAAAAGTAGAAAGGTAAGGGTAAACCTTTCAGCTGGGTTGGCTTTGAGCAGATATAGAAGGCCAAGTAACTGGGTTAAGGATTATAATTACAATGCACCGTTAGCACCAAACTACAATTGGAACTATCAGTTTTTTAATACGGTAAGCTTTGTTCTAAACCCTAGAATTGAATTTCCTTTTGGCAGGATTTACGGACTAAATGTTTCGCCACTTATACTAGTAAACCCACACACTATTTATTATGGCATTGGTATTGGACATCTAATTGGGAGATTAAAAAGGGACCTGTAGGTATCAGTTTTAGCATAGCTATTTAACATTTCATTCAGAAAACACGTACATTGTCCTGCAAATCAAACTTTGGTAAGTTTGATAAAACAAAACGGTAAAAAATGACTAGAGAGCAGCAATTGATATTTTGTAAAAAGTGTGTAAACCGAAAGTTAGATTTAAAGGTTGGCCTACTTTGTAATTTAACGGGCGAAAAGGCCAATTTTGAAAATGAATGCGCATCGTTTCGGTTAGATGAAACTGTTGTTGAGAAATTGGATGATACCGAAGCCATATCCGCTGCCGAGGTGGTAGATGCATTCTCAGACCAAAACCTAGAAAAATTACAATCTGAACAAAATTACCCAAAAGCTTTGATTGCCGGAATAGTTGTGGGTCTTTTGGGAGCTATATTATGGGGTGTTATTACCGTATCTACTGGTTATCAAATAGGTTACATGGCAATAGCCATTGGGGCGGGTGTAGGTTTTACTATGCGATTTATGGGTAAAGGAATTGATCAAATTTTTGGAATTACCGGGGGAGCAATTGCTTTAATAAGCTGCTTAATAGGAAATGTAATTAGCCTAATAGGGTTTGTTGCTAATATAGAAGGCCTCGGTTATTTTGAAACGTTAACCTTGTTTGACTACAGTCAGCTAATCCCTTTAATGACCGAAACTTTTGAGCCCATGGACCTATTGTTTTATGGAATTGCTGCCTATGAAGGTTATAAATTTTCATTCAGAACCTTTACGGAAAAGGATATAAATGCTCTTACCTAATCGTTTTTAAGCGTGTCCAAACAACTGTAAAGGCACTTAAATTTTTAGTTTATGAAAATTGTTAAGTATGTCACCTTTATTTTATTACCCTTCGGCTTATTAAGCCAAGGTATAAACCCCGAGTTAAATGACTTATGGACAGTGAACTTGAACGCAGGCACGTTTGCTGCCGTGGAAATGGCTTAGTGTTAAAAGTCTTTTAAAGCTTTTTTTAGATAGAAAGAAGAATGAACTGGAAACGTGGCATTGAAAAATTACATCTTTGCCCAAAGAACCAGATATCTATACCGAACGGCTTAGCTTTCCCTTTAAGAAATTGTGCAGAGCAAAAAACTTAGAAAAAAACTAGAACTTAATACGCACCAAACTAAAGTCTTTAACGCTGGTTAAAAACAAAAACTGGTTGCTGTAACCTCCTCCCTCTTCTTTCTCAAATTTAAAACCTGTAGAGGTCATTTCGGTGGAGCCATTGTCTAAAACCGAAAGTAGCTCGCCATTACTAACGCCCAGCTGGTACAAAAAGTAGTAACCTACATCAAAGCCTTGCAAGGCAAAACTAGAAGGCTCGGTACCGTAGGCTTTCCTATACTGCTTGTTTATCTTTTGGTTTGAGGGGTTCTGGTAATCAAAAAAGTTGGGTTCAAACATTTTTATGTTCAACTCACTTAGGTAGTCCAACTCCAAAGTTTTAATCTTCATTAATTTATTTGGTCCTACTACCGATACATTATACTCTTTTAACAAACGTAACTTAGCAATTAAGTCGCTTAAAAAAACCGGGTCTTCCGATAGAATTACCACCAAGTGCTCTTTGCCTTCCACAAAATTATCTGCTAATTCATTGCGCTTCAACATCTCCTCATTAAACACCACATTGTCTACAAATCCACTGTTTTCGCGGGGTAGCAACCTTGCCTTAATGGTTTGCACTTTTTGTAATTCCTCCGTGGTACCACTATGCGCAAATATTACTCTTGCTTCGGCATACTCTTCATTTATTAAGTGAGCCATACTTCCCGCCACCGCGTTGGGGCTTGGTTTGCAATTAATCAAATTGCTACGGTTGTTTACGTTTACCGTGTTACTTAAGGGACTCACCACAGGCACCCCCGCATAGGCAAAGTTATCGGCTACCCATTCTACATTTTTTTGATACAGTGGCCCAATCACTAAATCGGGATTATAAAATTGTAATTCCTTTGATTTTTCGCGAAGGCTGTAGCGGTTATTTCGTGTATCAATTACCCTAATATTTAAAGGCAAACCTTGTCTGGCCAAACTATCAGCCGCCAAGGCAAAACCATTGTAAAAATCCAACGCCATTTTTGAACGCGACTGAATATTTTTTTCCTGCGAAAGACTATCCTGTGGTGCAAAAAACGGCAACATCACACCTACCGTAAGTGTTTTTATTTTACTAGAATCTATAGCAACCTGAGCCAATTCTGCTGAACCAATTTCACCAGGCGTGTTTAAAGCCAACTTTCTATATACCTTAATACTATCAGGTATTTCCGTTTTGGGTGCCTCCGCAGGGTTAAATATTTTATCCAACCATTTTTGATCTTCAGCGGGCTTTCTAAGCGGAACAATAATATGCTTGCCTACAATCAAACCACCCTTAAATTCAGGGTTCAGTTCCAATATTTCGGCTTGGCTAGTATGATACTTTTTCTGTAAAGAGTAAAAAGTATCTCCCGCCTTAATCTTGTACAATATGTGCGAAGAAGTGGTATCAGCCTCATCTTTAACCGTTTCTACAGTTCTATCACTAGCCAATTCCTCTTTCGGTTTTTCCGCACCTCTAACAAATTGCGCTCTATCTTTTGGAAACAAAATCGATTGCCCTATTCTAATTCCATCACGCGCATTAGGATTTAATAAATACAGGCTATCAATAGTAATGTGGTACTTTTTGCTCAAAGAGTACACCGTTTCTTGCTCTTGTACTTTATGTACATGAAACTTATCATAATCAGTATTACTGCGCTTTTCGCGTGGTGGAATATTAATTATCGACCCCACTTTTAATCCACTGGGTAAATGCGTGTTGGCTTTCGCCAGATCCTCTACACTCACACCATATTTTTTAGAAAGAGCGTACCAAGTTTCACCTTTTGCTACGGTATGTTTTACGTTACCCGTTTGTGCTACTGCTTGATTATTAACTAATAAAGAACTGTTGTCTGGCAATTTTATCTTAAGCACTTGGCCTTCGCTAAGCCCTTCGCTAGCAGAAGGATTCAACACGGCAAATTCCTGTTTATCAACACCGTACTGCTTGCAAATACCGTACACCGTTTGCCCTCTAGCTACCACATGGTAAGTATAATTGGGTCCTACGCCCGAGTTTGTTTTCGCCTCAAGCGTATTGGGAATCAACAAAAGATCTTCGGGTTTTACGCCATCTACTAAATCATTATTGAGCTCTAAAATTTGTTCCATGCTCACCTCATATTGCTTGGACAAGCCATACAAAGTTTCGCCTTTGGCAACCTTATGAAAAATATATTCTGACTTTTGAGCTGAAAGGCCAAAGCCTATAGCTACTACAAAAAACAGTACCCAAAGTTGTCTCATTCCCATTCTATAGTTGCTGGCGGCTTAGAGCTAATGTCATATACTACTCTGTTTACCCCCTTTACTCGGTTTATAATTTTGTTTGATACCTCTGCCAAAAATTCATAGGGTAAATGTACCCAATCGGCCGTCATACCATCTGTAGACTCTACAGCTCTTAAAGCTACCACACTTTCGTAAGTACGTTCATCTCCCATTACCCCTACCGACTGTACTGGTAGTAGCATAGCGCCTGCTTGCCATACCTTATTATACAAATTATGCTCCTTTAAAGCATCAATAAATACATGATCTACCTCTTGCAAAATACGTACTTTCTCATGAGTGATTTCACCTAAAATACGAATGGCCAAACCAGGTCCCGGAAACGGATGACGGCCTAAAAGCTCGGCATCAATGCCCATAGCTTTACCAACTCTACGTACTTCGTCTTTAAACAAAGTATTAATAGGTTCTACTATTTTTAATTTCATATAATCGGGTAAACCGCCCACATTATGATGCGATTTAATAGTAGCCGATGGTCCTTTAACCGATACCGATTCTATAACGTCTGGGTAAATAGTTCCTTGTGCTAACCAAACAGCATTTTCTACTAAAGCTGCTTCGTCATCAAATACTTCAATAAAAACACGGCCTATCGTCTTTCTCTTTTGTTCAGGATCCGAAATTCCGTTAAGCGCATCTAAAAAGCGCTTGCTTGAGTCTACTCCTTTAATATTAAGCCCCATTTCTTTGTACTGCTCCAGTACACTATCAAATTCATTTTTGCGCAATACTCCATTGTTTACAAAAATACAATGTAGCTTATCGCCAATGGCTTTAGATAGTAATACCGCAGTAACAGTGCTGTCTACACCACCACTCAATCCAAGTACCACACGATCATCGCCCAACTGAGCTTTTAATTTAGCTACGGTTTCATCTACAAATGAATTGGGAGTCCAATTTTGTTCAAAACCGCAAATGCCTACAATAAAGTTCTCTAGCAATTGCAGTCCATCAGTGCTGTGATATACTTCAGGGTGAAACTGTATGCCATAGGTAGTTTCTCCTGCTATTTTAAAAGCTGCTGCTTCCACATCTGCCGTACTGGCAATAACTTCATAACTCTCTGGCAACTCGGCAATCGTATCTGCATGGCTCATCCATACCTGCGAGTTTTGCGGTACTTTTTGCATTAAAGGTGAGCTGCTTTCTACAAACTTTAAATGTGCGCGACCATACTCCCGTATATCTGAGGCTGCAACTGTACCTCCAAAAGACTGTACCAAATATTGAGCGCCATAGCACACGCCTAATAAAGGCATTTGTCCTTTAATCTCCGTTAAGTCTAATTTTGGGGCATCTTCTTCGCGCACCGAAGCGGGGCTACCACTAATAATAACCGCTTTATACTGTCCATCCATTTTAGGTGGATTGTTAAAAGGATGAATTTCGCAGTAAACATTTAGTTCACGTACTCTTCTCGCTATTAATTGTGTGTATTGCGATCCACAATCAAGGATCAATAATTTTTGTTGCATGCCGCAAAGTTACATGCATTTTTAAACCTTCAAATAGCAAAAACTGGGCGTTTCAAACAAATTATTAAAAGTGTTTAAATGGTAATCAAACCCTTACTTTTCAATGTGTTAATATTACTATTTTTGGATTTCTAACAAAAACCCAACATAAAAATGAAAGCACTCAAAATCATTGGAATTGTATTGGTCGTAATTATTGGCGGCTATTTTATTTGGCAATCTACTTTGCCAGCAGATTATCAAGTAGAAAGAAGTACTGTCGTAGATACCGATCCGGCAACAGCCTATACCTATGTAAGTGATTTTAAAACGTGGCCCGAGTGGAGCGCCTGGTTTAAGAGAGATAGCACTATGAAAGCTGAATGGGGCGAAAAAACAGTTGGAGAAGGTGCTGATTATAAATGGGTAAGTGCAAACAGCGGAAATGGGCATCAGTCCATTACTGGAGCTGATGAAAATGAATCTTTAGCCACGCACATCTCGTTTGAAGGTATGGGCGAATCAGATGGTTACTGGAAATTTGAAGCGACCGAAGATGGTAAAACCAAAATTACTTGGGGCTTTACCGGTACTTTCCCCTTATACATTCGGTTTATGGGTAAACATATGGATGCCAATGTAGGACCTGATTTTGAAGAAGGTCTTGAAGGTATTAAAGGTAAGCTTGAAGCAATGCCTAAAGAGGTGGCCATTGAAATTAATGAGGAAATGGTAGAAACCATCGAATATTACGGCATCAGTTCTGAAGTTGAAATGAAAAACATTGGTGCCTTTTTAGGCGCTAGCTATGGTGAAATAATGACCTATTTAGGCGAAGACGCTATGAATATGAAAAGCCCACCTATGGCTATTTACAGTACCTGGGATGAAGAAACAGGTACTACCAATATGACGGCTGCTATTGCTGCTACCTCTGATTTGAAAGGTACTGACAAAATTATCAAGTCTAGTAATCAAACAGGGCTAACCCTTATGGCTGCTTTTTATGGGCCTTATGAACAAACTGGTGCTGTGCATGGGGCTATCCACGAACGTGTTGCTACTTCAGAATATGAAATTATTGGCGCCCCATGGGAGGTTTATGTTACCGACCCTATGAGTGAGCCTGATACCAGCAAATGGCTTACAAAAGTGTACTACCCTGTAAGTAAGGGAGGCACAGAGTCTGCTGAGTAGTTTGTTTACTCTTTTAAACTAAAAACAAAACCCGATGATGCTTTAAGGCACTATCGGGTTTTGTTTTTCTAAATTTATCCGCTCTTAAACTAAATTAGGATTAACCCTTATCCATGGATTACGATCATTTAATTCCGAACGTTATTTTTATTGCTGTTATAGCTTTGGGATCTATTATTGTATCTGGTTTAATCAATCGCTTTACTGCTATTAAGATGAAGGATCAATACCTTATTCCCTTAGTAGCTTTTATATTGGCCGTAATTTATTTGGCCCTAGTTCCTCGTTTTATCTAAGGCAAACCAATACATTACCAAATCGGCCATTCTATAGCTATAGCCCATTTCATTATCATACCAACCTACTACTTTTACTAACTTACCTAATACCGAAGTAAGTTCTTCATCAAACAAAACAGAATAGGAACTCCCTATCACATCACAGGATACAATAGGATCTTGGTTGTAACCGATAATATTTTTAAAACTGCCTTGCGATGCTGCCAAAAAAGCTCCGTTAATTTCTTTAACCGAAGTTGGCCTTTCAGTAGTAAATGTAAAATCCGTTAAACTGCCATCGGGTACAGGCACTCTAATACCTGCACCTCCAATTTTACCTTCAAACTTTGGAAAAATTTTAGTCAACGCCTTGGCCGCACCAGTGGTGGTAGGCACAATACTTTCGCTGGCCGCCCTACCTCTTCGGTAATCTTTATGAGGGGCATCGTGTAGCCGTTGATCGCTGGTGTAACTATGCACCGTTGTAATGTGAGCATGCTCTACCCCGCATAAATCATCAATAACTTTAAGTAAGGGTGCTGCCGAATTGGTGGTACAGGAAGCATTGGAGACTATAGTGTCTTCCGCCTTTAACAACTCCTCATTAATTCCCATTACCACCGTTTTAGTTTGATCTCTGGCCGGAGCTGAAAGCATTACCTTTTTAGCGCCTCCTATAGAAATATGTTTTTGAGCGTCTTCACTATTTCTAAACTTACCGGTACTTTCTATTACGATATCTACCTCTTCCTCACTCCAATTAATATCCTCTAATTGTGGGTGCTTGGTAAAACGTACTTTTTTATCCCCAATGATTACATATTCTTTTCCCCCTTCTACCTCCAGCGAAAGCGGCAAGGGAAAACGGCCGTGTACCGAATCGTACTTTAAGAGATGTATTAAATTTTCGCTGCTAGCCAAGTCGTTCACCATTACCAACTCTAACTGAGGGTAATTGAGCAAAACTCTGGTGAGCGATCTACCAATACGACCAAATCCGTTTATTCCAATCTTTATTTTAGTCATTTCAAAATACTTCTTTAAAGCAACAAATTTCCTTAATTACTTTTAATTGACTTAGAGTTATAGGCAAAAGTTATACGCTAAATAGCAGAGGTAATATTTACAATAATAGTTTTTAGGCTCTCCTGTATTACTCCAATATTAAGCGGAGTTACTAACCTCTCTCCTACTTTAATATTCTTCAAAATAAAACCAAGTGTTCTTATTGTTAGCTACTACAACTAAAGCATTTTTTAAGGTAGCTTTTAAATAACCAATCTTAAAACAACATACAACCACTTGTTTTTACAATAGTTACGGGTTTATTAAGAAATATTTAACAATACTAAAACCTTAAATAAAGGTGCCTTAGAACAACTATTGGTCTTTTTGAAGTGTCATCTAAACAAACAAACTAATTCAACATTATTATGAAAACTATTAGAAACAACTTCTTCAAAACATTCGCCTTAGCTTTTTTATTAATTAGCAGCTCTGCTTTTGCAGGAGGAAATGAAAAATCACCGCTCGTAAAAACAAATTTGGTCCAACAAATAAGCAACAGTTTTGCTTACCCTGATTTTGCCAATCAACTTAATGGCAATCAAAATGTAGAACTCACATTTACGGTTAACTCAGACTCCACACTATCCCTAAAATCAGTAAACTGTGACGATAGCCGTGTAGAGATGTACGTTTTCAAATCATTAAACAATAAAAAGTTTGAAGTAGATAAAAGTCTCATTAACAAAATGTTTTCGATGAAGGTTGTCTTCAAGAAAAGCTAAAAGCTAGTAAACAGAAAACTCCAAAAGCCGCTTTTATTTTAGAGCGGTTTTTTTGTTTGAATACCTACCTTCGCCCCATGTTTAAGGAAGTACTTGAGGTTTTTAAACTTAACTATAAATTGGAGTGGCGAAAGCGTCAAAGTTTTTTATCAGTGCTGCTTTATGTGCTTACTTGTACCTATTTGGCTTTTTTGGTAAATAATCAAAAAATAACGCCCGAAACATGGAACGCCCTATATTGGATTATTTTGATTTTTGCCGCAATTCAGGCAGCCTTTCGAAGCTTTCAAAACGAAGCCGACCGTAGATTTCTACTCTACTTTGGTATGATAAAACCGCGCGTATTAATGCTCGGAAAAACACTGTATAATTTCTTTTACCTATTTGTAATAGGCCTCTTTTCATTGTTGGTTTTTAGCTTTTTATTAGGCAACGTAGTAAACGATATTGGCGCCTTTATTTTACTCTTGTTTGTGGCCAGCGCGGGCTTTTCGGCAATACTCACATTTGTTGCGGGTATAGCGGCCAAAACAGGAGACAATCCTGCCTTGCCTGCTATATTAAGTATCCCTCTTTTATATCCTCAAATATTAGCCGTAAGCCGTACCAGTGTTAGGGCTATTACTGGTTTTTCGTGGGAAGTAAACGCCCCCATGTTACTGGTTTTATTCCTGCTTTCTTTGGTAAGTTTACTGCTCTCATATTTGCTTTTTGCCTACCTTTGGCGAGATTAAAATTCAGTAATGATTAAACACTGGTGGAAAGCCCTTGGAGTAGTTTTAGTACTCTATACCATAATATTTGGCTTTTTGGGTGAAGTACCTCGTCAACCCATCCTAAACGAAACCATTCGCAATACTTATTTTCATGTAACCATGTGGTTTGGCATGATCATTTTAATGGTAGCCTCGCTAGTTTACAGCATCAAATATTTACGAACTGAAGAATCGCGTTCAGATTTAAAAGCCAAAGAATTGGCTATTTCGGGTTTCTTTTTAGCGAGTTTAGGTTTGGTTACGGGTAGCATTTGGGCGCGTTTTACATGGGGTGCCTTTTGGGTAAACGATGCCAAGCTAAACGGCACCGCGGTTACTATACTTATTTACTTGGCCTACTTCGTTTTACGCGGGTCGGTAGATGATCCTCAGAAAAAAGCACGTATAGCGGCTGTTTACAACATTTTTGCCTTTGTAATGATGTTTGTATTTATAGGCATATTACCACGTATGACGGATAGTTTACACCCGGGAAACGGTGGAAACCCTGCCTTTGGTGCTTACGATATGGACAACAAAATGCGCATGGTATTTTATCCTGCTGTAGTTGGCTGGACCCTTATTGCCGTTTGGATTACCGATATAAAAATCCGATTTCATCGGTTGCAAAAAAATAACAATGAAAAATACAGTTAAACTTTTTACAACCCTAAGCCTATTGTTAATGGCGATATGGAGCAGTGCACAAAGTCGTATGCCTGAGGTTGAAATGGCCGATGCCTTGCGCGAAAACGGCAAAATTTATGTCGTGGTAATTGTTCTTTGTATTGTTTTTGCAGGCATTATAGGCTATTTAGTTATAATCGATCGTAAGCTTAGTAAACTCGAAAAACAGCGTAAAAAATGAAAAAATCGCACATTGCGCTTGTCCTGTTAATTGCAGTGGCTATTGGCGCCATAATGGTTACAATAAGTGATGCTTCAACCTACGTAGGATTTAAACAAGCCAACGAAACACCCGGAACCAAATATACCGTAATTGGTTTTTTAGATAAAGATGCGCCTATGGATTACGATGCCCGAGCGCAAGAGTTTAGCTTTACGGCAATTGACAAAGAAGGTCTAAAGAAAACGGTGATTTACAACCAACCCAAACCTCAGGATTTTGAGCGTAGCGAAGAAATAACCATGAAAGGTTATGCTACCGATACGGCTTTTATTGCAGAAGAAATTCTGCTCAAGTGCCCATCAAAGTACAACGAACAAAACGAAATTGAGGGATACGAAACCTACTAAGCACAGCAGGTTTTAACTAAACAAATACTATGGAATATATTGGCGAACACCTACTTCCTGGCAACTTAGGAAGGCTATTCGTTTGCGTATCATTTGCTGCCGCGGTTTCAGCGGCATTAGCTTATTACCTCTTTATAAAAAAGGGTGATGCCGCCTATAAAAAATTAGCGCGCGCACTTTTTACCACACATGCCATAAGTGTTTTGGGTATTGTGGTAACGCTGCTATTTTTACTCACCAGCCATTACTATGAATACGATTACGTTTGGAAACATTCCTCTAACGATTTACCACTCCGTTACATTTTAAGTGCTTTTTGGGAAGGGCAAGAAGGAAGCTTTATTTTATGGATGTTTTGGCATGCGGTATTGGGCTGCGTGTTGTTACTAACGGCTAAGCGATGGGAAGCTCCCGCTATGATTGTTTTTGCCTTAGTACAGGCCTTTTTGAGCAGCATGATTTTGGGCATTTTCCCATTCGCATTGAAAATTGGAAGCAGCCCTTTTGTATTGATGCGTGAAACAGCGGAGAATGTAAATTTACCTTGGACAGAAATAGCCGATTACCTTCAAAAGTTTCCAAACTTTATGGATGGTACTGGCTTAAACCCGTTGCTTCAAAACTATTGGATGACCATCCACCCTCCAGTCCTATTTCTTGGTTTTGCCTCTACCCTAGTGCCTTTTGCCTTTGCCCTTAGCGCTTTATTTGTTAAAGATTTTAAAGGATGGCTAAAACCAGCTTTACCCTGGACCTTTTTTAGCATCATGATTTTAGGAGTAGGTATATTAATGGGAGGTGCTTGGGCTTATGAAGCACTTAGCTTTGGTGGCTTTTGGGCCTGGGATCCTGTTGAAAATTCATCCTTAGTACCCTGGATTATTATTGTGGCTGCGGGGCACCTCATGCTGGTATCTAAAAATAGAGGAACCGCCATTGGTACTACCTTCTTTTTGAGTTTAAGCAGCTTTTTATTAGTGCTCTACTCTACCTTTTTAACCCGTAGCGGTGTATTGGGCGATACTTCGGTGCATGCCTTTGTAGGCTTGGGTTTAAGTGGTCAGTTGCTTATTTACTTACTTTTCTTTGTACTTATAGCTTATGGTGTTTTTATTTTTAGATTTAAGAAACTTCCCAAATCTAAAGGAGATGACGACCTAAGCTCACGCGAATTTTGGATGTTTATTGGCGGGCTAATTTTACTTATTTCGGCTTTTCAAATTACGTTTAGCACCTCCATACCTGTTATCAATCAGTTAATTGGCCCTGAAGGCGTAATAGCACTAATGGATACAGAAATGGCGCCTCCGCTGGATGCGATTAGTCATTACAACAGTTTTCAAATACCCTTTACCATTATAATATGCTTGCTGGTTGCCATTGGTCAATTTTTACAATACCGCGCTACGGGTACCAAATCCTTCCTCAAGCGCATCGGGCTATCCTTTATTGTATCACTTGCTTTAAGTACGCTAATCGCCTTTTATTTTTACTTTTATAAAGAGCCACTTTACTTTTTGCTTTTGTTTACCGGAACTTTTGCTGTGATCAGTAATCTTCATTTTTGGCTAAGAATTGGCAAGGGTAAATTAACCTTCGCGGGATCGAGTGTGGCGCATATTGGTTTTGCGTTACTTATTGTAGGAGCCTTAATATCGCAGGCAAGGCAAAGCATTATTAGCGAAAGCGAAGTGTTTTTGGGAAATGACTTTCCGCAAAAGGAAAACGCCTTACTCGACTTAGCCGACACGGTACGTTTAGGAAACTATCAAGTTATTTTTAACGGAATGCGTCAAGAAGGTGGTAAACAGTTTTACGATGTAGATTATTACCGTAAAAAACAAGACGGCTCTTTGGACTTTGATTTTCAATTGCGTCCGTTTCTGCAAATGAGCGATCAAATGGGCCCCACCCCCAACCCTGATACACGTCACTACTGGAATCAAGATATTTATACGCACGTCACCTATTCGTCATACCTAAATCCCACCACCACCGATGGTTATGCCAACGAAATGGAGGCTGAAATTTTAAGAGGAGATACTGTTTTATACCAGCAGCATTTTATTATTGCAGATAGTTTAGAGGTACATGCCATACAACACGAAGAAAATGGCGAAATACACACACTTAAACTAACTACCAAACTGCGCATAGTAAATGTATTGGGCGAAGAGGCTATTGCCAGTCCATCCTACATTTTAGAAGGTGACGAAGTATCCTATGAAGAAGTAGAGCTAGAAAAGCAAGGATTTAAATTCCGCTTTAGCGATATTAATTTAGAGAACAACAAGTTGAAAATTACAGCTTGGACCCAAGTAGATCCAGACGAGAAGCCTTTTATTATTATGAAGGCCATTGTTTTTCCTTACATCAATGTACTTTGGATAGGTTGTATTTTAATGGCCATAGGCACTATGATAGCTGTATGGCAGCGAATTAAAAGCAGTAAAGACTAAGGATTAACGAACCGGAAACTGAACGGTAAAGGTGGTGCCTTCTTTAATTTTAGATTCTACCGTTATAGAGCCCTCCATTTTATCTACCGCTTCTTTTACGATATATAAACCTAGGCCTGAACCCGATTTATCACCTGAAATACGATAGAACATATCAAATATTTTAGGTAAATAATCCGCTTCTATTCCTGTACCATTATCCGCAACTTTGATTACATGCTGCTTGTTATCAATAGTATGCGAAACTTTAATAAAGGCCGAGTCAATATCTTTACTATATAAAATAGCGTTACTAATAAGGTTATTTAAAACCATTCGTACTCTCAATTCGTCTGCCTCAAAAGCATTATCCGAAATCGACTGAACATCTAAAGCCACTCTCGCTGCTTTGTCCATTTTAGAATGATTATCAAATACCTCCTTAGCCACCTTACTTAGGTTAATATTTTTATACTCTACTTCTAATCGAGCATTACGTGAATAGCTGACCAAATCAAAAATAAAATTATCAAGTTGTTTTGCCGAAGTTTCAATTAAATCCAAGTATTCACTCAGATCGTCTCCTTCCTTAATTGCATCTCTGCTAACATCTACCAAGCCAACAATAGATGCTAATGGTGCTCTTAAATCGTGTGAAGCGCTGTACACAAACTGATCTAGCTCCCTGTTAGCTTTAATCAGTTCATCATTTTGTGATTTTATTTTCTGTTCCGCCTCTTTTCTGTAAGTAACATCCTCTATACTAGCAATATAATATGGTGCATCCGTGCTATCGTGCCTAATTAGAGAGGAGTTAAGAATTGCGCGAACAACACTTCTATTTTTATGCAGGTGGTTTAGTTCTAACTTGGCCTTTCCATCCTTGCTTTCTAATAAAAATTTCTCAAGTCTAAAAGCCGAGTCATGTTCTTCTTTGGACAATAAATCGATATAGCCAATTTGCTTAAATTCTAATTCTGTATAACCAAAAAGAATTCGAGCGGCTTCGTTTGACTCCAGTACTTTACCTGCTAAATCAACAATTAGCATGGCAGCACTAGTATCAGCAAATACTCCTTGAAACTTAGCTTGTGTATTTACCAAATCCCTCTCGGCTCTATCCTTTAAAATGGCTAACGAAGCAAAGCCTGAAATAATTTCCATCACCCGCAATTGCTCCTTACAGGGTTCTGCTATCTTATCATAATACATAGCAAAAGTACCCAACACCGTATCATGTTTGTCCATAATGGGTACCGACCAACAAGCCGTCAGCTGGTATTCAGCTGCAAAATCCGCAAATTTCTCCCATAATACTGATGTACTAATATCACTCGCTATTACAGGTTTTTTACAATAAGCAGCCGTTCCACAGCAGCCTACATCAGATCCAATTTCCAGCCCTCTAAAAGCAGCCAAATAATTTGGGTTTAAACCCGGAGAATACGAATCTGTAAAAGCCTTTCCTTCAGAATCTAAGATCATAATAGATCCCTTTAAATGAGGAAAGAGTTGCTCATAGACCTCAATAATTTTAATAAGAGTCAATTTGAGGGGGCTTCCCCCAATCATTTCCTCCATAATTACCTTATGCTGTTCCAGTAAAAAGGAATTATTAGACTCTATATCTTTGTTTGTGCGGGGATTATTACTTGTGGTATTATTCAAGGCATGGGTTTTATAGTGGCTAAAGATAAAACAATGGCTTAATACGGCTTACTAATTGTCAATAATTTGAATTGTTCTCCCTTTAGAGCCTCTTTACCAACAGGCTAATAATTTATAGAAAAAAACAAGTGGCAAATTTTGCATTAGTCCAGTGCAATTCTACCTTTAGCTTAATTAAACTAGGTAGTCTTGGATATTAAGGAAGAACTGGAAAAAAAGGAAATTACGAAGCGTTACAAAGCCTTGCTTCGATCACTCAGCAACCACGTAACGGCTGATGATAAGAAGCTAATTAGAAAGTCTTTTAACCTAGCTTCGGATGCCCATGCCGAGGTTAGAAGAAAATCAGGTGAGCCTTATATTTTCCATCCTATTGAGGTGGCTACTATTGTATCTAAAGAAATTGGCTTGGGACCTGTTTCGGTGGCAGCAGCACTTTTGCATGATGTGGTAGAAGACAGCGATTATACGCTGGAAGATATTGACCGAATTTTTGGAGAAGAAATAGCCCGTATTATTGATGGCTTGACCAAAATTTCTGGAGTTTTTCATCAAGATGTTTCCATGCAGGCCGAAAACTTTCGGAAGATGTTACTTACCATTTCGGAAGACTTACGTGTAATTATTATTAAGCTGGCCGATAGGTTACACAACATGCGCACGATGGAATCGATGCCGCAACACAAACAGCTAAAAATTGCCTCCGAAACCCTTTACTTGTACGCTCCTTTAGCGCATAGATTAGGTTTATACAATATAAAAACTGAGTTAGAAGATTTAAGTCTTAAATACACAGAACCTGAGGTATATAGAGATATTGCCCTGAAGTTAAACTCTAGCAAAGCTGGTGAAATAAAATACCTTAAAAAATTTACAGAAACTCTTAGAGAAGCACTCAAAAATGAGGGCTTTGATTTCACTATTAAAGAGCGCACCAAATCCATCTTTAGCATCCGTAAAAAGATGACGAACCAGGGAATTGGTTTTGATGAGATTTACGACAAATTTGCCATTCGTATTATTTTAAACTCGCCTCCCGAAAAGGAAAAATCAGATGCTTGGAAAGTGTATTCGATTGTTACAGATCACTATCTGCCCAATACCGATCGATTACGTGATTGGATATCTGCCCCAAAGGCAAATGGATACGAATCACTACACACAACCGTAATGGGCGAAGATGGCCATTGGGTAGAGGTGCAAATTAGAAGTGAGCGGATGGATGAAATTGCCGAAAAAGGTTTTGCCGCCCATTGGAAATACAAAGAAAAAGAAGGCGAGGGAAACAAGCTGGATGCATGGATTGGGCAGATTAGAGATATGCTGGAGAACAACAGTGATTCTGCCTTGGAGTTTGTGGCCGACTTTAAACTCAACCTTTTTGGTGAGGAGATTTACCTTTTTACGCCTAAAGGCGATCTTCGGATTTTACCAGCCGGTTCTACCCCACTCGATTTCTCTTTTAGCATACACACCGATTTAGGCCTTAAAACTTTGGGTGCCAAGGTTAATGGCCGTTTGGTGCCACTTAACTCAAAACTACGCAGTGGCGACCAAGTAGAGGTGCTTACCTCCTTAAAACAAAAACCCAAGCAAGAGTGGTTAAATTATGTTGTTACGGCCAAGGCTAAATCTAATATCAAATCGGCTATAAATGCCGAAAACAAAGAGATTGTAGAAGATGGTCGTCAAATATTATTGCGCAAATTGAGATTTGCCAAAATAAAATTTAATGATAGCTTGATAAACGAAATGGTAAAGTATTTCAAACTCAAAAACCCAAATGAGCTGTACTTTAACATAGGTAGCAACATTATAAATAATGTGAAGCTAAAAACCTTTATGCAGGAGCAGTCTCAAGGTTTTTACACATACGTTAAAAACAGAGTAACCAACTTCTCCTTTAAAGGAAGCCCCAAAAAGTCAAAAACAGACGATGATGACAGACCGAGGAATATTTTGGTGTTTGGTGTAGATGAAGACAAGTTTGAGTACAAACTAGGACGTTGCTGCAACCCCATTGCAGGAGATGATGTATTTGGAATTTTAACAGCCACAGATGGCATAAAGGTACATCGAAACAATTGCCCCAATGCTATTTACTTACAATCAAACCACGCTCAAAGACTTATAAAAGCACGCTGGATAAGCAACCTAGAATCAGACCATCTAAGTGTATTGGTTATTAAAGGAATTGATACCGTTGGTTTGGTAAACAAGGTAACTCAAATAATATCTAACGATCTGAATGTGAATATTAGAAGCATCAATATTTCGGGTGATGATGGTATTTTTGAAGGGCTGATAAGCGTAGTAGTTAAAGACAAAACCCACCTAAACAGCGTTATTGATAATTTAAAAGATGTAGAGGGCGTAACTTCGGTTGACAGACGTGCTAGAGTACAATAATTTGATACCTTCGCCACTTGTTGGCAACAACCCATGAACGATAGAGATTTTGACATAGTAAAGCAGACTTTCACCGATTTTTTGGAGAAGAATAAACAGCGTAAAACACCAGAACGTTACGCTATACTGCAAGAAATTTATGAGCATGATGAACACTTCGATATTGAATCGTTGTACATCCTCATGAAAAACAAAAACTACCGGGTAAGTAGAGCTACGCTATACAATACTATTGAGCTTTTATTGGATTGTAAATTGGTGCGAAAACATCAATTTGGCCAAAACCAATCGTACTACGAAAAATCGTTTTACAACAAACAGCACGATCATATTATAATAACTGATACAGGCGAAGTATTGGAATTTTGTGACCCGCGTATTCAACTCATTAAAGATACCGTTGCCGAAATTTTTGGCGTAGAAATAAATGCGCATTCGCTTTATTTATATGGTACACGCAAAAAAGCTGTTTCAAAATAAGATCAAAAAATTAACCGAAAACAAATTGAATAAAACCGCTATCAAATGGCTGTAGATGTATTATTGGGATTGCAATGGGGAGATGAAGGAAAGGGTAAAATTGTAGATGTTTTAACTCAAAACTACGATATTATAGCTCGCTTTCAGGGCGGCCCAAATGCTGGTCACACCCTAGAGTTTGAAGGTTACAAGCACGTATTGCACACCATCCCGTCAGGCGTTTTTCATCCCAACAGCAAAAACATTATTGGCAACGGAGTAGTGATTGACCCCGTTATTTTTAAAAAAGAAATTGACAACCTGTTGGCACACGATGTTAAGGTAGATGAAGTGTTACAAATTTCGCGTAAAGCGCATTTAATACTCCCATCACACCGTTTGCTTGATGCCGCTTCGGAAGCTGCTAAAGGAAAAAATAAAATTGGCTCTACCCTTAAGGGGATTGGTCCCACTTACATGGATAAAACCGGTAGAAACGGTTTGCGTGTAGGTGATATTGAACTGCCCGATTTTAAAGAGCGTTATGATGCTTTGGTAGCAAAACACATTCAAATTTTAAATCATTTTGAAGGCTTTGAGTACAACCTTGCTGAAATAGAAGGCACTTGGTTTGCTGCCATCGATTTTTTACGCGAACGTACGCTTATCGATTCTGAGCATTTAATTCACCAAGCGCTACGAAATGGCAAAACCATTCTAGCCGAAGGCGCGCAAGGTTCTCTATTGGATCTTGATTTTGGAAGTTATCCATTTGTCACCTCCAGCACCACTACTTGTGCAGGTAGCTGCACAGGCTTGGGTATTGCTCCCAATAAAATTAGAAAAGTTTTTGGCATATTTAAGGCCTATTGCACCCGTGTAGGCAGCGGCCCCTTCCCTACCGAGCTGTTTGACGAAAATGGAGCCATGCTTGCAAAAAAAGGACATGAATTTGGTGCCACAACTGGCCGCCCACGTAGATGCGGATGGATTGATTTACCTGCTTTAAAATATGTAATTGATATTAATGGCGTTACCGATTTAATTATGATGAAATCGGATGTTTTAAGTGGTATGAAAACCATTAAAGTATGTACCTCTTACAATTACAAAGGCACAGAAATTGATTACTTGCCGTACCGAATAGACGAAAAACTTTTAAGCCCTGTTTACACCGAATTATCTGGCTGGGAAGAAGACATTACAACTCTCGAAAATTTTGATGAAGCACCCCAAAACCTTAAAAATTATGTGGCGTACCTCCAAAAAGAGTTGGGCGTACCCATTACCGTTGTTTCGGTGGGGCCTGATAGAAAGCAAACCATTAATCTTGAAAAAGAAGCTGCCGTTTAAACTTAGCCTCCTTTTTTGCTTGGCCTTTTCGCTTATAGCCGAAGCACAAAGCAAAGTAAACCAAATTAGCATTAAAAATGCTGAGACGGGTATCTACCAAAAAAAGTTGGGACGTAACCGACTGTTGGGCGATGTGATATTTGAACACGATGGCGCACTTATGTATTGCGATAGCGCTTGGCTTTTTAGCAAAGAGAACCGTATCCGAGCTTTTCAAAACGTACGCATCAATCAAGGAGATTCTATCCGCCTTTGGGGCGATTACTTAGATTACTCGGGTAATACCCGTATAGCCCACGTAGCAGGCGAGGAAGTGCGTTTGGAAGACAACAAAATGAAATTGAGCACCACTCAGCTTGATTTTAACAGAAGTACCAACCTGGCTTACTACAATAACTTTGGTACCATTACCAATGAGGATAATGTGCTTACCAGTATTAAGGGCTATTACAATTCTAAAAGCAAAGTTTTTAACTTTAAAGATAGCGTAGTGCTTGTAAACCCCGATTATGTAATTGAATCGGATACGCTTACCTACAGCAGTGCCAGCCGTATAACTTACTTTTTAGGCCCCACCACCATTACCAGCGATAGCAGTTTTATTTATTGCGAAAATGGGCGTTACAATACCATTACCAATATTGCTCAGTTTGAAAAGAACGCCTACATCTACAATCAAAATAAATACCTTACCGGAGATAGCTTGTACTACGAAAAAGCTACCGAATTTGGCGAAGCCTTTGGAGCCGTACTTTTACACGATACCATTGAGCATTACACTATTGTGGGAGGTTATGGGCAGTATACTGGCGCTACCGATAGCACTTTTGTAACCCTCGATCCTATTTACAGCGTTAAGCAAGAATCAGACACTTTACATATACATGGCGACACCTTGTTTTCGGTAAAATTGCACGATAGCATTCACGGCAGTTACCGCCTCTTAAAAATCTACCGTAAGGTTAAATTCTTTAAAAACGATTTGCAGGGTAAATGTGATTCGCTGAGTTACGCCAGCCACGATTCGTTGGTAAAAATGTTTTACAGCCCCGTGATTTGGAACGACAGCAGCCAAGTAACCGGTGATACCATTTACTTGGGCATGCGTAATAAAAAGATAGACAGCCTAAAAGTATATACCAATGCCTTTATTTTAAGTTTAGAGGATGATGATAAAAAAAACCAAATTAAGGGTCGAAACATGTTTGGAAAGTTTAACGACAACAAACTAAGGCGGGTATATGTAAATGGCAATGGCCAAACTATTTACTTTCCTAAGGATGAAGAGGGTAGTTACATTGGTATGAATAAGGCGGAATGCAGCAACATATTAATTAAACTCCAAAAAAATAAAGTAGAAGCCATTACCTTTTTAACCAAGCCCAATGCTACTTTATATCCTGTAAATCAATCCAAAGGAGAAATTGGAAAATTGGAGGGCTACCTTTCACGCTTTAGCGAAAGACCCCAAACCAAAGCCGATATACTTACCTGGGAACCCGTACAAGTAGCCGAGGTAAAAGAAGATTCTGAAGAAGATACGGAAGCATTGACGGAAGAGCCTTAAAAAAGGTCTGAAATTTGCTTTGAGCAGAGTAGCAAAAAACTAAACGCATGAAAAACATTCTTTTACTAGCCAGCTTAATTACCGGGTTTTGTTTGCAAGCCCAAAACCTTCGTTTTTATGAAGTTTCTAATTTTGAGCAATACCAAAGCGCTTTAAACTTGGGCGTAAAAGAAAATAAAATGCTCTTTTTTGTTCTCTATAAAAATGGAGATGCGTTTTATACCATGCAAAGTGACGGTGTTTTTTCGGACCCGCAATTAGTAGCCCAATTTAAAAATACAATACCAGTTGCCTTAAATGTAACCAGCGATATGGGCTCTAAACTTATAGAAACGTTTGGAAACGATGCCCTGCCCACTTTTTACTTTATTAATACCCAAGAAGTGCTTATTAAAAAGGTAAGCGGACAGCAAAATACCCAAGCTTTAATAGATGCCCTTGCCAATGCTCAGCAACTAAATAGCGCCTACCCTAGCCTACTGGCTAAGTTCCAAAATCATGAACTAAGTAATAGCGAGTGGATGCTCTTTTTACAGATTTACGAGCTCAATTTTAGTTTTGATGAAAGCCTAAAAATGGCCCAGTCCTTTTTTGCCGAACTCGATAAAACCGAACTTTTAAGCGAAGCTATTTTACCGCTGTTAGCGCGATACGGTATTAATTTGGAAACACCCTATCCACAAATGCTTATCAACCTTAATGCGGCTCAACGCCAAACTATTGATTACGAAGCTTTTTTTGCCAGTGCCTACGATTTTAACTTTGATAAAGCCATCGCCAATACCGATACCAGCCTCCTGGCCAAATTAAACGAGGTAATTATTAATAAAGCACCCCTTAGCAGTACCGAAAAAGCAGAACTGACATTAGAAACTGCCAAACTTTTTGCAGCCGAAACCGATTATTTTAAAGCTTGGCAAAAAGCGGTGTTAAATAGTTGTACACCTAGCCAAACCGCTGATAAAAATGCAACCGTTTGCTACGATGAAGCCTATGCCATTACCGATAATTACAATAGCAAAGCCGCCTTACAAGCGGCACTGGTATTAGCGCAAAAATCCGGTGGGTATAAAAGTAGCTTTAATGCCAAAATGCTGGAAACCTACGTGCTGTACCTCTTAAAAAATTACCCCGAAGCCCAAAGGCAAAGTGAACAAGCCCGCTCATTGGCCAGTAGCAAAGATGAAACGGAAAAAGCCAACAGCCTGGCTCGGATGATTTTAAAGGCCCAGCCTTAGTTAGATACTCAATCTCTTTAGACACGTACACTTTTCGGTGTTTGTTTCACTCCTTTATTCCTACATTTATATCTTCGAGCCACATTAGCTGTTAACGCTTATTGTTACCGGTTTTTTTGAAATTAATATATGGGGGATAGAAACAACATATTGTTTAGCCACTAGTTAGCCAATATTAAAATGAGATTATTCACATTTATATTACTTCTCTGTTTAAGCTTAGCGGGATTCGGTCAAAATCCAGTCTGGGTGAATACAGATAAAAGGATGATTAACAGTTTTATCAAATCATATAAAACTGATTCTGTTAACTTAGATGGGTTTTTCTTAAAACCGAAATCTTTTGATACTACACAATTAGGTAGAAATTATTATTCAGTAGATTTAATTAAACCAGGTGGTTATATAAGCATTAGAGCTAAATATCTTTTTCGCAATGATACTTTGATTGCTTATAAGATAAATCCTCAAATGCCAGACGAACCTGAATTAATTGATAAGTATAAATTATGGTATTCAGAATTATTTGAATTCAACGATTCAAACGAAACAATCTCTGTTTATTTAAATGAGGATAAATGGATCGAACCGCTTGAAGAATATGATGGAGAGAATAAAATTTCCGACCAATCAGAACTTTTCAGACATTTCTTTTCTATTGAATCAGGAGATGTTTATGGATATTATAATGGTTGGGGTGGTTTACATTATAATAGAGCACTATTTGAAAAACTTTTACCTGAATTAAATACTGAATTGATAGAACTAATAATGTTTAGTAAAAACCCTATTTCTCGTTTGCAGGCGTTTCATTACTTTGTGACTCATAAGTCAGAATTTGATAACCAAACAGAAATTGAAAATTGGATGAATGAAGTGTTAAAAAATCATCCAATTGTAAAGTGTGCGGATTCTGATATTATTGGACGTTGTAATCCAAAAGAAAAACTAATGGAATATGTAAAATATGATTAGGAAAGAAAATAAACATTGGCTAATAACTAAGCATTCGTTTTGCCGATAGACCAAAAATGAATGCCGTGTTGACGAATACGGGGAAGGCGATTTTTCGAAGTGAGTTTTTTAAAGTGGTACTCTAGAGAAAAATACTTTTTTGGGCTGTTTTTAAACAAAGAACTGTGCTAAAATCCAATTAAAAACGGCTTTAATTTCTATTTTATTTTAAAGGCGTTTGTATCGCGCCTTCTCTACTCAAAATTGATATTGTTGGCACAAAAAAAGAGCAGCACTTACATGCTGCCCTATACTCTCTAAAAGCTATTTGCTTAATCGTTTTTCAATAACTTCTTGTATCTAACACGAGTGGGGTCTACATCACCCAGTCGTTTCTTTTTATTTTCTTCGTAGTCGCTAAAACCACCTTCGTAGTAATACACTTGAGAGTCGCCTTCAAAAGCTAAAATGTGCGTACAAATACGATCTAAAAACCAACGGTCATGACTAATTACTACGGCACAACCGGCAAAACTCTCCAGGGCTTCCTCTAAAGCCCGTAAAGTATTCACATCCAAATCATTGGTAGGCTCATCTAAAAGCAAAACATTACCACCTTCTTTTAAGGCCATAGCCAAGTGTAAACGGTTACGCTCTCCACCCGATAATACACCAACCTTCTTGCTTTGATCGTTACCGGCAAAGTTGAACCTACTTAAATAAGCACGGGCATTTATTTTACTTGTTCCTAGCTCAATTTCTTCATTGCCTTGCGATATAATCTCATAAATGGATTTATCCTCTTTTAAATCTTCGTGCGATTGATCTACATAGGATATTTTTACCGTTTCACCCACATCAAAATTACCAGAATCGGGTTGCAGCAAGTCCATTACCATTTTAAAAATGGTGGTTTTACCCGCGCCATTGGGGCCAATAATCCCCACAATACCAGCAGGTGGCAGGCTAAAATTCAAATCATCATACAACAGTTTTTCACCAAAGGCTTTACTTACTTTATTAGCATCAATTACATTGCTACCTAAACGCGGACCATTTGGAATGAAAATTTCCAGCTTGGCTTCTTTGTCTTTTTGTTCTTCACTAAGCAACTGGTTGTAATTATTTAAACGTGCCTTACCCTTTGCTTGGCGACCTTTAGCACCCATACGTACCCAATCCAACTCGCGCTCCAGTGTTTTTCTTCGTTTGCTCTCTTGCTTTTCCTCCTGCTTTAAGCGTTTCGATTTTTGATCTAGCCAGCTGCTGTAATTTCCCTTCCAGGGGATGCCTTCACCCCTATCCAGTTCAAGTATCCAGCCAGCCACATTATCCAAAAAGTACCTATCATGCGTTACGGCAATTACAGTTCCTTTGTATTGTTGTAAATGTTGCTCTAACCAATGCACCGATTCGGCATCTAAGTGGTTAGTAGGTTCATCTAATAACAGTATTTCGGGCTGTTGTAAAAGCAATCTACATAAAGCAACTCTTCTGCGCTCACCACCTGACAATACACTAATTGGGGTGTCGGGTTCGGGGCAACGTAAGGCGTCCATAGCGCGGTTTAAAACCGTTTCCAACTCCCATGCATTGGTGGCGTCAATTTTATCCTGTAGCTCAGCTTGGCGCGCCATCAGTTTCTCCATCTTATCTGGATTCTCATACACCTCTGGCAAGCCAAAATCATCGTTAATCTTATTGTATTCGGCCAAAACATCCACCGTTTCTTGTGCGCCTTCCTTCACAATTTCAATTACGGTTTTGCTCTCGTCTAGTTCGGGTTCTTGCGCCAAGTAACCCACCTTATAACCAGGCGAAAACACCACATCACCTTGGTAGTTTTTTTCTAAACCGGCTATAATTTTTAGGAGGGTAGATTTACCCGATCCGTTTAAACCTAAAATACCAATTTTGGCTCCATAAAAAAAGCTGAGATAAATATTTTTGAGTACCGTTTTGTTGTTTGCTGAGTAGGTTTTGGTAAGACCACTCATCGAAAAAATGACTTTTTTATCGTCCGACATTTCTTGGGTTTTAAATACTAATATTGTTGCTGTAAAGTTATGGTATCAATCTTGCGAAAGCAGAAATAGAACCAAAGCGCAAAGATAGAATTACATGTGGCATAAAATACTTTTTACGGTACTGGTAACCGCCCTTTTTACAGGAAGTAATAAAAGCTTGGCGCAAAGCCTTAGTGGTTACTTGGTGGATACCGAGACGAACGAGTTTATTCCGGCTACCCATGTAATTAATACACGCACCTATAAAGGAACTTTAACCAACGGTAATGGCGCTTTTAGTATTGAACTGCAGTGGGGTGACACTATTGTTTTCTCGAATATTGCTTACAGGTATTTTTACTTTGTGTACCAGGATAGCAGCAGCGCCCTTACGGATGTAATTATTGAAATGGAGGAACAAAATTACCTTTTAAACGAAGTAGGTGTTTACAGCTATCAGCTTACCACTAATGAGGAGAAGCAAATCCAAATAATGAAGCCAAGTGTTCCTGGCAACAATCAAATTAAAGACGAAGAAATAATTAAGGCCAGCGCGCTAAACCCGGTAGATTTGCTCTACAATTTATTTGGGAGCAAACCCCAAGAGTTAATGGAGTTGGCTCGCTTAAAAGAAGAGGACGCCTATCGGCATAAACTCCACGAAAACAACAATCGTAAAAGTGTGGTGAGCCTTACGGGATTGAGTTATGAAGAATTGGAAGCTTTTATGTTTTACTGCAAGTATTCTCCGGTTCGCATGCACTCCCTAAACGATTATCAATTTTTACTATCTGTACAGCGTTGCTACAAGCAATATGTTAAAGAAAAGGAGATGGAGGATTTCCTGAATCAGTTTGACTAGAAAAAAAGATAGGTTTACTTAAAATATAGGTATGCTATCCAAATAGCGCTTAGAAACCTGCGCAATAAGTATTAAACTTGTTTCAAATTGTTCACTTAATCATGCTGCTACAAGAACACTTAAGAAGTATCGTATCCTATTTCAATCGAAACTACATCGAGGGAAACAACCGTAATTACGATTTGAAGGATCTTACCTCTTTTATTGGTTCTAAAATGGAAAGCTTGGAGGTGCAGGACCGAAAGCAACTATTACAAATGGCGCTAGGTGAATTTAGAGAACAATTATTGCTGAGACGAATCGGCATGATGTACGACCCCTGCGAGACTGATGAATCTATACCTTACCATTCAGCTTACTTAACTAAAACACTTTTGCACGACTTAGACCGTTGGTGTAATTGAATTTCTCCCTTGATGTGTGATTGAAGGCCCGCGCTACTTTTTAGGAAGTAAGTGGGCTTTCGTTTTTTTAGCCCTTCAGCCATTACCTTTGGCCGCTATATGTCAAATACGCTTCAACATAAAAAGTACATGCAGCGCTGCCTGCAATTGGCGCAATTAGGACGGGCACAAGTTTCTCCCAACCCTATGGTAGGCTCTGTTATTGTATATAACAACCGTATTATTGGAGAAGGATGGCACCGAAAATACGGTGAGCCACATGCCGAAGTCCATGCCATTAACTCCGTAAAAGATAAAAGCCTTTTAGCTAAATCTACCCTTTATGTAAGCTTAGAACCATGCGCTCACCAAGGTAAAACGCCTCCTTGCTCCAACCTCATCACTCAAAACAATATTCCAAAAGTAGTAGTTGGTTGCCGCGACCCCTTCGATGCTGTAAATGGCAAGGGCATTAATCATTTAAAAAACAATGGTGTACAGGTACTAGAAGGAGTTCTAGAAGAAGAGTGTAAAGAGTTGAACCAATCTTTTTTTATCTATCATCAAAAAAAACGGCCTTATGTAGTGCTAAAATGGGCACAAAGTAAAGATGGTTTTATAGATATGGATAGAAAACCTGAACATAAGGGCGTTCACTGGATTAGTGAACCCACCACCCAAACTTTAGTGCATCAATGGCGCAGCGAGCTAGATGGAATATTAATTGGAATTAACACCTTGCTAAACGATGATCCTTCGCTCAATACCCGATTGGTAAAAGGAAGAAACCCAGTAAAGATGCTCATTGATCCTAATCAAAAATGCCAACCCAACATGGCTATTTTTAATGGTTTGGAAGAGGTACATATATTTTCATCCAAGATAAACTCAAGCCTAACCAAAGGAAAACAACACCTAATTAATTTTGAAAAAAATCCTTTAGAACAAATTCTGAAGATTGCTTACCAACTATCACTTCAAAGTATATTGGTAGAAGGTGGTGCCTTTACACTAAATGAGTTTATTAAAAACAACTGTTGGGATGAAGCCCGTATTATTGAAGGAGTTTCTACTTTAAATAAAGGATTAATGGCTCCAAAACCAAGCGGACAAATTATTGATCAGTACAACATGGGTGATGACCTTATAACTATCTGGAAACCATGATCTGGCTTTTTTTGAGCATCCTTTGCTCAGCACTCATTTTTGTAATTTTTAAGTTTTTTGGGAAGTACCAAGTTAATAACCTACAAGCTATTATTGTAAACTATGTAGTGGCCTTTGCTGTGGGCTGGCTTAGCTCTGGGTTTTACCCCAACCCTTCCGAAATAAGCCATAAACCTTGGTTTTGGAGTATTGTAATTCTGGGTTTCTTGTTTATTAGTCTTTTTCAGTTAATGGCGTACGGCTCGCAAAAATTAGGAGTCTCGGTGGTTTCGGTAGTGGTAAAAATGTCGTTGGTAATTCCGGTAACGTTTGCCGTGTTTTTATATGGAGATCAATTTACCCTGCTTAAAATAGCCGGTATCATTGTAGCCTTATTATCAGTTTACTTTACTTCTCTAAAAAAAGACTCCTTGCAAAAAACAAACAAAAGCTGGTGGCTCTATATTCTGCTTTTTGCAGGAAGTGGTGCCTTAGATGTTTTACTAAAATACAATCAGGAAGTATTGGTGCCAGTGACAGACCAAGCCTTGTTTGTTTCTTGTATTTTTTTAATGGCGGGCATTTTGGGTATGGTAATGTGGCTACTAAAGCGCGATAAGCTTGAGCTAAAAAATGTTTGGGCAGGCATTATTTTAGGTGTACCCAATTACGGAAGCATGTATTTTTTGCTAAAAGCACTCAGCGCTCCCCATTGGGAAAGCTCTGCTCTATTTACCCTCAACAACGTAGGTATAGTAGTAACCTCAGTACTGTTTGGTTTACTTTTTTTTAAAGAAAAAATCTCCAAAATAAATCTGTTTGGAATAGCTTTAGCACTGTTAGGTATTGCACTACTAACCACAAATATTGTTTAAATATGATGGGTAACGAACCCCTTGAAGGTGATCAGTATTGGGTGCCGAAAAAAGACGGAGAATCGCTTTTTAAAGACAAAGGCAGTAAGTTTATTGGCTTATGTTACCAAGTAGAGGCCATTGACGATATCAATAAAAAACTGAGTCTAGTTAAAAAAAAGTACCACGATGCTCGTCATTATTGCTACGGTTATCGAATAAATCCGCTGCAACCTTTAACACGAGCCAATGACGATGGCGAACCATCAAACAGTGCTGGCACTCCTATTTACAATCAAATTATATCTCAAAATAGGTGGAATACTTTGGTGGTGGTAGTACGTTATTTTGGAGGAACCAAGCTAGGCGTTTCAGGTCTAATAAATGCATACAAAAATGCCGCTCAGTCCGCTCTTTTTCAGTCTGAAAAATTAGAACAATTTCTATGGATTTCCATCGAAATACAATTCCCCTATGCCCTAATAAATGATGTAATGAGGCTGCAAAAAGAGTACAGTGCCAAGATAGAGGAAGAGAAAATGGGAGAGCAAGCCGGTTACGTTTTTGCAGTTCGAAAAGGTGATTTTCAACTATTTAAGGATAAGTTAAGTGTGTTTCATTTAATAAAATTTGTGTAATATTGTAGTACTCTAACTCATTACCAACATGAAATTTGTATCACTCCTCCTTCTACTAATTTCATTTTCGGCCTTTGGACAAAAACACCATGGGCATGAAAATGCATCTAATCCTGAGGTCTTTTTTGACTCCTATTTAGCTCCAATTTCTAATCCCGTTTTAGAACCTGGTCAACACGCTTCTTTTATTATCAATTCAATTGGTTTAGATGAAAGTTATCGTCTTCAATTGGTTCATCAAATAAATAGTAAAGCCGCGCAACATTTTTGGTATCAATTACTAATAAACGATCAACCTGTTTATGCTTCTGAGTTTCATTTAGCACTCAACTTTAAAAACGAAGCTATTTACCTCGATGCTTCAAGAGTTACAGTTGAAAATTTAAAAAACACAGTAGTTGGAAAAACAGCAGAACAAATAAGAAGTGAGGCTAAAGCCGAAAAAATACTGACCGAAAAAAACATGTGGGTTCAAACCCATGATGGCATTTTAGAACCCGCCTTAGTGGTAACGCTTGCTGGCCCCGAAACACTTTACCGCGAATTAATTGTAGTGGGAACCGAGGTTATTCAAAATACAGATTTACTTAAATACAGCCATCAACATACGCAAGGGCCTAACGACTCGCTAGTTGAAGTGATGATATTTGAACCTGATCCGATTACCTCAGCTATGAAAAACTATGGCTGGCCTTATTTGGATAGTAATGATATTTCATATCCACTGATTAATGCCGAAAGGAAAACGAAAATGATAGAGTTTACTTATGCCAACAACAAGTTTTTCCCAAGAAACGATTACGTGAAAATCATTGATTTTAGCAACCCTGTTACTGCCAGTATTGCTTCTGGTAATCATCAGTACTTTTTTAATCGCGATCATTTTGGTTTTGAAGATGTTAATGCTTTGTACCACATCACCAATCATGGTAAACACCTTACAGCACTGGGATACCCGAATTTACCTGGTTACCAAATTGAAGTAGATGCACATTCGCTGGATAACAGCGATCAATCTTTTTTTGCAGCTAGCTTTACACCTCCACGTTTATTTTTTGGAGAAGGCGGTGTAGATGATGCCGAGGATGCCGATGTAATTATCCATGAATATACCCACGCGGTTATCGATCAGGCGGCTATCGGAGGATCCACCGCTGCTGAGCGAGGTACCATTGAAGAGGCCTTGGGCGACTATTACGCTGCTTCCTATTCTAAAACCATAAATGCTAATAATAAAGACCATGTTTTTTCCTGGGATGGACACAACGAATATTGGAAAGGAAGAATGGTTATTAGCACTGCATTTTATCCTGATGCTCAATTTGTTGGAGGAAGCATTTACCAACATACAGCCTTATTTGCTTCGGCTTTAATGGAAATTTATGACATGTTAGGGCGTACCCTAAGTGATGAGCTGGTAACAGAAACGCTTTTTAACCTACGCTCAACTACCACCATGCCGCAGTTTGCCAGAGCTATGATAAAAAACGATTCATTAATGTACGGGGGTGCTAACAAAAATGTAATCTTTCGTGCCTTTGAAAATCGTTTAATTCTTGGGCATATTTCTATCCAAGAAATTAACCCAACAAAACACTCTTTTTTTGAACTAAAAGGAAGCTACGAATTTAGCTTAGGTGGATCGGCTCAGCTTTACGCTTATGATCATAATCTTATTGAAAAAATTGAGATTTACGACCTTACTGGATTAAAGTTACGTGATATTAAAGTAGGAACTCAAGCCTGCTCCATCAATTCATTCGGGCTTCCCAAGGGATCTTATCTCCTGAAAGTTTACGGCCAAAATGGAACGGAGCAAGTATTCAAACTATTGAAAGCCACTCGATAATTATTTTGCTAAAATTGCCTAACCAAAAAACAAATTACCGCTTGATAAATTAAAACCAACAACTCGTGAAAACTCTTCTCTCTCTATTCTTCGCTTTACTGGTTACTCCTGCCCTTTTATTAGGACAAAAAACAAACTTTGTTAGCAATCAGATAGCCCCCAATATTTATCTCAATGCGGGCATTATTAAACACCCAAAGGGCAAGCCTACTATGTCTCAGCACGCCCAGTATATAAAGTATCATTGTGGTTTATCGCAACCGTTTAATCTTGAATTAATCCATGAGGTTAATAGCAAAAAATTAGCCCACTATTGGTATCAATTATATTATAATAAAATCAAAGTTTATGGCGCTTTATATCACCTAAGTACCGATTTTAACGAACAGGTATTTCAACTTAGTGCCCCTCAAATTGATGAGCTATTTCAAAGTAATTTAAAACCCAATGTTTTAGATGCCGTTTCTATGCAAAAGCAGTTTGGAGCCGATAGCATTATAGAATCCGATGTGGTTTGGCTGAAAAGTGATGCAGGTTATTTTGAGCAAGGATTAGCTATAACGCTTCTAGGACCCATTCCGCTTTATCGCGAGATTTTAATGGTCGATAACCAAATCATTCAAAATGTTGATTTATTTAAGCATCATCATGCGCATGATGGACCCAATGATTCGTTGGTGGATATCATGATTTACAATCCTGACCCGCTAACCAGCGCTATGCAACCATATGGAGCGCCTTATTTTGACAACAGCGATATCCCAACAAAGGAACTGAATGACCAACGAAAAATTAGACAGGTTCGCTTCAATTACATCAATGGAACCTTTTATCCACAAAACGATTATGTACGAATTGTAGAGCTCTCTCCTCCATTCACCAACTCCATAGCCTCAAGTGATCATCAGTATTTATTTCAACGAAATCAACCCGGTTTTGAAGATGTTAATGTGATTTACCACATGACTAAACATTGTCAATACTTAGAGAGTTTAGGCTACCCAAATTTGCCTGGCTACAGACTTGATGTAGATGCCCATGCTTTAAACGGAGCGGATGATGCCGGTTTTGTGGCCTCTACCAACCCACCAAGTATATACTTTGGTACCGGAGGTGTTGATGATGCAGAGGATGCCGATGTAATCATTCATGAGCTTACCCATGCCGTTATTGATGCCGCAACCCCGGTTCGTACCACCAACACCGAAAGTGGTACCATTGAGGAAGCCTTAGGCGATTACTTTGCTGCCTCATACTCAAAAGCTATTAGCAATTGGGATGACGGCTACGTTTGTACCTGGGATGGGCGAAATGAGTTTTGGGGAGGACGTAGTGTTCGTACCGAGAACAGCTATAAAAACGCTCAGTTTTTAGGAGGTAACGTATATGCCCACACGTCATTGCTGGCTGCTGCTCATCTCGAAATTTACGATTTACTAGGAAGAACTATTTCGGATGAATTGGTAATGGAATCCATTTTTAGCCTTCGCTCAAATACTTCCATGCCCGAGTGGGCAGAACTAGTACTGTTCAGTGATAGCCTTCTTAATGGTGCAGCCAATTTCGCCACTATTCATATTGCCTTTGCCAAGCGAGGTATTTTAACTCCACTGAGCACTAGAGAGAATGAATGGGCTCAACAGCTGTTACAGCTTAAAGGAACCCACAACTTTGCTCAAGGAGGATTGTTGCGCGTTGAAAACTGGAATAACTCCATTATTGAACAATATGAGCTCTACAACATAACAGGGGTTAAAATTGTCTCTAAACAAGTTAACAATGCTCATTTTGATTTAAGTGGACAAGATTTACAAGCCGGCAGCTATCTGCTTCATGTAATAATGAAGGACGGGTATCAGCAAAACTTTAAGGTGTTGCGATTTTGATTTAGAAATACGCTTCTAATGCTTTCAAAAAATTAGGGGGTGCCAAACAAGGTTTCCCCTTTTTTTTGTCTACAAAAACAAGCTCAACAGTACCCGTTGTTAATAAATCTCCCTTTTCATTGTAAATTTCATGTTCAAAACAAATCCTAACTGTAGGCTTCGTTCTAATCCGTGTTCTTATTTCCAATTCATCATCATACAATGCTGGTTTAATATATTTTACCTCCAATTTTAATACGGGTAACATAATACCATTGTCCTCCATAACCTTATACGAAAAACCAAGCTGCCGAAGCGCTTCTACCCTGCCAACCTCAAAAAATTGCGGATAATTTCCATAGTATACAATACCCATTTGATCCGTTTCTGCGTATCTTGTACGAAGTTTCGTCTTGCTTAAATACATTCCTTTCTTTTAGTCTGATAACTAACATGTTTCCGCCATATAATGCGGGTTTCAGCGTGATTGTCAGTGCTTTAATTTTGGAAAAAAAAAGTTAATAATCAAGGGGTTTTTAATTTTTTTAATCATTTTTTTATCCACACATTTGCCACTTGTTAAAGCAAAAATACGTCAACGACTTTTCCTGTCAGGTGACTTACTAAATTTTTATAAACCAACAAAAATCAATGGAATTAACTGCTAAAGCTGTTTGGGACAATTGTATCGATTATATCAAGGATAACATTCCTGCCCAGAGTTTTAAAACATGGTTTCTTCCTATTGTACCTCTTAAACTCAAAGAAAATGTGCTTAGCATTCAAGTGCCTAGTAAGTTTTTTTACGAGTGGTTGGAAGAAAATTACATTAAGTTATTAAAAAGTGCCATTACTCGCGAATTAGGCGAAGATGCTAAACTGGTTTACTCCATTGTTATGGAGAACACCTATGGTAACGCAACTCCCTACACGGTAAAAATTCCTAGTCGTAATAGAGGCCCTATTAAAAACCCAAAGGTAAATATGCCCGTAGATTTAAGTGAAAAAGGTGTTAAAAACCCTTTTATCATTCCAGGTTTACGCAAGGTTCATGTTGAGTCTCAGCTAAATCCTAACTACACCTTTGATAACTTTGTAGAAGGCGATTGCAACCGATTAGCCCGTTCGGCTGGTTTTGCAGTAAGCAACAAGCCTGGAGGTACATCCTTTAACCCCTTATTAATTTATGGTGGTAATGGATTAGGAAAAACGCATTTGGCCCACTCAATTGGTATTGAAATTAAGGACAAGTATCCTGAAAAAACGGTGCTCTATGTTTCTGCTGAAAAATTTACGCAGCAGTTTATAGATGCCATTAGAAACAATACCAAAAACGATTTTGTGCATTTTTATCAAATGATAGATGTGCTTATTATGGATGACGTTCATTCTTTTGCTGGAAAGGAAAAGACACAAGATGTTTTCTTTGAAGTATTTAATCACCTACACCAACACGGCAAGCAGGTAATTTTAACTTCTGATAGAGCCCCTGTTGATTTACAAGGTGTGGAACAACGCTTACTTTCTCGCTTTAAATGGGGGTTAAGCGCAGACTTACAAGTTCCTGATTTAGAGACACGTATTGCTATTCTAAACCAAAAATTATACAATGATGGTGTGGAAATGCCATTGGATGTTATTGAATACTTGGCCTACAGCATAAATTCAAATGTGCGTGAACTAGAAGGTGCCTTAATTTCGTTGTTAGCACAGTCATCACTCAACAAAAAGAAAATTACAGTTGAGTTGGCCAAGCAAATGATTGACAAATTTGTTAAAAATACCACACGCGAAATATCGATAGACTACATACAAAAAGTGGTTTGTGATTATTTTGACATGCCTATTGATTTGCTGAAATCGCCCACAAGGAAAAGAGAAATTGTACAAGCACGCCAGTTGGCAATGTATTTTTCTAAACAATTAACCAAAGCCTCTTTGGCTAGCATTGGTGCCCAATGTGGTAATAAAGATCACGCAACAGTTTTGCATGCTTGCCGTACGGTAAACAACCTTGCTGAAACCGACAAACGCTTTAAGAACTATGTAGAAGATCTTAGAAAAAAATTAACGCTACAGTAAATTTAGCACACCTCTTTTTTAAAAGGCTGTTTGAGCTTTGGCTAATTGCTACTAGTGTTTCCCCTAATTACTAGCTACAATTTTTCAAAATTTAAACAGCCTTTTTACTTTTAGCCTATCAAAACAATTTGATTCATGAAAAAAATAGTAATGGTTTGCTTAGGCAACATTTGCAGATCCCCATTAGCCGAGGGCTTATTACGAAGCAAGGTAGGTCAAACTGTAGAAACCGATAGCGCTGGCACAGCTGCCTATCATGAAGGAGAAGCGCCAGATCCTCGCTCCATAAAAATTGGAAGGAAGTACGGAGTTAATATTTCGGACCTTAGAGGGCGGCAGTTTGTAAGTGAAGATTTTGATCGTTTTGACAAAATTTACGTGATGGATGAAAGTAATTATCAAAACGTATTGAAATTAGCTCGAAATGAAGAGGACGAAAGTAAAGTTGACTATATCTTAAATGAAGTATACCCAGGTAAAAACTTATCGGTACCCGATCCTTACTATGGTGGCGACCAAGGCTTTGAAGATATGTATATCATGTTAGATGCTGCAACTGATAAAATTGTTCTAAAATTGCAGGATGGAAGAATCTAAACCTGCTGGCAAGCTATACCTAATTCCTACCCTTATGGGCGATGTAGAACCTTTAGAGGTACTACCATTAGCCATCAAAAAAGTAATCGATATGACCGATTATTTTATTGTGGAAAACGAAAAATCAGCTAGAGCTTTTATTAAAAGAGTTCATCCAGGTAAAAGCCAAGAAAAATTAATAATAAGCGTACTTAACAAGTACACCGAAGCTGGGGATGTGCCTAACTTTTTAGACCCCTGTTTAGAAGGGCAGCATATCGGAGTATTGTCTGAAGCTGGAGCGCCCGGCATTGCAGATCCGGGAGCCGATGTAGTAAGCTTGGCGCATCAAAAAAATATTAGAGTGGTACCCTTGGTTGGCCCTTCTTCTATTTTAATGGCGATGATGGCCAGCGGCATGAACGGCCAAAATTTTGCGTTTAGTGGTTACTTACCCATTGATAAAGCAGAAAGAACACAGCGTATAAAAAAGTTAGAAAAACAAAGTAGGGATAACGCGCAAAGCCAAATTTTTATGGAGACCCCCTATCGTAATGAAAAATTTTTACAACACCTAATAAGCGTTTGTGCTCCAGCTACACAACTATGTGTTGCCTGCGACATAAGCCTACCTACAGAGTACATTAAAACGGCTCCTATGAGCTGGTGGAAAAACAATATCCCTCCGCTGGAAAAGCGCCCAACCATTTTTGTACTACAGGCCTAGCATACTATAAATTTCATAAAAAAGCCTTGCTGTGCAGTATTTTACGCAGCAAGGCTTTTTTAGTATTTGAAACAGGGCTTCTATTGCGCCATCTCTAAGGCTGGAGCTTTTTCTTCTACCAAGGTAGCTCTATCACTCACCAGTTCCATCTCATTCACCAGGTAACCGGCTCCTGCAAATTTATCTACTATAAAAAGTACATAACGTAGGTCTACCATAATATTTCGGCACCTTTTTTCGTCAAAATTGTAATCACTCATGGTGCCTTCCCAGGTTCTATCAAAGTTTAAACCTATTAATTCACCTTTTGCATTAAGCACGGGGCTGCCTGAGTTGCCCCCAGTAGTATGGTTGGATGCAATAAAACAAACCGGCATTTTACCTTTTTCGGCATAAGGACCGTAATCCTTTGTTTCGTACAAATCAATTAATTTTTGAGGTAAATCAAACTCATAATCAGCTGGTTTATACTTAGCCACCACTCCCTCCAAGTAAGTGTGCGAAAAGTAATTTACCGCATCACGAGCTTGGTAACCATCTACTTTTCCGTAAGATACCCGCAGTGTGCTGTTGGCATCTGGATAAAATCGCTTATTAGGCAATACGGCTTGCAAAGCCTTTAAATACTCACGCTGGCTATTTTCTATAAGTCCCATATAACTGCGATATTCAGGATTAATTACCTCAACAAAATGGTTAAAAGCAGCCGTACTAAAATTATAGGCTGCTGAATTCTTAAGTATCTTAATCGCTTTACTAGGTTTGTTTTGCAACAGATTAATCCAATCTTCGCTATTGCTTAAAGCCATGGTGCTAAACACCTCCTTAACATAAAGACTTACCTCTTCACTAGTCCCCTTCTTTAGTTTATCAATAATATCCGGAAGCGGCTGATGATTAATATAGCTCAAATAAATAGGCAACAACTTTTCCATTACCTTCTCGTCTAACTCCGAATCGTAATTTTTATAAAAACCACTTAAAGCCTTTGCTTTATTAGCGGCCATTTCTTCAAAAGTACTATCGCTACTTTCGTAGGCTTCTACCAGTGTGCGATAGCTTAACATATTTCTAAACATTTCTACACCAAAGTAAAGACCTTCTACAAAAGCATGACGTTCTGTTAAAATCTCCTTTCTATCTTCATACATGTTTTTTAAGTTGGGTAGCACCGATTGATATTGGGCACTTAGTTTAGGATCGGCCAAGATTGCCTTTTCAAATTCCGCTTCAAAAGCTTGCTTTTTCTCCAATGCTCTTGTGGCTCTTAAACCTACTATCTCACCACTCCACTTTTTCCAAGCATTGCTTACTCGCGCATATTTAGAAGCATACTTTATACGCGTTGCATCATCTGTACGCATCTTTTTGTCTAATACAGCAATAATCTCATCACGTATGGCAATACGCATAGGGTCATACACTTCCATAATATTTTGCACCTCGTTAGAAGGTAAATATTCGTCCGTAGTACCCGGAAAACCATACACCATAGTAAAGTCTCCATTTTGTACGCCTCCAATATTCACTTTTAAAAACTGGTTGGGTGTATAAGGCACATTATCATCTGATACATCTGCTGGCTTATTTTGAGCATTGGCATACACTCTAAAAATAGAGAAATCACCCGTATGACGAGGCCATACCCAGTTATCCGTATCTGAACCGTACTTGCCTATAGATGAAGGTGGTGCACCCACCAAACGTACATCTCTAAAAACCTCCTTGGCAATCAAAATATATTGGTTCCCAAAAAAGAATGGCTTTACTTCTAATTTATATTCATCCTGATTTGCCGCTATTAACTTTTTAATATTAGCAGCCACACTCGCAGCGCGCTCTTCTGGACTCATTTGACTATTTACCCCTTCCAACACTTCGTTGGTTACATCTTTCATGTATTTTACAATAGCCGCTGTGAGCTTTTTATTGCGCAACTCTTCTTTGCCGTTCATGGCCCAAAAGCCGTTTTTCAAATAATCTTTTTCTACACTACTGTGAGATTGTATTTGACTGTAACCACAATGATGATTGGTAAGCAATAAACCTTTGGCACTAATTAATTGGGCTGTGCAGCCCCCATTAAAGTGCACAATGGCATCCTTTAATGATGAATGATTAACGCTATATATATCTTCCGCGCTAAGCTGCATGCCCATATCTTGCATTTCACCTTCATTAAGCTGACTAATAAGATAAGGTATCCACATACCATCTTTAGCCATTCCATTGTTGATTAACAACACGCTCAACAAGGCAAGCATTCCTACTCTTTTTACAAACATAATTTCATTTTGAGGTTGTTCCAGATTTAGCCCGCTCTAAAAAAACGGAAGCGCAAATTAATCAATAATGTGAGTTTTGCCTAGCTAAAGGAAAAAGCCAGTAAGTAGCTATCTAATGGCTCTTCTGATAACGTATCAATTTAATGGTTGAAATCTATAATCTTGCTGATATGACTGGTTTAATTAAACAAAAAGTAAGAACTTTACAGCTTATTATTTAAAACCAATAAGGTGATGCGAAGCGTATTGATGATGACTATTTTTATTTCTCTTTTTTCCTGCAACTCTAATCAAAGTCCAGCTAGCGAATCGGAGAAAAGTACTTTATCCCTTAACGAGGGTAAAAAATGGAATGTAAACAACGAAATGAAACCTCATATTGAAGAAGCTCGTAAAATGGTAGCTAACTATATTGCGGATGAGGACAATGACTATGAGTTGTTACATACTCGGTTAAAAAAACAAAACGAACTGCTTATTAAGAGTTGTACGATGAAAGGCGCTAGCCACGATGAGCTGCACAAATGGTTGCACCCACATATAACTTTAGTTAAAAGCTTAGGCGAGGCTGACAACAGCGATGCCGCACAAGAGTATGTCGCTCTTTTAGAAACCTCTTTTAATAACTATTCGGATTACTTTGATTAAATATATTTTGTGAAAGAATTTTTAAAGGCCATTCACCCAGTTTCGGATGAACTATTAGATGAATACTTAAGCCACTGGAAACCTTTTACCGCTGATAAAGACGTGCTATTAACGCAAAATGGCGATACTGAAAAGTACCTTTATTATGTTTTAGAGGGCATACAGAAATCGTATTACCTTCAAGATGGCAAGGAACACATTATTGCCTTTACCTATGCTCCCTCATTTTCAGGGATACCGGAGTCATTTATGCTGCAAAAACCATCACAATACAACCTTAAAACTATTACAAAAAGTAGCTTTTTACGGATAAGCTATACATCGCAACAAAAGCTATTGGCCGAAAACCCTCCTTTAGAAACACTTTTTAGAAAAGGAACCGAAGTATTACTGGCACAAACTTTACAGCGCTATTACGAACTAATGGCCTATGACATAGAAAAACGGTTTACTCTTTTCTGTAAAAGAAGCCCACATATGCTACAACTAGTCTCCAACAAGGACATTGCCTCATACCTAAATATAAACGTTAACAATTTTAGTAAACTGCTAAACAGTGTAAAGATTTAAAATGATGGTTTATACCATTTTTAAAGTGCTCTGAGTACCGCAACTTTGCCTAAACAATTAGAGATGAAGTTTATACTAACTGCCTTAAGCATTTTTACACTTATGAATTCTGCCCTAGCCCAAAGCTGGATTGACACCAGTCTGTACCCCTTTAAGAGCCATTACCACCCAGTTAAAGCAGGCAACATGCACTACATAGATGAAGGAACTGGAGATATTATTCTATTCGTTCATGGCACCCCAACCTGGTCTTTTTTATATCGCGATTTTATCAAGGAACTTTCCAAAACCCATCGCTGTATTGCTATAGATCATATTGGTTTTGGATTATCAGATAAACCTAATAACTTTAAAGGAAGACCTGAAGACCATGCCAAAAATTTAAGCTTATTTATAAAAGATTTAAACCTTAGTGGAATTACTTTGGTAGTGCACGATTTTGGTGGTCCTATAGGTTTAGCAGCCGCCATTGAAAATAAAGATCGAATCCAAAAAATAGTACTGTTTAATACTTGGCTTTGGGAAACAGCTCAGAATGAGTCAGCAATAAAAGTTGATAAAGTAATAAACAGCTCATTGGGCAAGTTTATGTATCTAAAAATGAATGTATCCCCTAAAATGCTGCTCAAAAAAGGTTTTTCAGACAAGCAAAACTTGAGTAAAAATGTACACCAGCACTACGTAAAACCTTTTCCAAACAAAAACTCACGCTACGGCCTTTTAAATATGGGAAAAAGCTTGGTAGGTTCCTCTGAATGGTATGGTCAACAATGGAAATTGTTAGATTCATTATCTGATAAGCCATGGCTGATTTTATGGGGCTCCCAAGATGAATTCATTTCGACCGAATATCTCGAAATTTGGAAAAGGAGATTACCGCAAGCACAGGTAGCAACTTATGATTGTGGGCATTTTGTACAAGAAGAAAAAACCTTAGAAACCATTAAGGCTATTAAAGAGTTTGTAAACCCTTAAGGACCAATTTTAAAATCAATCGAAGGACTGCCTCTAAACATACGAGGTATGCTAGGGAACTCATCGGTAAGAACATAATAGTAGGTGCCATTTGGAAACTCAGGAGTTACCCCACTCCTTCCGTTTGCTTCATCTAAATCACCTAAGCCATCTACAAACTCATAATCATTAGAATAGATTCCATCAAATGCTCCACAAGGTGCGGTTAAGCCATCACCAGATCTATTGCCTTGCTTTAATTGATAACTACTTTTCATTGTTTCAACGGCAGAGGTGCTATCTGTGGCGTTATCAAAGGCGTATTTATAATAGATGGGAAACCCATCAGCAGCATAGCCAATTAAATTCATTTTAGAATCAGAAATACCCAGTCTTGTTAAAAACCGAGTAGGCTTACCATGGTAATGATACTTACCATTAGGCTGTACATGCGCATTATTGCAATCCAGACCAAGATTTACGTTAAGTGCCTCCAAATTCCACTCCCAGTTAACATTTGGGTCGGTACGAGATGTATGCGGAAAAGGTTCGGCTGCTACGGGATCTAATTCCACACCATTCAGTAAAATTCCAAACGAGTATTGGGGTCCTACCGTACTTCCTGTTGTCAATAATAAGGGTGTAAATTGACTAGCCTCCGATGGATTGATACTAATACTGTAACTTTCTGATTGCTCACTAATAGCATTTGGGTTTAAAGAACCAGTCCCTTGACCAAACTTACCCACCTTATGCACCGGGATACTATTAACATTAATAACCCTGAAGTTTCCTTGTTGGCTTTCCGAAAAAGCATTTTGCCAACTTAAGGTTTCGGTACAAACGCCTCGACTATCATCCAAACTTTGATCGCTAGTACAACTTTCGCCCTCTGTTTCCTTATCCTTTTTACAAGCGGTTGCAACAATACCCAGCCCTACCAGTACCACTAGCGTTTTCTTCCCAACTCCCATTTCGTACCTTTTATTAATTTCTAATTAGTTGTGCTTCTTGCTGCAAAGCCAATAAAGCATCATTCTCAGCAGCTGTTAACGTTCCGTTTAGCAAATTGGTAGATTCATAGGCATCCGCCAATAAGTCGTACATCACATTCATACCATCATCAAACACTATCAACTTGTATTGGCTATCTCTTATCGTATAACCCGATTTTGTAAAATCACTACTTAACACTTCCGAGTAATTGTATTTTCTTTTTCCCGCTATAGCGGAATATAATAGTGGTTTAAATGAGTAACTGTTTTCATATACAGGTGTCTCTACTCCAGCTATCTCCGAAATAGTAGTAAACAAATCTGCAGAATTTATCAAGGCCGTTTCTCGTTCACCCTTTCGCTCTACTCCATAACCCGAAACCACCAACGGCACATGAATACCCCCTTGATATAAGCTACCTTTACTTTGGGCCGGACGATAAGGCCCTTGTAAAACTTGTCGACTGGTTCCATTATCTCCAATATAAATTACCACAGTATTGGCTCTTTCAGTTGCACTTAATGAATTCAAAATTCGCCCAAGTTCAAAGTCAATCGATTCTATCATAGCCAAAAAATACGGTATAGGGTTGGCGTTGACACTGCTAGAATCGCTCGGTAAAGCACCTTGACTGTGCATTGAATCTGGAGGTAAGTGCAAGGGGGTATGGGCTGCTGTATAACCAAGCCAGCAAAACCAAGGTTTGGTTTGAGCTTCAATCCACTCCATCGCCATATCCGTTATTTGGCTGGTACAGTATTCCGTACTGATGTTGCTTTTGCCATCTTTTGTAAGTGTCCAATTAAAATAATCCGGTACCGCACCTCGTAAAATACCAGCATAAGTGCCCACTCCAAGTGCAGTTGGACTATTGGCATTATTAGATAAATGCCATTTACCAAAAATACTATGGGCGTATGCTTGTCCAGTATTATTATCCAAATACCGCTGAATGGATAATTCGTTGTTGCCAATGGTAGCGGCATTGGTAGCGTTTAATACGCCTGTATGCACACCATACTTACCGGTTAAAATGGAAGCACGGGTTGGTGAGCAAACTGGAAACGACCAAGCGTTATCAAATACCAACCCTTCGCTCATTAACTTTTCTAGATTCGGCATTTTTGGCAATTGACTACCCACAGCATAACCGGGGCTGGCATCGATACCTACATCATCAGCTATTATCAATAATATATTGGGCTGACCAGCGATAGCTAGAGTTTCTTTCTTGTCTTTTTTACAAGAAAACAATCCTAAGAATCCGAACAGTAAAATTAAACTCCTCATAAATTAAGCTATCAAAATAATTGAACTAAAAAATAATAGCTTCTGATTAGCGACTCATTTGAGTACCACTATTCGAGGTAGACAAGCCATTACAACTTATAGGTAAAGCCCATTAAAAAGTTAATGCTTTGTGCTTTGTACCCCAAGTACATATCGTACTTATTGTTAAGCAGATTGGTTACGTTTAAAAAAGCACTTAAGCGTGTATTAAAAAGGTATTCGGCTCCTAAGCCCACATCTAAATAGGCCGGTAATTCATTATCTAAATCGGGATTTAAATCCGAAGCAAAGGCCGTTCTAGCGCCTACAAAATCCCATGAGCTGTTTAGCTTTAATTTTTCTTTGATCGTATAATCCACATTTATACCTCCTGTAAACCCAGGCATATGCCAAGCTTCCAGTTCCGTATCTACATCAAAGGTTCTCAACTCACCAAATACATTTAGCTGTAAGTTATTTTTAATGTTGGTGGCCAGTTCTCCTCTTACATAAAAAGAGGTATTGTTGCTGTAACGTACATCTAAATGGGTAACCGCCATACTATCTAATCGCTGGTAAATTGGGTTACGATAATACAAGGCCATGTCTTTATTAAAGGTAATTCCTCCTATCAAATTAAAGGAAGTACTGGCACTTAAAATACCATGAAAACCTACGTATAAATCAATATTTCGAGTGGGCTTTAAGGTGTCACCTGGTACCACATAGTTATTATCCTTGGTTATTTGGCGGTACGAGTTCTGCTTTAAATCCCCCTTCATTCCCGCTTTAAGCGTGATAACATCCTGTACAAAAGGTATTTGCATTTTTATTACTGGTAAAAAATATCCATTGCCTTGCGAGTTAATTTCCCAATCGGCCTTGTAGCTGGTTAAGAATAAATTAAAACCAAAATCGAAAAGCATGTTTTTAACCGTGGTGCTTACACTGGGGTTGGCCAAAAAGGTAAAATACGACTGATTTCCTTTTACTATAGAATCAAAGCTGGTTCCAAAATAGTTAATCCCCAACCCTAAATCTAATTGGTACTTACCTGCCGGTAGAGCCCAATCCGAATGTAAATCCACTAAGTTTTCCTTACTATCAATCTTATCCGAAAAATTATAATAAATAAAGCTTAAATCACTTAGCCAACCTAAGTCTTTAGCATTTCGCTCGCTTAAGGTAGCCTCTACCTGATACTGTCGATACCAGTTAAAATCAGGGTCACCTAAAACTTCCGGAATACCCAAACTATCCGATTTATTAGGCAGCTTATCCACTCCGTAATAACTGTATTTATCCCACTTGCCAAACGCCTTGGTACGTAGGCTGTAATTCTTGTAAAAGCGATTATAATAGCCCCCTAACTGATTATTGCTAAGCCCATTTTTTTCGTACACCGTTTCTTTTACGCCTTTGCTAAATGAATAATGCTCGCCCCAAAAGCCATAGCTCATTTTAGAAGTACGCCCGCTGTTCCAATACACATCTAAAAACGGACTATTATACAAACCATAGCCCGCACGCACCATACCTTTGTATAGCTGTGGAACTCTTTCAATCCTAATACGTGCGGCACTAATAGGTTCTGGTTTGTAATGAATAGGAACCGGTTGGCTATTAATGCCATAGTTCACACGCAATTTGGTAGTAGTGGTATCTTCAAATTTCGGCATGTCCGAATACTTGGTGGCCTCCCCTACTTGCGCCTTGTATTTATCGGTTACCCTAAGCTCAATCTGCCCAATAGGGTCTCCTTTCTGCCCCCAAGCAGTGGCTCCCATCACCAATAGTACTCCTAAAAATTGTTTTGTAAATTTCATAGTATCTTTTTAGCGAAGGCTGTCTTGCACCTCTTCCTTTTCATCAATAATTTGAATTCCATTTCCCGCGTCCATGTCTAACGAATCAGACTTACGCTGTAATTCTTGCTTCATCATTTGTGCTTTACGCTGTTCGGCCATGGCAATTTCCGATTTAAGATCTTTGGCATTTTGCGTAATTTCTGCGTTATAATCAGCCGCTATTACAAAATCCAAAGCATAATTGGCTTGAAAAATATCTTCCTGCATCCAATAATTTCGGGCTATTAAAATGGTGCCTTTTAACTTCCATTCTTTTCTATCGGGCAACTCCTCAATCATTTTATACACCATACGGGTAGATGCTTCGTATAAATTTTGCTTAAAGCGTACCTCCGCTAATTGATACATAGCCTTGGCCTTGGTTTCGCCTCCCGTGTTGGCTATTAACCAGTCTAAATTTTCAATGGCTCCCTCATAATCTTCCTCTTCCAATTGTAGTTGAGCTAAGGCACCTACACATTCTTGCTTTAAGGCGTCATCCGAAATTTCAGAATCTAAAATAAGCTGCGCATATACACTGGCTTTTTTGGTATCTCCTAAAGCTAAAGACGAACGCATAATGCCTGTTTGCGCAGCTAAACCTTGAGCTTTGCTACTTACCAATTGCGTTAAGTTATCATATAAAACCAATGCCTTGGGATAGTTTTTCTCGTAATAATACTTATCAGCCCAATAATGGGTAGCTTCCTTAGTGTATTCATTTTGAGGTGAATCCAATATATTTTGATAGGCCTCAGCTGCCATTTCCTCGTTTTGTGCTTTTAATGCACAATCGGCCATATAGTAATTGGCTTTTAACACAAATAAGCCTTTTTCAAAACGCCTCAAGTAGGTTTCAAAACCGCTAATGGCTCCTTCACAGTTTCCTGTAGAGTATTGGTCAAAGGCGGTGTTATAAGAGGTGGAATCCAGCGTTCCTTTGCTAAAGTTTACAAAACTCAAATCCCCAACCCAGTCTAAATAGTCATCAATTTTATTCATCCGGGCGTACACCAATCTAGCTAAACCCACCGCTTCAATAGATTCTTCGCTACCAGCATACTCGTTTACCACCAGCTTAAAAGCGGCAATAGCCTTTTCGTTCTGGTCATTATTACTGTACACCAACCCTTTTTGCAGCTTGGCTTTTGCCACCCACTTCGATTTTGGGTTTTGCTGTATAAACTGATTAAAAGAAGATTCCGCCATTCGGTTATCATCTAATTGTAAATACGTGTTTGCAATTAAAAACTGGGCTTCTTCGGCATACACCGAGTTAGGATAATCGCGCAACAAAGTCTGTAGCTTAATTACTTTTTTCTCTTTTTTACCTGCTAAACCCAAACATTCTCCACTTTTAAATAAGGCATAATCCGGTTCATTGGTTTTCACCTGAAGCGCCTTACTGTAAAACTCGCCAGCCACCAAATAGTCTCCTTTAAGCATATAGCAATCGGCCATTCGCAAATAGGCATCTGGCAATCTTGGATCAGCGGTTTTACCATGTTTTACATAATCTCTAAAATGCGCTGCGGCATTATCAAACTCAAACTTTTTGTAATGGCAATAAGCTGTTTGATAGTGCGATAAAGAGAACTCGCTCATGTTATACGAACCATTGGTGCTTCTAAACTTTTCAAACGAAGCCAAGGCATTTTCGTAATCACCTAATCTATAGTGACTTTCACCACTCCAGTAATTAGCCAAGGCCACTAGGGCATTGTTTAGCGGGTAGCGCAACGACTCTTTGTATTTATTGAGCGCACCTACAAAACGCAAAGCTTTAAACAGTTCCGAAGCTCTAAAAAAGGAGATTTTTTGATAGGCCGCTTGCATCTCGGGAGAGTCCAAACCCGTTTCCCGAATGGCCAATAAAGCTCTATCGTAATCTTTAGTGGTTATGTATAAGTTGGCTAAGTAACGATGCACTTCCTTTTTGTGAGTTGAAGCTGGAAACTCCTCCAAATAAGAGGACAAAGTACTTATGGCATCTTCATAAGGATCTGAAAACTCGTAAACCAATTTGGCATAGTTAAAATAGGCATCCTCGCGTGTGGCTTCATCCGTACTCAATTCCGAGGCCGCTTTAAACGCTGTAATGGCCTTCTGCTTGTCATCTATTTTTAAATAGCAATCTCCCAAATGGTAATAAGCCGATTGGCGAAGGCTCTTTTTACCTTTTACAATTTTATTGAAAGATTGTATTGCCTCATGGTAATTTTTGGATTGGTAGTGCGCATAACCTATTTGAAAGTGGTCATCTTGCGAAAGCTTACCACCCTTACTCTTGTATAAATCAAGGTATTTGGCTGCATTCACAAAATCATTTCGGTTGTAAAAAGCATCTGCAACCAGCTTGGCAATTTCGGGCGCGCGTGTTGGTGTAGCCGCTTCCACTAGCTCCTCACCTATTTCAAGCAGCTTATCAAAATTTTCCAGTTTGTAATAAATATGGGCTAAGTAATAAGGTATTAATGGGCCAAAAGTAGCATCATCTACCAGCGGTAAAAAGTTAGTTAGCGCCTCGGTATAATTTGAATCTACATACAATAAGTGCGCATAATAATATTTTGACGAATTACTAAACTCAGTGTTTTTATCCTTTAAATCAAAGAACAGCGCGCGTGCCTTTTCAGTTTGCCCGTTGTGCATATGAGCATAAGCCGCTTTAAACTGAAACTCGCTTTTTTGTTCTTCGTTAATACGGTAAGTATTTACCTTTTCATAATAAACAGAGGCTTCGGCATATTTTTTCAAACTAAATCGTGCATTAGCATATTCCAAATACAGCTGATTAACCAAAGGGCTTAACTCAAAATTTTGCGCGAATTTCTCCACTCTTGAGGCCGCATCTCCATTGTACAGGCGCATAGCACATAACGCTGCATAGTACGCTGCCGAAGCTCTTACCTCTCTGCTATTGTTAAATTCCTCGTTGGCAACTCCGTCCATCAATCGTTGCGAATTGCCATACTGACCCTTTTTAAACAAGGCCAAGCCTTTTTGATATGGAGAAGAAAAATCTTCTGACACCAAACTAGATTGCCCAATGGCAACCATAGAAGTTAAAAATAACACACTGCTAAACAGTACCCTAAGGTGACGAAACACCATCATAATCCCTGATTTTAAGAATGGAATAAAAGTAGCTGTTTAACCCAGTAGCGTTTTTTTTATGTTTATGTTTTATCAAACGAAATCTGTTAATTAATATTTCGCACCCTAAAGCAATTAAGCGTGGTCATATAGAGTTAGAAGCTTACTCGGATTACATCCTTAAAACATCTCAAACCTTAAAAAAAATGGCGTTTCAGATGCTTCAGATAACACCTGTATTGATTATTAAGCCCTACTTTGCAAGATGATTAGGGCCGTTTAGTTTTTGAGTAAATTGGGTTAAGTCATCCTTAAGGTAGAGCCTCTTGGAATTCTATTTGTTAAATTGAATCAACGTGAAACTATTTTTAATTATTAATCTCTGTATTGCCAGCATCACTTCTTCATTAGGTTGCTGTGGCGCTGGACAATACAAAACGTATCCATTGGGCTACCAAAACAGCAGACTTGTTGTTGCGGAATTCACAATGTCTAGACATTGTGAGGATAATGGTGCTTCTGGAGTGCAAGGAGAGTTTCATTGGGTTGCAAAAGTTAATTTATGTTACATCAGCGCAGACACCACTATTATGATTAAAAGCATCGACACTCTTTCTTTCAAGGAATGCGTATGTAGTTATAATGACGTAGATATAAAGAGTCAGATTTCTACCATGCTGCTGCCCTCTTACGAGCGTTGCTTAGTAGAAGCTAAAAAGATGAAGGGATTTCAGGTGGTAACTCCTGTATCTTATCATTCTACAAACGATAATAATACCCTTAACGACTTTAGGTTTGTTAATACCGATACTACGTCATTGCTATATTATAGAGGAAAACTCAAAGATCTTCGACCCGTTAATTGGGCTGCATGTGGCTTTTTAAATAATGTTGTTGAACTGAGGAAGTATAAGTTTCAAGAAAAGGAAATTGTAATTATCAATGTTAACTGCAGGCCAGGAATCATTTTACCCGAAGAAAAGTTGGCTAGTAATAAGCGAAACTTTAAATCAATTGAATCAGCCGTAACTTATACTCCAACTCAATGGCACGGCTTAAGCCGCGATTACCTTATAGAATATTAGACCTTTAGAATAAATTGGAAAGTTATTTTAATAATTTTTGGAAACAATCCAATGCTGTGTTCAACCCATAAATGCAACACATCGGTTTTTTAGTTTTTCAATAGGGCTAATGTAATCGAACTTTCTAATG
>CAKZRR010000035.1 GCA_937146805.1 uncultured Owenweeksia sp. | reverse complement strand
GCCCATTAAAGTGGCACGCGAGCTGGGTTCAGAACGTCGCGAGACAGTTCGGTCTCTATCTATTGCGGGCGTTAGAAATTTGAGGGGGGCTGACTTTAGTACGAGAGGACCGAGTTGGACAGACCTCTAGTGTACCTGTTGTGGCGCCAGCTGCATCGCAGGGTAGCTATGTCTGGAAGAGATAAGCACTGAAAGCATATAAGTGCGAAACTCGCCCCAAGATGAGATTTCTTTTAAGGGTCGTTCGAGATGAGGACGTTGATAGGCTACAGGTGTAAAGGCGGTAACGTCATAGCCGAGTAGTACTAATTACCCGTTAGCTTTCTAATGAGGAGCTTTATGTATTTATTTTCTCAATATGTTTAATAATATTAAAAATTTATGGTGACTATAGCGGTGGGGATCACCTCTTCCCATTCCGAACAGAGAAGTTAAGCCCACCAGCGCAGATGGTACTAGAGTTAAATCTGGGAGAGTATGTCGTTGCCAATTTTAAAAGCCTTGCTATTTATTTAGCAAGGCTTTTTTTTTACTTTGGCCTAACTTTTGAATATATCCGAAAAATGTAATATGCTAGCGAGACTGAAGTTTAAATCACCATTTTTTTTAGGGTTTACAATCTTACTTTCGGCTAGTTACGCACAACTTACACCAGGCTCGGTCAAGTCTTTTGACCCGGTTTATTCTCATCAATTTACCTTTCAAGATCGTAATCAATGGAAATTCGTTGATACGACACATTCTGACCTTAGATGGTATCACCAATTCAATGCTTTAGGTGTTGATTTATTTGGAGGACATAGCCTTGGTTCGATGGGCAATCCAATCTTACAGACAGTACCATTGTTTAATGACGATCTATGGACAAACTTTGAGTTTGGCGCTTACTCGAGTTATTTTGGGTCAACAACGGAAATACCTTTTTACGAAACAAAATCTGCTTTGACCGAAGCTAATTTTTGGGGTGGCTATGAAAGAGGCCAATCCTTCAATGTTTATCATACCCAAAACATTAAGAAGGACTGGAACTTTTTAGTGAGTTATAAGCGAGTTAATGACTTAGGTTTTTATGACCATAATCGAAATATATTTTCTCGGATATTATTAAATAATACGTACCAATCTAAGTCAGGAGGGTATAGGTTACGTACCTATTTCCTAAATGAAAAGCTTGTAACACAGGAGAATGGTGGTATTGAAAGTGACAGTTTGTTTGAGGGAAATCATGAAACAAATAGGTTGCTATATAATGTGAGGTTAAGCCAAGATAGTAGGAGAATAAAGAGTCGGGAGTTTTATGTGAATCAAGAAATGGATTTAATGTCTGCCCCTGCAAGAAATGATAGCACTAAAACGGAACGTAGTGTTGGAGGGAAAAGTCTGAAGCTATTGTTAGGTCACACCTTGAAAAGTCAGCTAAGAAGTAGTTCTTACTTGGGTTATTCGGATGGGTATTACTCGGATGTATTTACCGTAAAACGGAATGATGAATATTTTTACGATACTACAGGTTACAGGGCTTATCTTAATACAGTCTATCTGAAGATAGCAAGGGATACTTCGTATGATTTTTTGAAAGTTGGATTACGTCATAGTCGGAATGTATATAAGGAAGAGGTTTTTAAGATAGATGAAAGCCATGTTGGTTTGATTGTGAATGGAGGATATGCGTTGAAAAGGATACGATTATCTACAAACTCCTCGTTTATTCTTGGTGGAGAGCGAGCTGGAGACTTTGAGTTTACTGGAAGGGGTAGCTACGAATTTGAGAAAGGAGCTAGCTTATTTGTTGAAGGAAAATCTTCTTTGAAATCTGTAAATTATTTTAACCAAGTTCATTATTCAACAAATTTTATATGGAATAATAGTTTTGATCCTACTAGTATGGTAAGTTTTACGGGAGGTGTCAGATGGGGAGATTTAAATGGTTTTTCAGTGTCTAGGAGTGATTTAAAGAACCTAACTTATTTCAACGAAAGTGGCATAAGCACACAGGAAGAGAGGGGAGTTGGCGTAACTCGCGTGAAACTTACCCAGAATTTTGCTTTTTGGAAATGGTTGCATGTGGATAACGACTTAGTTTATCAGAATCTTGATAAACCTACAGAAGCAGTTAAAATGCCAGACCTGGTGTTGAGGAGCTCTGTGTACTTTGAGTTTAAGCTATTTAAGAGGGCATTGAATTGCTTGATAGGTGTGGAAAATAACTTGTTTACGGAATATCAAATGCCTAGCTATAATCCAGCTACAGCCCGATTTTATAGTGCTAATGAGAAAATGGTTGGAGGTTTTCCGATAGTAGATTTGTTTGCGGCTTTTCAGTTACAAAATGCTCGAATATTTGTGAAGTTAGAGCATATAAATCAGGGCTTAAATGGATATGAATACTATGCTGCACCACACTTTCCATTTCCAGATAGAACATTGCGCTTTGGATTGACTTGGCGATTTTTTAATTAGGTTTTTTGTTTTTCCTTTTTAGCAGCAGGAAAAAGTATGTTGTTTAAAATTAAGCGATATCCTGGAGAATTTGGGTATAGTTCCAATTCTGTTTTAGGGTCTCCAACTCTGTGCTGGTAATCCTCTGGATCATGACCACCGTAAAATGTCCAAGTGCCCTTTCCTAAGTTGCCGTGTATATAACGGGCCTCATTTATAATTTGTAATTCACCTAAAATAAGCACATCGGATTTAATTAAGGTTTTATTGAAGGCAGTAGTTTGTCCCATAAAACCTTTGATTATTTGCGTGTGATTTTGGCAAAGCATGGTAGGTACTACATCCCATTTTGCTGAAAATTCAAATAGCGTAAAAAAGTCCTTTTGGGCTTGTACCTGCCTGTTTTGAGTTACATCAATATTTGAAAACTCATAACGCATAGGATCTTTAACTAGAGTGAAATCTTTAAAGGCAAGCGTAGTATTGTAGTTTAATTTATTTTGATAATTAGGTTCGGAGGCATCACCATCAAACATCGGTTCGCAAATGTCAACACCCTCTGCCGCCAAGGCAATATCATAACTATCGGTAGCTGAACACATGGCAAATAGAAACCCTCCACCAATTGTGTAATCTTTTATTTTTTTGGTGATAGCCAGTTTTTGCTGACTTACTTTTTGAAAGCCCATTGCATGAGCCGCTTGCTCTGCTTGCTTTTTTTGATCGATATACCAAGGAGCACTTCTAAAGGAGGCATAAAACTTCCCATATTGACCTGTGAAATCCTCGTGGTGTAGATGTAGCCAATCGTATTTTGGTAAAAGATCACCGAGTACTTCCTCGTCATAAATTAAATCATACGGAATTTCGGCATAGGTAAGCACTAATGTTACCGCATCGTCCCATGGTTGTTTTGATTTAGGCGAATAGACCGCAATTTTTGGCGCCTTTTCAAGCTTAACCACCTCCATATTTACGGCAGGGCTGCTTATTTGCGTTTTTATATCTAACGCTTGCGCCTCAGAGAGTACCTCAAAGCTTACATTTCTAATTTGACATTCGGTTTTAAACCGATCATGATAGGGAAGTAAGAAACTACCACCTTTGTAATTTAACAACCATTCCACTTCAATATCTTGATTAATAACCCAATAAGCAATACCATATGCCTTTAAGTGATTGGTCTGATTGAACTCATCCATTGGTATTAGAAGTCTTTTGGCTTTAGCCTGGAGGCTTGCTGCCATTAAAAAACCAATAAACAGATAGGTGAAAAATTGATTAAAAGACATCGCCTGGGTTTTGTTCGTCACCATAAAAATCATCTGTACTAATATCCGACATAAGCCCGCTGGAAGTATTCATTTTAGATTCAATTTCGAAACTATCCCCTCCCTCGCCAACGTGGCCAAAATTATTTTCCTCTAAATCTGAAAACTTAGCAAACTGCCCTTCAAATTTTAATCTAACATTATCTAAACTACCATTTCTATGTTTAGCGATAATAAATTCACCTTGACCTTGGCAGGGCGTGTTGTCTTCTTGCCAAACATCAAATTCGTAATACTCCGGCCTGTATATAAAAGAAACAATATCAGCATCTTGCTCAATAGCGCCCGATTCTCTCAAGTCGGATAACATAGGGCGTTTGTCACCACCTCTGGTTTCTACGGCACGGCTAAGTTGAGATAATGCAATTACGGGCACTTTTAATTCTTTTGCGATACTTTTTAATGAACGCGAAATGGTACTAATTTCTTGTTCTCGGTTACCGTTTCCCTTACTTTGGCCACCAACGGTCATAAGCTGTAAATAGTCAATAATAATGATAGAAACATTATGTTGAGCCACAAGCCTCCTACATTTTGCGCGCAAATCAAATACACTTAGAGCGGGGGTATCATCAATAAAAAGCGGAGCCTTTTCTAGGTTTTTCACCTTAGTAAGTAGCTGCTGCCATTCATCTGGAGAGAGTTCTCCTTTTCTAAGTTTACCAGAGTTTAGTTGTGTTTCACTCGAAATTAATCTTGTAATAAGTTGAACAGAAGACATTTCTAACGAAAATACGGCTACTGGTTTATTGTGTTCTACAGCAATGTTTCTGGCCATAGAAAGGACAAAGGCTGTTTTACCCATACCCGGACGGGCTGCTAAAATAACCAAATCGGAAGGTTGCCAGCCGGAGGTAACTTGATCTATTTTAGTAAAGCCCGATGGAATACCGCTTAATCCAGATTGTTTAGAGATATCCTCAATTTTTTGGATAGCTTCTTGAATCAGATCTTTTGCAGATTCGTAGTTTTTTACAATGTTTCCATGAGCTACCTCAAAAAGTTCCTGCTCAGCGGTATCCAATAAATCAAATACATCGGTGCTTTCGTCAAAAGCCTTGTGCATAATACCGCCAGCCACTCTAATCATTTCGCGCTGAATGTATTTTTGAACAATTACCCTAGCATGAAACTCGGTATGCGCAGCAGAGGAAACTTTTTGACTCAATTCAATTAAATAGTACTCTCCCCCCACCTGATTTAACTGGCCTTTTTTACGGAGAATGTTAGCTACTGTAAGTATATCAACGGGTTGGCTGTCCCCAAAAAGTTCTTTAATGGCAGCGTATATTAATTGGTTTTCTTCGCGATAAAAGCTTTCGGGAGAAAGAATATCGATAACCTGATTAATGGCAGAGTTATCAATTAAAACGGCACCAATTACGGCCAATTCAAAATCTAACGCTTGTGGAGGAATGCGTCCTTTTTCAAGCTCAAACACTTTTTTGGGCTTTTTGTTACGATTGTTACTTAGACTATTTTCAGCATTCTCCATCTTGTAGGCGTGCGATTTTTTAAAATAAAAGGGTACCAAATTTATTAACTTGCCCCCTAGTTTAGGTTACTTTTTTGGGTTTATTTTTCTATTGTTAGCATTTTGATTTTATAGGATTTAATAGTCTGGTTTGAAGCGAGATGTGGATTTGTTTTGAAAGGTTAACAAGATGTTGAAAAGAAGTAATTAATACAGCTATGAATCAATCGTATAGGCTTAAAGTAAAACGTGTTTTAATGAAAAATGTTTACAGGAGTTTTTTAATTCTACTTATTGGGGGCCAAGTTAGTTTGGGGCAATCCGTGGTTAGTGATTCTATTTACTTCGGCACTACCAATGAAGTTACGCTGGTGATGAAGGATATTGTTGTTTTTAATAGGAGTGCTTCCCCTAAGCAAGTAATAGATATCGACTTTTTCGAAATGTACAGGGATGTTCCTTTTACAATTTCGGATACATCTTTTACTATACTACCAGGTGATACTCATCGGGTGCCGGTTTCTTTTTTGCCTGCTCATAACCTTAATCATAATATGGTGGCAGTTTTAAAGACGGCTAGTGGTTATGGCGATATACGGGTGAACCTTGTAGGGCAGGGTACTTATAGCAACGCATACTATCAAACTACCAAAAACAAGGTAGAAACTCAGTTAAAAACTGCTTTAAAGGCTAAAATTTCTTCAGGGTATAACTCATTGGGCTATAGTACTGCGCGAGATAATATGTACGGCACATTGGATAATAACAGTGGAACAGTGACTTGTGTGTATACAGGCAGAACGGCCAATTTTAATACCAGAGCGGGAGCCAACTCAAATAGTTTTAATTGTGAGCACACTTTTCCTCAGGGTAAGTTTAGTAGTAACGAACCTATGAAAAGTGATATTCACCATTTATTTCCAACCGATGTTGCGGCTAATAGCCAGAGGGGTAATGACCCTTTTGGTATGGTGGGTTCTTCAACTTGGAGTCAAGGCGGGTCTAAAAGTGGAGGTAGTAAGTTTGAACCCCGAAACGTGCAAAAAGGAATTACCGCTAGAGCTATGATGTATTTTGTGCTGCGTTATCAGGATTACACGAATTTCTTTCAAAGTCAAGAAACAGTTTTAAGAGATTGGCACGGGAGTTATCCACCTTTGATGAATGAAATAACCAGAAATAATGGAATTTTTGGTTTGCAAAACAATCGTAATCCTTTTGTGGATTATCCACAGTTTGCGGATAGGATTACTTCTTTAGTAACCAGCGCAATGCCTAGCGGGAGAAGTCTATATTTATCTGCTGATACCATTAAGTTGGCCAGTGGAGCGGGAAGATATAGCTATAGGTTTACTATTTATAATAACGGGAGTGAGCCAGTGAATCTTAGCTCCTTTGCTTTAAGCGATACGAGTTTAAAGTTTGTTCAATCAACGACTTTGCCCAGCAGTTTAAACCCTAGGGAATGGGCGGCTGTAGATATTTCGTTTAATGCAGCTCAAACCTATCAAGCAAGTTTAACTTTTAATACCAATATCGCGGGGTCTGTTAATCAAGCAGTTTTCATAAATTCTTCGGGGTCAGTAGATTTGGAAGAGAGCTATAAAATGGAAAAAGTATATGTTTTTCCAAATCCAAGTTATGATGAATTTAACCTATCAGTACAAACAGAAAGAATTAGTAAGATGTGGTTGTTGGACAATAGAGGTGTGCGATATGATTTACCTGTAAAGGCTAAATTTGATTTAAGTACTAAGCCGGCAGGAGTTTATTGGTTGCAGTTATCCTTGATGGATGGTGTTTTTGAGAATTTAAAGTTGGTGGTATTGCCCTAAAAAAAAGGGCTGGACAAAATGTCCAGCCCTTTAGGTGGTTTATTAACTGCGTATTAGATTAGTAAATCTTAGTAGCATCTCTGTTACCGTTAGAGTACCAATTACTTGGAGTGCCCATCATTGCCCATGATGCAAAATCATAATAGGCATTAACAATATCTATATTTTCGATAGGCCACTCATAAGCACTAAGTGGTGTTTCGATAGCCCAAGGAATATTGTTTGAACTTACGTAATTATTACCCATCGCTGGATAAGCCGATGAATCATCCTGAGTCCCTAAAAGGGATAAGTCAGCTAAATCGGTTGGTCCATGCCATGGAAGGTGTACCTCTGCTCCACGGTTTCCATCTCTTATTAAAAAAGGATCTAGTTCAAGAGCTGTAGCAACAAGCTGAGGGTTGTTAAAAACTACGGTTACCGTAATAGTATCTGCATAGCCAAGGCCAGCAGAGGCATTTTTGAGCGTATTAAAAAAGGTACCCACTTGAGTAAAAGTTACGATATCTTCCCAGTTTTCATATACAATTACTACGGCTTCAGATTGGCCGGATTCTGTTCCGTTAATCTCAATAGCCGTATAATTTTGAGGTTGAATATAGCTACTGGTAACGCTAACTACCTCAGAAGGGGCAATGCCAGGCATACTAAAGCCAAAGCCGTTTTTGTAGGCTGCACCTGCTGCTTTTAAAACAAACTTGTGAGTAGCTTGAATTACATCTCCGTTTCCATCTAACGCCAGTACCGTGTTGCGGTCAATTATTTTATCGTTAAAGTCAAAATCACCTTTGGCTGGCCATAAGTCTTCCCAAGCATAAGATCCATATACATTCTCTCCCGGAATATTTACTACATCGCACTTAGTAGGATCATTTGGATATGCATCATCCTTATCGCAACAACCATCTCCATCAGTGTCTACACATGCCGTTGGGCCACAGGGTACGCCATCTCCATCAGTGTAAGCAACTACTGTAAGCGGCCCTGCTATTAATCCCAATATATCTTGAGAGCAGGAGGTATGAATTTCGTATTTCGTACCATTTACATCCACATATGACTTAGCCCCAAATCTACCTCTTGAATCAAAGCCGTTAAAAACAACCGTGCTTCCCGGAGCTACGTTAGGAATGTCGTACTTAAACGCATGCGATTGCCCTTTTTTGCCTTTGTCATAGAGTCCTAAAGTGGTAATTCCGGATCCGCTGTAAACAACTGTAAAGCTTTGCATCTTTCCATTACAAGGGCAAGGCGTTCCAGGTGGCGGTGGAGGCGGTGGGTTTCCATTACATACGGCACCATTTCCGTCAGTATAAGCAATAACGGTAAAAGGTCCAACAACAAGTCCCATTATATCAACCGAACAAGAGGTGTGAATCTCGTGCTTGGTTCCGCTTGCGTCTATAAAAGATTTAGCTCCAAACCGGCCACTTGAGTCAAATCCGTTAAATACAATAGTATCCCCAGGATTGGCTCCCGAAATATCGTATTTATGGGCATAGGCTTGTCCTTTTTTACCTTTATCATAGAGGCCAAGCGTAGCATTGGGAGAGCCGTTATAAACAACGGTAAAGCTTTGCATCTTTCCATCGCAGGCACAAGATGACCCTCCGGACCCTTTTGGCTTCTTGGGCTTTTTCTTTCCTTTTTTTATTGCCATAGCTTGGTTTCCGCGAGCACTTACGGCCATTTCTTCATTTTCACCATCTACTATAAGGTGTACAGAGTGATCAGAATTAGGTAGTTGAAAGTGCAGCTCGCTTTGATTGTCAATAACCATAACACGAGAAACCAAAATGTTTCCTCTACTATCTACTACTTTAACAACTTGAGGTTGGTCATTAGTTGTAGCCCATGCACCTAAATTTAAGTCCACCGTTCGATGAGCTTTCCAATTAAAACTAGATGGGGATACGATGTCTGCGGTACTTGTTATTCCATACGGGTTGCCCTTTTTGTTTTGACTTACATCTTTATTACAAGAAACAAGTGCAAAAACAAGAGCCAATACAAAAATACTTGAATTTTTCATGGGTCTAACTTATTTGGTGAAACCCACTGAAAGAAATAATCATGCCTAATTAGTTAATAATAAGCTAACTAGATGATTGTCTTGTTGTGTTTGTAATAGTTTTTCCCAATAGGGTATTTCTTATTCTTTTTTGGGAAATGAATGAGGCATTGGAAAACGGTAAAAATATTGAACGATGATCTAGCGTTACTTGTAAGCCCCCATTTTGCTAAACTTATTTATACGTTGATCTATAAGTTTCCGAGAATCTAATTTTTGAAGTTTAGCGATATGCTTCAAAATTTCTTGTTTAACAATGCTAAACATTTCTTGCGGAGCACTGTGGGCACCACCTAATGGCTCCTTAATAATTCCGTCAATTAGTTTGTTCTCTAGCATGTCATCTGCTGTAAGTTTTAGAGCGCTGGCAGCCTGTTCCTTGTAATCCCAACTCCTCCACAAAATAGAAGAGCAGCTTTCTGGAGAAATTACCGAATACCATGTGTTTTCAAGCATCAATACTTTGTCTCCAATACCAATACCTAAGGCGCCTCCAGAGGCGCCTTCGCCAATAACAATACATATTACGGGCACTTTAAGTAATGCCATTTCATATAAATTTTTGGCAATAGCTTCACCTTGGCCTCTTTCTTCAGCTTCTAAGCCTGGATAAGCCCCAGGAGTATCGATTAAACAAACTATAGGGCGGTTAAATTTTTCCGCCATCTTCATCAGGCGCAATGCTTTTCGGTAGCCTTCGGGATTAGCCATACCAAAATTGCGGTATTGGCGCATTTTGGTGTTAACTCCTTTTTGTTGGCCAATAAACATTACCGATTCATCGTCTAACATACCCCAGCCACCAACCATGGCCTTATCGTCCTTTACATTTCTATCTCCATGTAATTCGATGAAATTACCTTGGGTCATGGCCTCAATATAGGCTAAGGTATAAGGGCGTTGCGGATGCCTGCTTAATTGTACCTTTTGCCATGGGCTTAGGTTTTTATAAACACTTTTTTTGGTGGTTTGGATTTTCTTCACAATCTCGCGTACACTTTTACCCATGTCCACCGATGTCTCTTTTTCAAGAGATAAGGTTTTTTCCAATTGTTCTTCCAACTCTTGAATGGGTCTTTCAAAATCCAAATAATCCATATAATTCTTTTTAAGAAAAGGGCGTGCAAATTACAAATTTTGGCTTTCCGCTGTAGCTAAATTTATTTGTCCAGATTTGAATTACAACGGTAAAAGCTAATGTGTTAATGTGCACATTTTTAGGCTATTTCGCTTGCGTTTGTATTTCGCTTTCGGGTGCTAATCCACTTTTTTAAAATGCCATCTGCTACTACGGTTAGCAAAATAATGCTTGCTCCTAAATAAAAGTGAGGACTCATATGCTCTTTGTCGCCTAAGATAAAAAAGGCCAAAGCAATGCCATATACCGGCTCTAAATTGATAGTAAGCAAAACGGAAAATGGAGAAAGTTGCCTCATAATGGCCACTGACTCTATAAAAGGGTAGGCAGTGCAGATTCCCCCTAGTATAAAAAGGTAAAGCGCATCGGTAGTAGTAAAAGTAAATTGGGTAAGCTCCATGGTTCCAAAGCCTAATTGCAGCGCGGCAAAAATCCCGATGGCCAACCAGCCTCCTAAAAGCTCCATAAACGTAATACGTACAGGGCTGTGTTTTTTTACCAGTTTAGCATTTACCACCGAAAAAAGCGCGCTTAAAAAAGCACTGCAAAGCGCGGTAACAATACCCCAAGTATATTGTGATTCGAAACTGAATATAATGTACAAGCCAGCTATAACGAGTAACCCCAAAGAAATTTCGCGAAGATCAATTTTACGCTTGTAAAAAAGAGGCTCTAATAAGGATCCAAAAAAAGCACCGGTGGACATACATGCTAGGGTAACTGAAACCGTGGAAATTTTAATGGCGTGAAAAAATGTAATCCAATGAATGGCAATCAGTACTCCTGCTAACAACATCCACATGGCGGATTTATCAAACTTTAAGTCGGATTTATTTTTGATCAAAAGGTAAACCAAAACAATAGCGGTTGCAATCCCCATTCGGTGCCAAACCAACGGAATGGCCTCAATAGAAATAAGCGCGCCCAATAGCGCGGTAAAGCCCCAAATAAATACAATGAGGTGTAGTTTTAGGTAGGCAGAAGTTTTACTTGGGAGCAATGTAATAGAGGTAAATACCTATAAAGGAGAAAACAATATTTGGAAACCAAACAGCCATTAAGGGCGAAAAATTACCAAGCGTAGCAAAGGTGGTGCTTATTTGCATAAAGAAAATATAGCTTACGCAAATGAGTAGGCCAACGGCAATGTTTAAGCCTAAGCCACCTCTGGTTTTTTTTGAAGAAAGACTTACGCCAATAAGTACCAAAATATAGGTAGAGACAGGCCAAGCGGTTCGCTTGTACTTTTCAATTAAGTAGAAATTTATGTTTTCAGATCCCCGTATTTTCTCTGCTTCAATAAACTCATTAAGCTCCGGGGTATTCATCATTTCAATGGTATAAAGCTTAGGTACAATTTCTTCCGATTTAAAATCGAATACAGTGTCCAATTTTTTACCTGCCCACATTTCTTCGGTCCCATCATCTGCTATGGTTCTAACATGGTAGTTGTTGAGCGTCCATACGTTTTTGTTGGTGTCTAAGTTTATAAAATCAGCTTTAAGCTTACTTTTTAGCTTGTTGCCCTCAAATACTTCGTAGGTAAAGTGATAGCCTGAATTGTTATCGGTATTAAAGTTTTCGAAAAAAATAACGTGCCCTTCTTTTATCTGGCGATGAATGTTTTTAAAGCGGTCATCCTGCGCTTTATCAATATAAGTAGTTTGAAATTTTAAGCGCGTAACATTGGTTTTTGGAATTACAAAGTGACCCAATGTAAAACTGATGGCAGCAACTATAGTGGCCGCTATAAAATAAGGCCACATTAACCTTTTAAAGCTTACACCTCCAGTAAGTATGGCTACTATTTCATAGTTTCCCGTCATGCGGGAAGTAAAAAATATGGTAGCAATAAAAACAATCATAGAACTAAAAAGATTGCCGTAGTACACCACAAAATTTAGGTAGTAGTCAAAAATTATTTCAGGCATTGAAGCTCCCTTATTAACGAAATTGTCAATTTTTTCCGAAATATCGAAAACCACGGCAATCGCTAAAATAAGAGTGATTGTAAGGAAGAAAGTCCCTAAAAATTTACCAATAATATATCTGTCAATAATCCTTAACAAAGCTTACAAACGGTTTTCAAGTTTAGGAACCATGGTGTTTTTCCAGCTGGCAAAGGTGCCTTCTTTAATTTTAATACGAGCCTGCTCTACCAGCCAAAGATAAAATCGCAAATTATGAAGCGAGGCAATTTGTCTTCCAAGGTATTCGTTGGAAGCAAATAAGTGGCGTAAGTAGGCTTTACTATATTGGCTATCAACAAAACAGGTGCCGTTTTCATCCAGTGGGTCAAAATCATTTTCCCACTTTTTGTTTTTAATGTTCAGGATGCCTTCGCTGGTAAAAATCATTCCGTTTCTACCATTTCGTGTGGGCATTACACAATCAAACATATCAACACCTAAAGCAATATTTTCTAGTATGTTGGCCGGGGTTCCTACTCCCATCAAGTAACGTGGTTTATCCGTTGGCAAATAGTTACAAACCAAATCGCTCATGGCATACATTTCTTCTTTTGGTTCGCCTACCGAGAGTCCTCCAATGGCATATCCATCGCTGGGTACTTTAGCAATGGTTTCAGCCGATTGCTGTCTTAAATCGTTATAGGTGGAGCCTTGGACAATCGGAAACATACTCTGCTCAAAACCGTACAATGGTTTATTTTCATCTAACCACTTTACACAGCGATGCAGCCAGCGATGGGTCATATCCATGCTATTTTTGGCGTATTCGTAGGTGCTTGGGTAAGGCGGGCATTCATCAAAAGCCATAATAATATCAGCTCCAATGTTTCGCTGAATTTCCATTGATTTTTCAGGAGTAAAAAAGTGCCTCGAACCATCAATGTGCGATTGAAACTTTACGCCTTCTTCGGTAATCTTGTTGTTTCCGCTTAAGCTATATACCTGATAGCCACCACTATCTGTGAGGAGGGGTAAATCCCAACCCATAAATTTATGTAACCCACCCGCTTGGTTTAAAATGGAGGTGCCCGGACGTAAATAAAGATGATAGGTGTTTCCTAAAATTATTTGTGCTTTAATGTCTTCTTTTAGCTCGCGCTGATGAACCGTTTTTACAGAGGCCACCGTGCCTACGGGCATAAAAATGGGAGTTTCTATGGTGCCATGTGCTGTATGTAACATTCCTGCACGGGCCTTGCTTTTGGGGTCTTGCGCCTCTAAATCAAAATTCATCGCGCAAAAGTAAGCTTTAGCGTTTAGTTTTATAGAGCGTTTTGTAAATAGCCTATTGCCCTTGTCTAATTTGAAATTACCTTTGGACCGTGATGTTATTACTCTACGTATTTGGTGCTTCGGTATTGGTGTTATTAGGCCACTACTTGTTGTTTCATGTGCGCTTGTTTTTTTATAAAAAACCGCAGTTGCCTCGTTTTTCGGAGCCAATAAGCGTGGTTATTTGTGCTCGTAACGAACTCCAAAACTTGCGCAGAAATCTACCCTTAGTACTCTGCCAAAAAAATGCAAACTTCGAGGTAATTGTAGTAAATCATCAAAGCGAAGACGGCACCGCTGCTTTTTTACACCGCATGCAGCAGCAATACCCCAACTTTAGAGCCTACAATTTTGAGTATAAAGAAGGCACCGGGAAAAAGCCCGCTTTAAGTTATGGTATTAGTAAGGCGAAGGCCGAACACTTAGTGTTAACTGATGCTGACTGCCGACCGGTTTCCGAAAATTGGCTGGCAGAAATGAGCAGCCGTTTTAACCAAGGAGATATTGTGTTGGGTTATTCATCGTATCAAAATCAAAAAGGCTGGCTGCATAAAATAATAGCTTGGGACACCCTACTTACGGCTCAAAATTATTTTGGGATGGCCTTGGCAGGAGAACCGTATATGGGAGTGGGTCGGAACTTGGCTTATACCAAATCACTATTTAAAAAAGCACAGGGCTTTAGTGCACACCAACATGTTTCAAGTGGAGATGATGACTTGTTTATTGCCTCTGTAGCCAATAGTAAAAATACGGTTGTTTGCCTTTCGGCTGAAGCTTTTACGATAAGTAAGCCACCACAAAGTTGGGCAAGTTGGTGGCGTCAAAAACGCAGGCATTTATCGGTGGTATCACATTACCCAAAAGGGGTGGCCAGTTGGTTAGGAGTTTTTGGTTTGGCACAACTACTCTTTTATGCTTTATTACCAATGGCTATTGTAGCGGTATTTTCTAATCCTTTTTGGTGGTGGGTTATTGGCTTAAAATTGGGCGTCCAAGCCTTAATTTTATTAAAGACTACCTCGCTTTTAAAAGAAAAAACGGTGCTTTGGTATTTTCCATTAGCCGAACTTTGCCTTTGTTTATCACTCACAATTATTCACTTTCAAAATGCTTTTAGCGGAGCACCCAAAAAATGGAATTAATCAAAAAATATTTCCCCAACCTTACCAAAAGTCAATTGGATGCCTTTGAGCAGCTGGGGCCGCTTTACGAAGATTGGAATCAAAAGATAAATGTGATAAGCCGTAAGGATATGGAGCATTTTTACGAGCGCCATGTTTTACATTCCTTAGCTTTAGCCAAAGTGGCAAAATTTGCCAACGGTAGCCGTGTTTTAGATGTTGGCACAGGAGGTGGTTTTCCGGGCATACCTTTGAGTATTTTATACCCTAAAGTGCAATTTTTGTTGGTAGATTCTATTGGGAAAAAACTACAAGTGGTGCGTGATGTTGCAGATATGTTGGATCTAAAAAATGTGGAAGCGCAACATGTTAGAGCGGAGCAGGTGGCAGGTAAGTTTGATTATGTGGTTTCGAGAGCGGTTACGCGTATGCCTAAGTTTATGGATTGGGTAAAGGGAAAAGTGTATAAAGGCGAGCCGCAAGATGCCGCGGCTCATGGCATTTGGTGCCTTAAAGGCGGTGATCTTACAGAAGAGTTATCTACTATTAAAAAGGCTAAACAATTTGAGATACGGCCCTTTTTTGAAGAAGAGTTTTTTGAAACCAAAAAGGTGGTACATGTACCGATGCCTTAGTAAATATGTTATACGCCCTTTATTCCCCCCAGTTGTGGTAAAGAGTCATTTCACTTTGCTGTTCGTTTAAAATAATAAACCCATTGATTAAAATTGTTTCTTGCGTTTCGAGGTTTATACTGATAAAGTTAGTGTTAAACGATAGTACATTTATGTTTCCTGATATCCATCTTGGAAAGCGTTCAAACTCTGAATGGATAGAATTATCAGGCATTGGTATAAACCCTTTCCAATAAAGAGGGAAAATAGATTTGTTATTAGAAAGCCAAGTTTGAGTTAAATACGATTTGAACGTGGTGTCAGATTTAAATAGCCATCCGTTTGCTTTTGCAAATTCAATGATTTGGTTTTTGTCAAACTTTTCTACTTCACTTTTCCAGTGAATAACTCTTATCCCGCCCCAGGGGCCTTGATTGTTTATGTGGTTTGTTTGATACTTTTCATTGAAGTCTAACCAAAATCCTGATGGAGATGAGTGTACGCAACTTGTATGGATTGCTGCCCAAATACAGATTGTCAATCAATAGTGTCCGATAAAAATCTGAGATTCAATTTTACTGGCTTGTAATCCCTAAAAACATTGATATTTTAACAC
>CAKZRR010000034.1 GCA_937146805.1 uncultured Owenweeksia sp. | reverse complement strand
TTTATTGAATTCCATTCCAACCTCGCATAAGATAATTATCTATTACATCTTACATTAAAAAACAATACTTACAAATTAAAAGGTCTGTATGCTAAACCTCACTTTTGACAAAGCATGGATAGATGAATATTGGGAAGAAGTCGAACCCAAAGTTATGCAGAGCATTTCCCACTTTGAAGCTCGAGAAGCTTGGGTTGTGACTAATAGCGAAGACTCACTTCTTAGCTTGAACCAGATAGCTGAGAATCTACCTGAAATCGCAAACATGCCGATAACAGATGAAGTCGCCATTCATTCAGATCGCCTTATAACCATTCTTGGTTGCTTACCACTGAAAACATCGTTAGCAGCCTTTGGTTGGCTAGGTGCTTTAAGTGAAAACGAACATCGTTGGAATTACATCGTTAATGTGTATGCACACAAAGTGATCGATGGTAACCACAGCGATACCACACCGAATTCAATGTTTTGCGAAATCTTAGTAGAGCGTATAGCGCTCTTTAATTTTTTGGATGAGTTCAACAATGTTTTTCTAAATGACACGACAACTAAATTGGCTCTAGAACAGTACGCCAAAAGGGTCAAAGGAGATTGACTATGAAGGTTAAGATACACCCCATACTTCTATGTTTTGCAACAGTAGGCGCAACGGCATATAGCAGTGATTCGGAGGCAGCTAGAGTTTGCCGTGCTAAGGTCTCACTACCTGCACCGTCCGCTGGGACTTGTGATGTTGACAGTACCAATCCAAAAATGGGAAACCCTTTTGCGTATATCGATCCAACACAAGGCTGTGATTTTTCATTTAGCTTGCCTGGCTTACCTTCATTCAGTCTTGATGGTCTGCAAGGGATGCTCTGTGAGCAAATCCAAGATATTGGCCAACAGGCCATTAATGAGACTTTAGCGCCAATATTGGACAAAATCCCCTCAAGTATCGACTTAGACATGAAAGATATGATGTCTAGTATGTTTGATGATCAAATGAAAATGCAGCGCGAATTTTGCCCTGTCTACAATTCTTCGGGAAAACTTGTGAGCTATGAGTGTGACAACGTTGATATCCCGGAAGGTGAAAGTGGGCTACCTGATTGGGCACTTCCTATAGTCGATCCTGACAACGAAGGCCGCGAATGCTATGAACTGGGCGGTGTTACATATTGTAAACCAAATAGTGATAACAGCGCACCAGACCCTGTTCCTGACACCCCTTCAAATCCTGATCAAGACTTATCACTCCCACATTGTTCAGATCTCACAGATTTCTTTGATCCACAGGGTAATTTGATCCCATGTAGGAATTCGGGACCTAGAGAGGATTCTCAGCAATCAAACAGCAACCCAAGTAGTTACAGCGTCCCGACATGGCAGTCGCCATCAGATTCAAGTTCTGGTGAATCAAGTAGTTTAAAACCTACTTGGGATACGGACAAAGGTTGGTAATGAAACTAATACTTGTCGAAAGCTCAATCAAAGCAAAGGTTGTTAACGATCATCTATCGCGCATAAATATAGATGATTTATACCACTGCTCATTCACCTCTGGTCGCATTTTTGACTTTGCCCTAAACGATGAGCAATCGTGGCGAGTAAGAAATAAAGAAGTCGTACTTTATCTAGAAAATGCGATTGCGAAATCAGATAGCGTTATTGCTCTGACGGACGCGGATGATCAGGGTGAATACATTGCTTATCAGATTGCCATCTTAGCTGATAAACATAATAAATCAGTTGTAAAAGGTGACCTTGTCGAATTGACGGAAATAGGAGTAAAGAACGCACTTAACAACACAAGGGAACTAGACATTAAGCTTGTCCAGAAGACTCATAGTGAACGGTTAGTGCACTTGAAAATAGGCCAAAGGGGGATCAACAAGGGATATGGCCCTGCAAGCATCCAAGAATTGATGGCAGCTGAATATCTTTCAACTTCAGAGACTTTAGAAGTAACTCAAGATGTGGTTAACGGTACCCCTCGTTCGTACCTCTCCAGTGGTCAAAGTACTTCACAAGTGGTTGAGGTACCCATTAACCCGCCTTCAACATTCGATCTGTACACAAATGCTCTTATTAGCCCATCTACCGATCTGCTAGCTTTAGAAACAGAAATGCAAACTCTCTATGAACACGGTTTGCTTTCCTACACTAGAACACCGGCTAACGAGTGGTTGCCTGAAGCCATTGATAAGGTTTCTAGCCTCATTGATTCAAACGGTTATATTGCTGATAAAACCCACTTAGCATCCCATACAAGTGTCAATGTACCGCATTCAGCAATCTACATTGTTAGCCCACATTGTATTGGCCTGCGACTACGATCCGTAGAGTTAATCAATGAATTTACTCTCGCAAGTGCAGGAGTAAACGATAGCCGTGCATTCAGATCAAACATTCCTTACCCGATACTAAATATCCATCAGGACATTGCTGGTGGCCGATTTCGCGCACCGCCACAATTACAAACGCTTATCGCATTGCGAGAAATGAAGCTGTACAAACCTTCAACTAGCGCAAAAATCTGCCATAAGCTAGCAGAAAAGTTCTTTGTCGATGATTCATTATCAATGCGTAACATCCAGTTAGGAAAAGCATTTACAGACAGGGAGTTACCAGTCCTAAAGCACTATGTATCAAACCGTTTGAACCCACTAAATGAACTCATCAATTCTGAAATCTCTCAGTCAAATCTTGAAGTAAACCACTCAATTGCAAACAAGGCATTTGAAGAATTAACCCATAGAGGCATATAAGTTTATGAAATCAGGTATTTCCAAGTACATGACGTTAGTAGTATTGGCTACATCAGCGGCGTCTATAGGTATATCCTTCGCGGAAGAAAAGAGTAATGAAGTCGAATTGACTCAAGAGATTTTCGAGGCCACAGAATCTGAAATCCAAAGAGAGTCAAATTACGATGGCTCATATAGCGACATCATGGAAAAAGTAGAAGAAAGGTTAAAGGTCGAGGTGTATGCCGTCGTGCCATTTAAAGGCAAGCAACTTTACACTGTCTTCACGACCAAAGGTGCCTATACAGTCGATAAATCAGTAAGCATCGCCTTTAAAGGCAAGGTTATAGAGATTGCTACTGGCCAAAATATACAAGGCGAGCACTTAGACCAAGTAAAAGACGTCATCAAAAGCAAGATTGAGCAACGAAGCGCGATAGAGGCATTTACTTCACGCCAATCGACAGCTCCGAATCAGGCTCATGTTACAGACACCGAAGTTCCGACGCTGAGGAAACTGAACCCAATTGTGCCACCAGCAACCGTCCTCGCACCACCTACACAGGGATTAACACGCAATAGCTCTGAAAATACAGCACTCGCTAGAGACAAAGTCGTTGAGCTGTCACCAGAGGCATTCCAAGCACTGAAAAAGCAAACAAGCCCTATGGAGAGAATGAAACATTTGGCCAAAGAGCGAACAATGGAGTATCCAGGAGCGCAGTATTATGCCGAACGTAAACGACAAAATGATCTGAAGATGCAGACCGCCCCAGTAGTAGAGAATGCAGATAAAAATGCACGAAATGAACATGATGGTTCAGAAGATACAGCATCCATATTAAATACGTTAAAAAACCTACCAGACCATCTCAGACGACAACATGGGCCAAAGTATGCACCCAAAATCCTGACTAATATAAGCGACGAACAGTTTGTAGTTTATGAACCCAATGAAGAGGTCAAGTTTCGTGGTACTTTAACGGTCGCGACCGACTTTACATGTCCATACTGTAAAATGCTTCACTCTCTAGTGCCAAACTTGACAGAGCAGGGCGTTCGCGTTCGCTATATGCCTTACCCCCGCTCACGAATTATGAACTATGAATTCTCTCCTAACTTCACAATAGATCAATATATAGCACGAACGAAGACAGAACCATTGAATCAGCTGGGGCAATTAGCTGTTGCTGGCTACTGTTCAGAAGACAACGCTACAGCATTTAATGAACTGTTTGCAACGAAATCACTAACAAAATGGCCTAGTCAAATCGCAGACCAATGTGAAGGGACGATACGTGAGTTCAAAATATTAGGTGACTTACTATATGGAGGAAGTGTCCCTTATATGGTTTGGTCAAATAATACCGGTGACAAATCTGAGATGGGCACAATCAAAGGGGTATTGAAAAAGGACCGAACCATTGACGATCTTCTTGAGCGACTCGAATTTTGATTCGGTGCAGTGAAATAAAAAAAAGCCACTCATAAATGAGTGGTTTTTTATTTAAAAAAACGATAGTCTCTTTAACAGGAGTTCCTGCAAATATAGAAGAAGTTGCATTTGAAGAACCTTCTCATGAATTAAAAACGATATATATAGGTTATGAGAAATATTTAGAAGACATTCAATATTACTTTAGTAGAAATAAATTTAAGAAAGCTCTAAAAGGCTATAAGCAAATTCTGAAGCAACACCCTGATGATATTAATGCACACTTTTATAGTGCATTGTGTTATTATAATATTAACCAATCGGCTAAATCTTTAGAGCATTTAGATATTGTTTTACAACATCAATATGATATGTTTAGACAAGAAGGAGAGTGGTACAAAGCTCAAGTGTTATATGATTTAGGTAGAAAAAAACAGGCTTTATTAATGTTAGATAAGGTAATTAAACGGAATGATTTTTACGCTTCTCAGGCTTTAGAAATGAAGAAAAAAATGAAGTAAGACAGTCGGTAGCAAGAGGTAGTGATTATTTCATTTTTGTAGGCGCCTTAAATCCTCGCAAAAATATTGATGGCATGCTGCAAGCCTATAGCAAGTACCGAAACAATGGCGGCACCAATAAATTTATAATTGTAGGCGAAAAAATGTTTTGGAACGAACAAATTCAAAACGTTTATGAAAATCATCCCCATCAAAATGATATACTTTTTATAGGTAGGTTAGAGGGCGCAGCTCTTAGCCGTGTGTTAGCTGCAAGTGCAGCCTTGCTTTTCGTATCCCATTTCGAAGGTTTCGGAATTCCCATTGTTGAAGCTTTTAAATGCCAAGTACCCGTAATCACTTCTAATACTACCTCAATGCCTGAAGTTGCGGGGAAGGCTGCTCTACTCTGTAACCCCAATGATTTAGAGGAGATAGCGCAAGCTATGAAAAAAGTTAGTGACCCCGAACTTCGTGAGAAATTAGTAAACCTAGGAAAGGAGAGGGTTGAATTGTTTACTTGGCAAAAGTCGAGCGAAATGATGTGGGAGAGCATTCAAAAAACCTTAGCAAATTGAAACCCCATTTAGCCAATTATTACGAAAAGGGAGTGATTGAAGCTGGTTGCGATGAAGCTGGAAGAGGCTGCCTAGCAGGACCTGTAACAGCTGCCGCGGTTATACTCCCCGCCAGATTTAACGAGCCTTTACTCAACGACTCTAAAAAAATCAGCGAAAAGCAACGCCTTTATTTGGAACCCATTATCAAAAAAAAGGCCATTGCTTGGGCCATTGCTATGGTGAGCCCAGCGGAAATTGATGAAATTAATATTTTAAATGCTTCCTTTTTAGCGATGCATCGAGCCATCGAAAAACTAAAAACAGCGCCAGAGTCTCTTCTTATCGATGGCAATCGATTTAACGCCTATCTCAGTATTCCGCATCACTGTATGATAAAAGGTGATGGCCGGTTTAAAAGCATAGCCGCTGCTTCTGTTTTAGCCAAAACACACCGCGATGCCTATATGCAAGAAATGGACGTAAAATACCCGGGCTATGGTTGGTTACAAAACAAAGGATACCCAACCAAGCAGCACCGTGCTGCAATTATGAAACAAGGTACTTCTGCAATTCACCGACAAACCTTTAGGCAACTAGCTAATCAAACTAAGCTTTTTTCTAAGTAAAATTAACGCACAATTAGTTGCTCAAAAAAAAGTAGGAAAAGAGCAATTAGACTTAAAACCAGCCACATAAATTCGCGTAATTTGCACAAATAATTAGGTGCACACCCATGATTTTCAAACGCATTATACCTCTGCTTCTTACAATTGGCTTTACCTTAAGCTGCCAAAAAGATGGCTCCGAAAAAAGTAGTGATATTTACCAAGCAGCTCCGGCCAATTCCGTGATTCTGGTAGAAACCGATCAGTTTTTACAAGCCCTTCAAGATATTAGCAAAACCAGTTTGTACCAAGAGGTAGACAGCGTTCCTGCTTTTTTTCACTTTCAAGAAAAAGTAAAACCGCTTTACACACTATTTAATGCCGATAGCCTATCTGAGTTTTTTGACTCGAGACCTGTTTTAATAGCACAATGCTTAAGCGGTGCCGAAAAATACAACACCTTGTTTATTAGCAAAGGAGACGCTGGTTTCGAGAAGAAGCTCGGGAAAGTCCTCAGCAAAAAGTTTACGGCTAGTAAAAAAACGTATGCCGAAACCACCATTTTTTCTTTTAGTCAAACCACCAATAGCGATGAGCAATATTTTGTGAGCACCACGCATGGTTTAATCTTAATGAGCACACAGTCTAATTTGGTGGAAGAAAGCATCCGCCAACTAAAAAGCGGAATGAGCCTTACGGACGACCCCGCCTTTAAAAAGCTACAACAAACCAGTAATAAAAAGGATTTAGCCAATGTATATGTAAACATACAGGCCTTGCCCGATTGGATTAGCATATTGCTCCCCAACAGTAAACCCAGCCCATTTAAACGTATGGGCAAATGGGCAGAGTTAGATTTACAAGTGTATAATAAAGAGCTTATTCTTAGTGGGCTTTTATTGCTTCCGCCTGAGGAAAAACATTATCTAAGTAGCTTGGCTCAAAGTAAAAAGTTAACCAGTACAGGGCAAGAAATAATTCCCAAAAACTCGGGCTTATGGCTTTCGCAAACTTTTAGTAATGCCGAAAAAAACCACCGCGCTTACACTAGCTATCTGCAAGGACAAGGACGTTTGCGCAAGTACGAGAAGTTACTCGAAAAAATCCCCTTCAATCATAACGAAAGCCTTCTAAATTGGGTAGACACCGAAATGGGGTTATTTACCGCTGCGGGCCAAAATGGTCGCGTTAATTACCTCGCCTATTTTAAGTTTCGTGATGAAGAAATGGCTAAAATTGGCTTAGATTCTATTGCAAAACCCGATTTTGTAAATGGCTATCGTGGAATGATTATTAAAAAGGTACGCTTTGAAAATGCTTTACCACGCTTTTACGGTAGCATGTTTAACAATCTACATTACCCCTACTATACGCTTATAAATGGCTATGCCTTGTTTGCCGAAGAGGAGATTGTACTTAAAGGAGCTATCAATGATATACTGGATGAAAAAACACTAGCTAAGGATGTAGACTTTGTAGCCTTTTCAGAAAAAATCCCCAATAAATCACACCTAAAAGTTATTGCCACCAACCCAGGTTGTTTCTCGCTTTTGAGCGAATTGTTGGGTAAGTCAGATGCGCAATGGCTAGAAAAAAATCAGCAACAGCTAAGTAATTTACGCTGGGCGGCTCTTCAGGTAGATGTAAATTCGGCAGATGCGGCTTTTATCAATCTTTATGTAAATCATGATACACCCAAAAAGGAAAGCGTGGTACGGCTATGGAATGTACCTATTGGCACCAATTTAAGCCGCGAACCTCAACTGGTAAAAAACCACAGTAACAGTAAATATGATGTGGTGGTACAGGATGATAAAAACGTACTTCATTTGGTAAACTATAAAGGTGAGTTGAAGTGGAGCACTGCATTGGATGGCCCCATTTTAGGAGAAATACAACAAGTAGATTTATTCAAAAACAACAAACTGCAAATGGTATTTAATACCACTTCGCAATTATATGTACTGGATAGACTAGGTAGAAATGTTGAAAATTTCCCAGTTAAACTGGCAGCAAAAGCTACGGCACCGGCAGGTATTTTTGATTACGATAAAGCGCGAAATTACAGAATGGTAGTTCCGGTAGGCTCCAAGCTATACAACTATAGTATTGAAGGAAAACAAGTAAAGGGCTGGAACAATAAAAGCCATGGCTCAGATTTAATAAGCAAGCCGCAGCACTTTGCAGTAGCTGGTAAAGATGTAATAGTAGTTTTGGGTAAAGACGGTACACTTCGCCAGCTTAACCGAAAGGGCGAAGAGCGTTTTAAAGGTATCAAGGACTTACCTCAATTACAATCTCCTTTCTTTATAAAAACGGCTAAAACTCTAGCTAAGTCTGAGATTTTAGCCAACGGTGCCGATGGAAAACTATACGCCATTCATCCCGGAGGGACTACCGATGCCTTGTTTTTAGACAGCGATAAACCGGCCGATTACTTTGTTTATTTTGACGATAAATATGTGTTTGCCCACGATGAAAATCTAATTGTTAAAAGCAGTGAAAAACCGTGGAGCGTAGAGCTAAATAATGACATTTCAGCTTTACCCAAGGTTATGATTTTTGGTAGAGAGTTTTATGCCGCGGCTTACAGTGAACATGCTCAAGAAATTAGCCTATTTACTAAAAATGGTGAATTGGTAGATGGCTTCCCTATTTTTGCGCAAGGGCCATTTGATATGGGCTCGTTAAAGCAAGATGGCAGCATTAACATTGTAACCCTTACAGATGATGGCAGCCTAGTGTGCTACCGGGTGCAATAGTAAATTAGCGCAACTTTAGCACCCGCCCTTCGGTAGGTTGTTGGCCAACATTCATCTTATTACGCTTGTATAAAGCTTCTAACTGAATGGCATATTGCTGTGCTATACTGTGCATTGTTTCTCCCGCTTTTACCGTGTGATATTCGATACGCAAACCGGCTTTTTTACGCTTTGGCTGAAGGTAAATTACATCACCCGGTTTTATTTCGCTATCCCATTGCAAATCATTGTAAGCCAATAATCTATTAGGTCGTTGATCGTGTTTTACAGCCAAGCTCTCAAACGTGTCTCCTTCCTTTACCACCACATACTCTACGTTGTTAGGCGAAAGTTTAATAGGACTTAGCTCTACTACATTGGCACCTTTGCTAAACTTAGTAGTATCACCATCTAAAGCCTCCAAATCGTATTTATCTAATTGATGGGCTTCAATAAGGCTAATTAATAATTTTGGATAATTAGGATTAGTGGCATAGCCCGCCTTTTTTAAACCTCTGGCCCAAGCCTTATAATTAGTAGGAGACCCTTCAAACAAAAAAGCATAGCGCGAACGCCCTGTTAAAAACAAGGAATGGTCTCTATAACTTTCCTCGGCATTGGGATACGATCTAAAGCACTCGCCTTTTTCATCATCATCATGATATACTTTTTTGCCCTCCCAACCCGTATGGCATTTTATGCCAAAATGATTGTTGGCACTTTCTGCTAAGTAGCTTTTACCTAAACCCGACTCTAACATACCCTGTGCCAGAGTAATACTAGCTGGAATACCATAAATACGCATTTCGCTCATGGCAATTTCACGGTATTTTTTAATGTAATGTTTGTGGGCTTGGCTAGCCGAAGCCATACCTGAGCTCAATAAAACCATAGAGAGTAGAAAGTTCTTAATCATAAATTAACTGTTTTGATTTTTTCCGTAGTTGTTCATTCATCCCATCAATACCTTGGAGCCCTCCAGTATGTATGGCCAGTAATTTGGTGCCTTTTTTAAAAACACCCTTTTTACAATCTTCAAAAATACCAAAAAGCATTTTGGCGGTATAAACGGGATCCAATTTTAGTTGATACTGATTGTACAGCGCATTCATAAACTGCACTAATTCATCATTTACTTTGGCGTAACCTCCAAAGTGGTAGTCATTATGAACCGTTAACCGACTTTTGGAATGCACATAGCCCAGTTCCTGTTTATAAACCAATTGGAATTGATTGAGCATTGCTATTACATCCTTTTTTAAAAAATCGCCTCCCTTTAAAGCTGGGTATAAACAAAAATCACTCTTATATCCGCTTAAAAGCAAACCCAAAAAAGTAGTTCCCGTTCCGCCTGCGCAGGCTATGTAATCAAAGTTACTGGGCACATCATCCAATATCTCAATGCACCCCCTCACGCCCAAAATTCCTTTTCCTCCTTCCGCAATTTGGTATACCTGTGGTAAAAGTATTTCCAAACCCTCTTTAAAATCATCAGTATCCTTTAAAGCATATCGTTTTCGTGAGATAGTCTCAATCAGCATACCCTGTGCTCGACAAAAATCTAAGGTAGGGTTACTTTTCACCTCCTCTCCTCTTACCAAAGCATGGGTAGGCACCTTAGCCATTTTACCCGCTGCTGCTACTGCTGCTAAATGATTCGAAAAAGCACCTCCAAAGGTGAGTATCTCGGTTTTATCACTTTTCTCAAAATCTTGAAAATAATACTTGAGTTTACGCCATTTATTTCCGCTAATCTGTGGGTGTATTTTGTCTTCGCGCTTAAGCCAAACCTCCACCCCATTTAAAGTATCTAAATATTGTAGCGGAGCATTAATGTTTTCAAATGGCAACATAGTAGTTAATGCTAAACGAGTTGTTTTGCAAATATTAATCTTTTAAGGACTTATTTATCAATACACTTTGTCCTTTCTACGAGCCTGCATTTACATTTTTTATCCTTTAAGCAAGGATGAATTTATAATTATTTAACTTTAATAAAGGATAAATTAATACATTTGCATCTTAGGTAATTAAAAATGAAGGACACCTTTAAAGAGATAATAGTATTCAATCAAACTCGCTTAGGGAAACGCCCCCTTTTTGAAAGAGCCTACAATATACCTAGCCACATACCACAAATGTTGGTGATAACTGGCCCAAGGCGCTGCGGCAAAACCAGTCTATTACATTTATGCGCCAGTCAATTACTTCAAAAAGGAATAGACCGAAAAGACATCGTTTTTATAAATTTTGAAGATGAACGCATCGCGCATTCTAGCAGCAGCTTAAACGAACTATTAGTAGCCTGGCAAGAGCTTTACCCCAACCGAGACCTATCCGAGGTTCATTTCTTTTTTGATGAATTGCACGCTATAGAAGGGTGGCAAAAATTTGTGGCGCGCATATTTGAAAACATCAGCAGCAATATCTACTTAAGTGGTTCAAATTCTAAATTGCTTAGCCGCGAAATAGCCACCGAATTAAGAGGTCGTTCCTATCCAATAGAAATGTTTACTTTAACCTTTAGCGAGTACTTACATGCCAAAAAAGTGGAAGGTAACAGGCATGACATCGCCTTTAAGGCCAAACTGAAAAATGAATTTGACTACTACCTAAAGCAGGGTGGCTTTCCGGGAAACATACACCTCAACCCTCAAGAAAACATCAAAATACTGCAAGAGCACTTTAACACCATGATGTACCGCGACCTAGTAGAACGCTATGCTATCAGCAGTCCTAAGGCGCTTAAGTTTTTACTAAAACGAGTATATGCCAACATCAGCAAGCCTACTTCGGTAAACAAAATATACAACGAGATGAAGTCTGCTGGTTTTAAAGTTTCTAAAAACAGTTTGTATGAATGGCTGGATATGGCCGAGACCGTATATTTATTCCAGCGCTGCAATAAGCTTCAAGCATCGGTTACCAAAAATTTAACCGCCAGCACCAAGTATTATGCTATAGACCATGGCTTAATGACGGCCATGAATCATAAGTACTCCGAGAACTTTGGCTTGCTACTAGAAAATCTTGTATTTATACAACTGCGAAAAGAAGGCCGAGAAATAAGCTATTACAAAGATAAATACGAATGTGATTTTGTGGTCTATCAATCGGAAATGCCTGTGAAAGCCATACAAGTTTGTTATAAAATGCAAGAAACTAACACCCGAGAGCGTGAAATACGTGGTTTGGTAGAAGCTTGTAAATTTTTAAAGCTTAGTAGCGGAAGCATCATAACAGCCGAGGAAGAAGGCGAACTGGAGCGAGACGGAGTTGAAATAAAGATAATCCCCTATTTCAAAGCGTTTGATGAAATTTGAAATGTAATTTTGCATTTTTAAAAACACACCCTTGCCAAAGCTCGAAAAAGAAGACTTTTACTATAGCAAAGAAGGCTTTATTGTTTTTACAGAACAATATCACCTAAAACGCGGGCATTGTTGCCAAAGCGGTTGCAAACATTGCCCTTATGGTTTCGATAAAAAAACTGGCACTATCAGAAAAAAATAAAATGGATATACGCACCTTTCAAACCCAAATTGCAGCAGGAATACCCACCGAACTACCAGCTCCCGGAGCACTTAACACACAGGTAAGCCATGCGCCCAAGCGCAAGGATATTTTAAGTAATGAGGAAAAAATATTGGCTCTGAAAAATGCTTTGCGCTATTTCCCAAAGTCTTGGCACCAAGAGCTAGCTACTGAATTTGCTGATGAATTAAAAAAATACGGTCGCATATATATGTATCGCTTTCAGCCCGAATATGAAATGTATGCTCGCCCTATAAGTGAGTACCCCGGGAAATGCGACCAAGCACGTGCCATTATGGTGATGATTCAAAATAATTTGGACCCTGCGGTAGCGCAACACCCGGATGAGCTAATTACCTATGGTGGTAACGGTGCGGTATTTCAAAACTGGGCGCAGTACTTAGTGAGCATGCAGTATTTGGCCGAAATGACCGAAGACCAAACCCTGCATATGTACAGCGGTCACCCCATGGGCTTATTCCCTTCGCATAAAGATGCGCCACGTGTTGTGGTTACTAATGGCATGACGATTCCCAACTACAGTAAACCAGATGATTGGGAAAAGATGAACGCATTAGGCGTAAGCCAATATGGGCAAATGACAGCTGGAAGTTATATGTACATTGGCCCGCAGGGTATAGTGCATGGCACTACCATTACAGTGCTTAATGCTTTACGCAAAATTGGCAAAGCCCCAGGTGAGGGCGCCTTATTTGTAACGGCAGGCCTTGGCGGGATGAGTGGCGCACAGCCCAAAGCGGCTAATATTTCGGGCTGTATTTCGGTAACGGCCGAAGTTAATCCTGCAGCATCGCGCAAACGTCATGAACAAGGTTGGGTAGATGAAATTACTGATGATATTTCGGAACTAGTGGCTCGTGTACGAAAAGCGCAAGAATCTAAAGAAACCGTTTCCATTGCCTATGAAGGCAACGTAGTGGAGGTTTGGGAAGTCTTTGATAAAGAAGGAATTCATATTGACTTGGGCTCCGATCAAACTTCACTGCATAACCCATGGGCAGGAGGTTATTATCCTGTTGATATTTCCTTTGAAGAAGCCAATACCTTAATGGCCGAACAACCCGATTTGTTTAAAGAAAAAATTCAGGAAACCTTAAGGCGACATGCCGCAGCTGTAAATAAGCATGCTGATAAAGGCACTTACTTTTTTGATTATGGCAATGCATTCCTTTTGGAAGCCAGCCGTGCAGGGGCAGATGTGATGAACCCAAATCCCACTATTGGCCGTGAGTTTAAATACTCCAGCTATGTGCAGGATATTATGGGACCCATGTGTTTTGATTACGGATTTGGCCCTTTCCGCTGGGTATGTACTTCGGGTAAACCTGAGGACTTGGCTTTTACCGATAAACTCGCTTCTGAAGTATTAAGCGAGATGGCCGCCTCCGCCCCTAGTGAAATCAGTCAACAGATGGAAGACAACATCCGTTGGATAAAAGCGGCTGGTGAGAATAAATTGGTGGTGGGTTCGCAAGCGCGTATTCTGTACGCTGATAGTGAAGGAAGAATCAAAATTGCAAAAGCATTTAACAAAGCCATTAAAGATGGAAAGATTGGGCCTGTAGTTTTAGGTAGAGACCACCATGATGTAAGTGGAACGGATTCTCCCTACCGCGAAACCTCCAATATTTACGATGGTTCACAGTTTACGGCTGACATGGCCATTCAAAATGTGATAGGCGACAGCTTTAGAGGTGCTACCTGGGTAAGTATACACAATGGTGGTGGCGTAGGCTGGGGCGAAGTAATAAACGGTGGTTTTGGAATGTTGCTGGATGGAACTCCTGATGCAGACCGGAGATTGGAAAACATGCTTTTATACGATGTAAACAACGGTATTGCCCGCAGAAGCTGGGCTCGCAACGAACCAGCTATGTTTGCTATTAAAAGGGAAATGGAAAGAACGCCAGGCTTGAAGGTAACTCTGCCGGAGATTGTGAAGGACTCTACAATTACTCATGTCTTCTAAAAAATTAAATGCACTATATTCGTTAGAATCCAAAATACTTTTTTTAAAGAAAAATTAAGATGTCAATTAGTAATCCCATAAAATTATTAGGTACGACAATAGGGCAATTATTGACGATCCTTGCGCTATTTGGACTGGGATTCACTGCGGGGTCGCATTATAAGGATCACATAAAAAATTCAGAAATAATTGATTTGAAACAAAAAAACTTTAAGGAGGTTCAACAATTAATTTTTGAAATTAATATACTAAAATTGGAAAATGAAAGTATAAAGAATAAACCTCAAGGCACAGATGAAAAGTAAAGCAAAATCTGAGTCCTTAAAATCTTCCCTTAATTTCATAAGGAAGAGCATTCTTTCAATAAAGAGATCAAATCCTGATATTAGTGATGATGAAATCAGTTCTATTTTGGAAAGAATAATAGAAATTAAAAAAGGACTGACAGGGTTGAGAAATATGGTAATGGTGCTTACGGTGGCATTGTTTACGGCTATATATTTTATTGGTTTAACTACTGGTGAAAACGAACAACTTCATCAACATATTAATCAAATGCAGGTTACAGATTCAGTAGTTGATGAAATCCTTAAGGTAAATTTTGACTCGACATTAGGTCATAACAGACTTACTGTTTTTTACTCTGGAAGTGAAATTATTAGTTATCCTCAGCTAGTTAAGGAAAATGATAGCATAAGAAAGAATGCAAAAAGTTCTTATCAGAGACTGATTAACCTTGAGAAAAAAATTCAAATGGCTAAGGATTATTATGATATCTCATTTAGCGATAGCATTTTTGTAATGAATGGGGATACAGTTACACAAACTTATATTCACGGAGGATATACAGATACCGCGCGTATCATTCTTAGGTCAATAGAAGAACGATTATTCTATGACTCTGCAACATCACAACTTAAATTAAAAGAGACTAACTCAAAATAGATTCCAAACTATTAGACGGTTGATTGTATCGGGTTGCCTTTCCCTCAAAATCATTTTTTTCAACTCATAAGTCAACATATAGATTAACTTTAATGTTGCATTTGTCAACTTATAAGCTTACTTTTGCCATTTAATAGTCAACTTACATATTGACTAAAATGAAAAAACGTACACTACAAATACAACAGCTTGAGTCTAAACTCAAGAGACACTCCTCCTTGCGACAAGAGACCACTCCTTCGGTTGGTTGGTTAAAAGCTATTCGGTCTGCTTTGGGCATAACTCTTCAGCAGCTGGGGACTAGACTCTCCATTTCTAAGCAAGCGGCAAGTACCATTGAACAACGCGAACAAGACGGCTCCATCACTTTAAACTCTCTTCGCCAAGCCGCAAATGCTTTAGACATGGAGCTCGTGTATGGATTGGTTCCTAAAGATGGTTCGCTAGAAGCTTTGATTGACCGAAAAGCTAGAGAATTGGCTATTCAAATAGTGTCTAGAACTTCCAATACTATGAAGCTGGAAGATCAGGAAAACTCTAAAGAGCGAATCAAAAAAGCGATTGAGGAAAGAACGGAAGAACTAAAACGCGAAATGCCCAAAGCGCTGTGGGACTAAATCTAGATTATACTGACGGACAAACGCCTTTGGACGAAGAAGAGAAGGAGGGCCTATTGATTCCAACCATCACTACTCGTAGCGATTTAGATGAATTTGAACAGCAAAATATTGAAGAAGCAATCCAATGGGTTTTGAGTCGCTCCTTAAAAGCTGAAACAATTTTCACGGAACGATTTGTTAAAAACCTACACAAGCGCATGTACAGCGAAGTGTGGAAATGGGCGGGGCAATTCAGGAAATCGGATAAAAATCTTGGTATTGACAAATGGCAGATCCCAACCGCGTTAAAAATACTACTAGAAGACGCCCTATTTTGGGTAATTAACAAAACCTACTCACCAGATGAAATAGCCATTCGCTTTAAACATCGCATTGTGAGCATCCATTGTTTTTCAAATGGAAATGGCAGACATAGCAGACTAATGGCAGATATTATTATTGATAAAATATTCCATCAACCTGTATTTACATGGGGTGCGCAAAACCTCATCAAACAGGGGCAGGCTCGAAACACTTATCTCACAGCATTAAAAGCTGCAGACAAAAACGACTACCTTCTTCTTCTAAAATTTGCTCGATCTTAGTTTTTTAAGGAAGCCCGTTATCGTATCAACCTAGCAAACATCTTTCGCTAAAAAAACACCCTAATTAAGATTGTATATTTGGTAAATTCTAAGCGTATCTTCTATGAAAACAATCACAACTTCATTACTACTTCTTCTTTTAATTACGAGTTGTAAAAAAAATGAGTTAAAACAGCGCTGTACCGGTTTTACACATGAAGAGCCAACTATTTTTGAACCAGCAGATTATATGGTATGGGGAGATGTTTTACCATTGCTAGGCACTGCACCGTTCATCATTCGCCAAAATATCTGGCCTTTGGATTCCTCTTACAACCCTTCGATTAAGCCTGACTCATCAGATTTGGGCTTTGAAGTTGACAGCTTGGTTTGGCATGCTTACGTTAAAGCAAACGAGAAAGAAGAAAAATGGAAAGACAACTTTCCAATTTCTTCCCAGTTAATTACGAGCTCTGAACTAAGTTGCTTTTTTCAAAATGGCTTTTTAGGTTGGAATGATTACTACTTAATATATCCACGAGGTTTTTGGTCTATCTCTAGAGCCGGCATTTTTGGCGATTTTGCCTTAGTTGAGTATACGTATTCTTGTGGATCTGTTTGTGGTGAAAGCACCTGCCTTCTTCTTAAAAAGGAAGCCGGAAAATGGATTATTTTTAAACAAGGGTACACGGTAATATCATGACTAAACTATTCAAAATCAAAACCCTTTGGCTAGTACCTTTGTTAGTAGGATTACTGGCTTACCAGTACCACGAGCCGCCCAGTAGGCGCTACAAACCCATTGAGCTTAACTCTAGTTACGAGCACAATAAATGGGGTGTAGAACCACACGATTTGCTGTATCAGTTTGCCGCCTACACCTCTTCCTTCGATTCGAATGACGATGACAATGGCGATGGACAAGGCGATATTTGGGGCATCCCCGAATGGGTAGCCTATGAGATAAAAGCAGATGACGGCTCTAGACACAGTTCTAGGCGACCTTCTAAATGGATGACAGACACCGACCTGCATGATGTTGGTATTGCGCCTGATGATAAAACTTACGCTGTTTCGGGTACACGAGATCTTAAAATAGTTTCTACCGATTACCGCTTTGTACGAGGTCACATGTGCCCTAAAAGCTCGGCCGATAGGGTGAGTAAAAATGCCGCTTACAATACGCATACCGTGCTAAATGCTGTACCTCAACTGCAATGGCAAAACAATGGTGTTTGGAAAGACTTAGAGCAGAAGTGTAATACTTGGGCCAATCAATACGGACGTATTTGGGTGGTTTGTGGCCCCGTGTTTTTTGATAAAACTCCGGCTCTTTGGTTAGGACAAACCAACGAGGTAAAAGCCGCTGTACCTGATGCTCTTTATAAAGTAATTATTAGAAAAGATAGCAGCAGCGAAACTGGGCTTAGCACCCTTACATTTATTATCCCCAACATAGTTCCTAAAACTAAAAAAGAACCTTCCCATTTCCTTAGCCACCTTGGCCAAGTAGAAGACCTTACCGACTTGGAATTTTTAACCACTTTAAGCAAGCGGCATCAACGTATTGAAAAGAGAAAACATAAAAGTTTAGACATTTCTGAAGCCAGTCAGATTATATCCTCTTGGCAATAAAACAATCAGGAGCACAGGGCTTTATCGAGAGCAATTAATCGTTTTAAACTCGCAACCTCCTTAGGTCTTTTTTCATCTTTTTAAAATAATGTTAAACCCGTAGGTTTTCTCTTAGTAGCAAATTAGAAATCTTATTTTCGGTTCGCAAAAAACTTAAACTGTCAGATGAAAAAAATTATTCTAGCGGCCTTTTGCTTAGGCTTAGTAAATGCACAAGCTCAAAACCTGGGTTTCGAAAACTGGTCTACCACATCAACCAGCCAAGATTCTGCTCATGGTTGGTCCTCTACCAACAAAGCGGTAAACAACATTACCAGCATGATTAACAGCCTTTTTAAGGAAAGCACTTCGGTAAACAGTGGCAACCATGCAGCACATTTACAAACGGCCCCTTTTGGTTTTACGGGCGCTCCTATTGTAGGCATTATGGTAAATGGTGAAGCCAAACTCAGCTTTAATGCCAGCACCACTCAATATGTTTCGGGCGGAGGCGAGCCTTATACCAAAAGACCCGTAGCCTTTACCGGTCATTACAAACTAGCGGGCTCTTATGTGGGCATTGCGCAAGTACTTTTATCAAAATACAACGCCCTTACGCAGCAGCGAGACACCATTGCCTTTAATGATTTTACATTAAGCATTAATACCAGCTTTGCACAATTCAGCATTCCACTTACCTATCTTTCGGCTGCTAGCCCAGATAGTGCTACCGTTGTATTTTATGCTTCCGATCCGGCTGTTGTGCCTAGCATGAACGCCTCCTTTTCATCCTTGTACATAGATGATTTGGCCTTTACTGGCACCACCGCCCCCGTAACCAATGGAGGAGTGGTAGCTGTAACCAGTCCTGCGGCCGCCAGTGTTGTAAATACAGCCGATACGGTAATCGCATGGTTAAAAAATTACGGCAGCACCCCTATTGCCAACTTTGATGTGGCGTATATCGTAAATGGTCAAATCCGAAATAAGGTGCTCCAGAATCATCCCGACACTATTGCGCCCAACGATTCGGTATTGTTTAAGTTTCAACAACTTTGGACACCGCCCTCCAGTGGCAATTACAATATCTGTGTAATGGTGGAAAACATCGCCAACGATTTAGATCAAAAAAACGATACCTCTTGCAATTCGGTGAGTTCAACCCTGTCTCTAACCAAACTACAGCTGCACCCTATCGGCCTCTATCCCAATCCTGTAAAATCTACTTTACAACTTAAGCATCTACCACCTCATGCCCAACGCATCGCTATTTTTACCCTTGGCGGGAATGAAATAATGCAACAAACAGCAGAGAGGAATACGATGGATTTAAGCAGTTTACAAACCGGACTGTACGTGCTTACCGTGTTAGATAAACAAGGCAATACATTGGCTCGCGAAAAATTGATAAAACACTAATAACCCAATTCCCTAAAAACAAACAACCCCTTTTAAATGCTGTACTGCATTTAAAAGGGGTTGTTCTTTTCTATTACAGGCTACTCTTTTATAAAGCGCTCATAATGTGTTTTTCCTCCTGACTGTATCTTCACAAAATACAGGCCATTTTCCAAGGTTTTTACATCTAAGTTTACGCTTGATGCATCCTCAAAACGATGCACTTGTATTAAAACACCTTGTGCGTTTACAATACTAATTTGCCCATTTCGCAAAGGTTCATCCAATGAAATTGACAACTTCTCATTAGCAGGGTTGGGATACAACTTTAGGCTTTGAAGCAGCTCTGTATTTAAGTCCATACCCAAGTCATATTTCCAAAGGCGATTGGTAGCATTAGTGCCGCTAGCCGCGGTTAAACCCAGGCCATAATAAAAGCTTTGGTCTACATAAAAAAAGTTGGCCGAAGCCCGTGCATCTCCAGCAAAATTATAAGAAGGCGCCCAAGTGCCGCTGGTATCAAATGACCACATAGTGCGGGTATAATTTTGCGTAATATCCTCTCCTCCCATAAGGTAGCCTACACCGCCTACCGTAACCGAAGAACAAAAGGACCTATTGGAGCCTGGAAAACTAGTGGAAGGATTCCATGTATTTAATACCGCTGAGTACTCATAAAAATCATTGTAGAAAAAGGAACCATCATCGCCTAAACCAGCATAAGCTCTACTTCCTATGGACATCCCCGTCATTCCAACTCGGCCAGCCGTTGGGAAATCCGACTTATTAGTCCAAACATCTGTACTAGGATCGTATTCCCAAAAGTCATTCATGTAAATGCGCGTACTGCCATTGAATCTATCCCCTCCTCCAACATACCCCTTCCCGTTTAGGGCAAAATAAAAAGGATAGGTTCTGCCATTACCTGGTAAATTGGCCTTTTTAGTCCACTGCCCGTTAGCAGGGTTAAAAGCCCAAAGTTGATTTCCCCTTACTCCATTTTCGTTGCTTCCTAAGCCCACATAGGCAATGCTATCAATCACAAATGCCACACCTCCAAAAATATTACCTCCTGGGTAATTCATCTCCTGAGACCAAGTATCATTAGTGGCATCGTATTTCCATAACTGATTATAAGCCACAAAACCACCCAATGTCTCGCGCAGCCCGCCTACTATATAGGCAGTATTTTGTATCGTAAAATTCATGGCGGCATATCGGTTGGCACCCGAAAAATTGGTAACCGCTGCCCATTGAGCAGACAAAATAGTGGTGACCGATAACAAGACGGAAAGAAAAAGAGACTTCATGGAAAAGGATTTTGAATAAACTTTGGCAACAAAACCCTTAGACCTTAGCTACTTAAAAAAGTTGCCTCGCCCAAAATACGCTTAATCCGTCTTTAATATTTTTTGTTGCCAATGCCAGCTTCCATCATGCTCTGCAATTTGAATCACATATATCCCTTCAGGCATTTGGCGCAGGTCAACCACAGCACTTCCATTTTTATAGGTAAAACGAACTGTTGCCACCCTACCAAAAACATCTATTAAACTAATGGTTGGCTGGGTTATTTCTTTGGGTATTTGCACCCTCAGTTCCTCCTTAACGGGATTGGGATAAAGAGAAGGTTCAAGCAAAGCTCTCTCTAAAATATTGGTATGGCTTGCGCAAACAAGCTGCAAACCTACGCCCAGCGAATACGCGGTATCAGGCAACTGCGCCACCGTAAGCATGGGGTTATCACTGGTTATTACATTAGTTGATGTACTCAACGTTAAATTGGCTGCCAAAAGACTTACCGCTATGTTTCCACAACCTGCCACTCCAGAAGTATCAATAGTGCTAAAATAGTTGGGATTATTAGTAGCCCCTACGCCCATAAGTAAACGCCCATCTTGCAAGGGGTAAATAATAGATCCGGATTCGTAGGGATATTGGCTGTAAGCACGTGACCAACGTATGCCACCATTTTTATTCAACTTAAGCAACAAAGTATTTCTACTGGTATCGGTTGATACCCTGCCTACCAACAGTATTTCATTGTTTGGCTGTATACTAATGTCCGAGGGAGCCTCGTCCCATGTTTGGCTTTGGTGGTACTCGTTTGCCCAAACCACGTTGCCGTTTACATCTAGTTTGGCTACCCAAATATTGGTTCCCGAAACCGTTTGCGTATCATGTATTGCTCCCGCCAAAATCAAATGATTATCGGGTGTGTAGCGGGCGATGTAACTAGAAGTAATCAATCGTCCAAAATCATAATATTTAAACCACGAAAAGCCACTAGTATCAAAAGACATTACATAAAACTGAGCTGCCGGTACACTAGCGTTAAAAAAATTCCCCGATACGAAGAAGTTTCCAGAAGAACCCTCAACGGCCGCTTCGGACCCTACGCCAAAACTCCCATGATCGTATTCTCTTTGAGACAGAATAACACCGGTGTTACTAAGGTGTAAAATTCGGGCGGCTCTGTTGGTTACCCCGTATCGTATGATGAGCATTAAAGTATTATCGGGCAATTCAAAAACGTTTAAAACGCGGTCATCACCACTACCATCGTACATTGTTTGCCAAAGCACATTGCCTGCAGTATCTAACTTGTAAAGGCAAGCTCCCGTGTTTAAGGTAAACTGCTGCCGCATGGCTCCTCCCACCAATAAATTACCATCTGCTAATACCTTAACCACCGAAAAATCATCTTTACGCAGCACCTTGTACCGTTTAGACCATTTCACGTTTAAGCCCGTATCTACGCGCATCAATATCGCCATGGTTGAATCGTATGAAGCAGGACTGGCCGAGGCCGTCATAATCAAATCGCCTCCCGGCAACTGCACAACATCACTAACCCCAATGGGCAAAGGGTAATTAAAAGATTTGGTAGTTAAGGATTGACCCGCTAATTGGAAGGTTATAAAACTGAAAAGGAATACAAGCTTTTTCATACTTGATAGAGATTGGTTTGCACTAAGGTACAAGATTATTTTATGTGCTTGATTTTATGGTAATGCTTTAAAAAATGCCTTAGTTTTATTGCGGAGGTATTACAAAGCATATACACCAAAAAATGGCTCTTTGAAGAAATGAATGGTAAACGCTATTCGGTACAAAATTTACGAAGCGTTTTTAAAAATTCGGCTAGATTGTTGGGTACCCAAAAACATATTAGGCTACACGATTTACAACACCGTTTTGCTGCACACTTGCTTGAGAGTGGTACCGATATTAGATATATCCAAACCCTTTTTAGGACACAGCAGCAGCAAAACCACTAACCGCGAAGCAACACCGCAGGTAAATTTATACGCACGTTAGCGAACGCCATATCAACCTAATAAAGAGCCTATTAGACGAATAATTACATAGTGGATATAAACAACATATTGTTTAGCCACTAGTTGTGTGTAATTTGAGCAACCGAACTAAAAACAAACTGAATGGGAATATTTGGAAAACTATTTGGAAGTAAAAAACTAAAAACGACTGACTCTGTTTTTGGAGAAATTGAGAGTTTTAGTACGAGAGGAAATGATGTTGGTTGGCAAGTGAATAAAAGATATTTGGATTCTGATATTGAAATTCTTGTTGCAGGAAATAAAGACGGAATATCTGAAAATCAGAAACGGATTTTACTCAATGCGCTGAATAACGAAACGGAAATAAAATCTGAATCGGAAAAAGCACTTAAAGAACAATTTGAAAATGCAGAAGTGGAATTCATATCAATTGAAAAACATTTTGAACTGAAAGGAATATCTGTACGTGACGAAGGATTTGAAATGGCTTTTCAGGAAAAAGAAGGTCAAAACTACTTTTTCAATGTTCATTTTGAGAATAATAAACAAGTTGGAGTTTCGATTGACGGATAGAAATCGGAATAAAAATTACACACAACACCGTATAAAAATAATTGCGGTTTAGTGCTTAATCAAAGGTCGTTACAAACACGCAACTATTCTTATACATAAACGTTGTGCTTCATTAAAAATATGATTCTACTGTCGAATTAGCAGTTCTTTACTTCAATAAAGGTTCTAAAAACACACTATTTGTTCAAATAGATAGTTTTAAATCTATTTAATTTACATAAATTCGCTATATTAAGATGAAAATATGGCGATGACAAACCTTATTCCGACAGAAAAAATTATTGAACGCCTTCGATATGAAAATCCATGGTGGATTACTAAAGAGATACCAGACACTTACAGTTCAATGTCCAAAAGATTATATTTTGACCTCTTTTATCCATTCGTTCTTGAAAGGAGTATTAAAAGGGCGTTAGTTCTTATGGGCCCTAGAAGGGTTGGTAAAACAGTAATGCTATTTCATTGCATCCAAAATTTACTGAAAGAAGGAACAAATTCTCATAAACTATTCTTTATCGGAATTGACAATCCGATTTACGTCAATTTAAGTCTAGAAGACGTTTTAACTCTATGCAAAAAGTCTTTAAATCTTGAAAACCTTAATGGTTGTTATGTCTTTTTTGATGAAATACAATATTTGAAAGATTGGGAAAGACATTTAAAAATATTGGTTGACTCCTACCCAGAAACTAAATTCATTGTTTCTGGCTCAGCAGCGGCAGCTTTGAAATGGCACAGTACGGAGAGCGGAGCGGGCAGATTTACCGACTTTCTACTACCTCCATTAACATTTCAAGAGTATATTCATTTGAAAAATCTAGATCATTTAATTTTTGAAGGTGCTATTCAATATGGAGACAAGGATATAGAGTATTGCTTAACTCATGATTCAAAAGCTTTAAATAAAGAATTTCTTCATTATTTAAATTTTGGAGGCTACCCTGAGGTTGTGTTATCTGAAAAAATACAAGGAGATATGGGTAGATACGTTAAAAACGACATTGTAGATAAAGTTCTTCTTAGAGATTTGCCAAGCTTGTATGGCATCAAAGATGTTCAAGAATTAAACAGATTTTTTACATACATAGCGTACAATACAGGAAACGAGTTCTCCTATGAAACAATGTCTCGGGAAAGTGGAATTCAAAAAGATACATTAAAAAAATATTTAGAATATTTAGAAGCAGCATTCCTAATTAAAGTATTAAACAAGGTTGGCGTCAATGCAAAAAGATTGAAAAGAATAACAAGCTTCAAAGTATATCTTACCAACCCGTCCCTTCGCACTGCATTATTTTCCCCGGTAAGTGAAACAGACCAGGAAATGGGAAACATGGTAGAAACCGCAATTCTTTCTCAATGGATGCACAGCGAGCAATTGGACTTAACCTATGCTAGATGGAAAGACGGTAGAAATGAAGGAGAAGTAGACCTTGTTTTAGTAGATGATAAAAGCTATAAGCCAGTTTGGGGAGTAGAAATTAAATGGAGTAATAGATATTTTGACAAACCACACGAATTGAAAAGTTTAATTAAATTTTGTGAAACAAATAAACTCAAAGCTGCGGTTGTCACTTCAATTGATAAATTGGGAATGAAGGAAATACAAGGGCTAAAATTCACTTTTCTACCAACTTCTATTTATGCATATAATATTGGAGAGATTACATTAAAAATGAAAACTAATACGAAAGCACAACAATAGGTATCGTGCATAGCACCCTTCGAGATGCTGCGCGGCCATACACAAAACGTTGATGAACATTAAATCAAAATGAGAAAAATAGTATTTTATACCTTAATTTTTTTTAATGTTTTCCTTGCTAATGCACAAAACGGAAAACTATTATCCAAAGAGCTAATTGAACTATCTCCAAAGTCCATTGGTGAAGATTTGTTTCGCCTTGCCGGTGATTCTCTTATTAATCAATACAGATATCTCTATGGTGTTAATTTATATGATATTACTTATGAAAGTGATGGATTGATTGTTAAAGGCGCTCTACTTGAACCGAAACGGATGGGTAAATACCCCGCTATTATTTTTAATAGAGGAGGTAACCGAAGTTATGGAACTATATCGGCAGAAAGATTAGTCTCAACCTCTCTCGCAGAACTAGCATCTCACGGGTATGTTGTAATAGCCAGTAATTACCGAGATAATGATGAATATGGAGGTAAAGATGTAAATGATGTTTTGCATTTAATTGAAACACTTAAGGAAATAGAAAAAGCAGATGTTAATCGTATTGGGATGTACGGATGGTCTAGAGGGGGGATTATGACCTACTTAGCTTTAGCAAAGACGGATAAAATAAAAACAGCGGTTATAGGCAACGCTCCTTCCAATCTTTTTGACGTGGTATCTGAAAGACCTATAGTTGAAGAAAAAATACTTTCTAGTTATATTCCAGATTATTGGAAAAATAAAGAGGAAGAATTAAAAAAGCGATCGGTTGTTTACTGGCCAGAGAAACTAAACAAGGAAACCAGTATCCTAATTCTCAGTGGCACTAAGGATAGGAGAGTTAACCCTGAGCAAGCAGATAACATTGCGGTAAAATTGAATGAATTAAACTATGATTTCGAATTAAAAAAATTTGACACTGGCCATTCCTTCCGATCAAAGCAGAAAGAGCTGGCAGCTCTGTTAAAAAAATGGTTTGACGAAAGACTGTGAAGCTAAACTGCATTAAAATGCGGTATAACCCAACCCCTAGCCTCTATTAAAAGAATCTAAATTATGTACGAAGTTTTTTTGCCAAAATCAGAGTTGCTAAAAAAACACATTAATGAAATTACCGTGCTAAAAGAGAATAGTTCCTACCCAAAGGAGTATTTTGCTTTTCCGCATAATGTAAGTTCAATTGCTTTTTTTAAAGACGCAGAAATAAAATACAATAACCACTATCTAGAAATAAATAGAACTCAAAAGAAAAGCTTGTCTGTAGTAATAATAGGAAAGTATATTAAACCTTTATTGGTTAAGTATAGTGACTATGTTACCGAGATTGCCGTGAATTTCTCTCCAACTGGGATTAACTATTTTTTTGATGAAGAATTTCATGATTTAACAAAGTCCCCAGTTCAAATATTGGATAATGTTCAATTGAAACAATTTGCAGTGTTACTATTTAACCTTAGTAAAAAAGAAAGAACAGCAGCAACAGAACGTTTCTTTGAGCAAAGGTTTATAACCAAGGATTTACAATTGATAGAGCAAATTATTAGGACTGTTGAAAATGATAATTTAATGAAGTTTAAAGACATTTCGAAAGCACTTAACATCTCGGCAAGAAGTTTAAATCGTTTGTTTCATAAATACATAGGCTGCTCACCTAAAGATTATAAAAAGATTTTACGTTTTAGAAATGTCCTTAAGGATTACAATAATCCAGATTTCAATCTAACTGAGATGGGGCTAAAAAATGATTATTATGACTCACCTCATTTTACAAGAGAGTTTAAAAAGTTAACCACCATGACTCCTAAAAAATACTTTAAACATCTAACCTTTGAATCAAAAAAAGAGTTTCCGTATATCTTTAAGTGATGTCCGTTTTATACAAGTTTACCAAATTGTTTAAGTCTACTTTTGTAGATAATATAATTTAAAACAGAGATATGGAACCTGAATACTTAGCAGATTTAAGTGACAATAAACTTGTAGAAAAAATAAAGAAACTAAAAACCAATAAAGTAGTTAATGCTACAATTATTGGGTTTACTATTGGAGTTGCAGTTTATAGTGCTGTAAAAAATGGTTTTGGGTTTTCAACTTTTCTACCGTTGCTACTAGTCTATTTAATGGTTAGAAATTCTAAAGACAATAAACTTTTTGAAAAAGAAATGCGAAAAGAACTTGAATCTCGAAACCTAAAACAAAAAACAGCTACTAATAGCTAAGTACCTTTCATAACGGTTTAGTGGCAAACTCAATTGGGTTCGCTTTTTTCGAATACTGAAACTGGTTGGAAGACAGGCATTGTTTAGTAATACATCTTTGCGCAAAGCCAAATACCCTATTGATGTTCTTTTTAAAAAATAGACTGAACAACAAGTAAGCAAATATATACTAGCAAAAGCCGTATATATGTAATGCGCAGGTATAGCTGCGTTAGAAGCTATTTAAAATGAGACACTTACTTTACACAATTTTATATCTGACCACTCTGTCGGGCTGCGTAAATCTTTGTCTAGAAAAGGGACTTAGTCAGGCGAGTGACTCTATTGAAAAATCCATGGAAAATGGATTATTCAAATTTTCATATACAAACACACACGATTCTTTAATCGTTGAAGGAGTTGGGTTAATTCAAATTCAAGATGTTTGGGTCGAACAAGCCTGGACCAAAAAATGCGAAGGAAATGAACCTGTACTTGTAATAAAAGACTACGAACAAGTAGTTTTTTCAATTGACGCTCCAGCCTTGTTAAAAGATACATCAGAATACTTTCTGTGGTTAAAAAATGGACCACCTTTTGGTCGCGGTTTAAACAGTAAAAAAAATGCAATGTTTAAATATGACGATCAAGATAGTTTGGTTTTGTACATGGAGAATGGATATGGTGAAAACCTTGGTGAAATAATCATTAGAAAAAAGAAATAAAAACAGCAGCTAACGCTAGTAAACGTTGAGCAGCTCCACCCAATGTAAAGTAGTAGATTTAAAAGAAGCTCTCAACGGGCTTTTTTTAGCTTTAAGGTTTTGCAGGCAAAAATTGGGTTAGATCAGTGAGCTTAAAAGAAGAAGTGAAAGACGGATGGTACTAAGCCAAGTGGTTTTCCCGCTTTCATACACTTGCCCGCACTAATGGAGTCTAACCACATCACTCCGCTCTACCGCACCACTAATTGGCTATAGCCGGCCAAACCATCTTTTTGCAATACCAATTGATACAAACCGCTCGCTAACCCCATTTGGTGGATAGCCGCTAAAGAAATTTCATTGGTACCCGCTATTACTTTTCGGGTTTCCTCATAAATCAAAGCGCCATTAGGTGCATATACCGTTATTTGGGCTAAGCCGGTAGTGGTACTTTCAAAGTTTAAACGGCTAGTATTGGATATAGGATTTGGAAACAAACGCATTTGGCTGTTTAAGCTGTACTCGGTTACACCCACACCCCATTTAGTAATACGCACGCTGTCCATCACCACATCGGTAAGGGGTTTATCGTTGCCATTTACGGGCACATTCGCAATAGCTTCTACCAAGGGCCAATTGTCAATTACTATCCCAAAAACCGGGTGTTTAGAGGTTAAAGGATTCTTATCAAAATCTAAATGGGTGTTGTTTTTTAAATTGATAAAAAACTGGCTCCCGCCTGAGTTGGGGCCGCTGTTTGCCATAGAGAGTGTTTTAATAACATTACTCAAACTGCTATCAAACTCATCGGCAATCGTGTAGCCAGGTCCGCCAGTTCCATTTCCTTGCGGATCTCCGCCTTGTACCACAAAGTTTTTAATGATTCGATGAAAAATTACGCCATCGTAAAATTTTGAATGAGCTAGGCTCATAAAATTGCCCGCTGTAATGGGCTTTAGGCTATCGTGCAGTAAAACTTTAAAATCACCCATACTGGTGTAAAAGGTAGCTTCTGCCTGAGCCGAACTGTTTAGGCTGCTAAGTGAAAATAGAGCTGCTATAAAAAGGGTACTTACTTTTTTCATGGTTTTGATTTATTGAGAATCCAAAGATAATCGCATATTTCAAACCACCTTTCCGTCTTCCCCTTCTTCTTTTTTGAGAGCATTTTTACGTGCTAAGCGCCAAGCTAGCAAGCCTTTATAGCCGTATGCCAGTAAACCTAAACTACCCTGTGGCGGCACTTCCATAGATTGGGGTACCTCATTTAATTTATTGGAATTAGCTTGATCCTTTAACATGAGTAAAATTTAACATGGCAAAGCTAGGCAATCGTAAAACCTAAATACCTTTTTCGATACTTTTGCGGCCAAATAAAATTGGAATGAAAAATTTAAGCAGCGTAATAAGTATTGTTTTGGTTGTAGCCGTAGGTTATTTGTTTATCCGCGAGTTTTCGGGCGGAAGCCAAGGATATACCCCTTCAGAATCGGGCGTTCAAGTAGCCTATATTAATTCGGATAGTTTAATACCCAATTACGAACTGCACAAGGAGCTAAAGGAAAAACTGGAAGGGCAAGCCAAAGTTTTTGAAGCCGACTTGGCCAACAAATCGAGGGTGTTTCAAGAAAACGTAGCCAACCTGCAAAACCAAGCAGAAAACTTAACACCCAGCCAATTGCAACAAGCGCAAATGGAACTGCAACAAATTCAACAACGTTTGCAAATGGAAGCCGATGGCAAAACCCGTGAATTGGCTACCGAAGAGCGTAAGTTAGACAGCATTATTATGCTAGACTTAGAGAGTGTTTTAGACGAAATTCGTACGGAGAAAAACATCGACTTCATCTTTAGCTACAGTCGTGGCAGCAGCCTACTTTCGGTAAGCGAGGCCTTGGATTTAACCGAAGAGGCCTTAAACCGATTGAACAAAAATCACGTGGCCAAAAAAGAAGAAGAGGCAACTAGCGAGGAGGAATAAAACCTTTGGTTAAAAGGTATATTTTAAACCCAAGTTTAAGCCAAAGTCTATCAACGTTTCACGCGGAAACTCGTCTTGCTCTATTAAGGGGCTAAGCATATAGTTAATATTTAGGCGGGTAATTAAACCCAAATTATCATTAAGGTGAAAGGTTCCTCCCAAGGCAATACCTACTGTAAAAGTTAAACTTTTTTGCTCTTCGCTTAAATCTGCTTTAAAGCTGGGCATACCATTTAGAGGACTAAAATTACTCTCGTATTTCTGCATAAAATTAAGCTGTACCGTGGGTATCACCTCTAAGTCAAACACATCACTCATAGTGGTGTTAAAATTTAACTTTATGGGCAAGGTGTACATGGCTATATCGGTTTCTACGTTGGCGGTTACCGTGTCGGGTCTGTTCAAATAAAACTTCGCACCATCATAGCTATAACTCCCGTTGCTGTAACCAAAGCCCAAGCCAATATCCAGGGAAGAACCTATTCTATAAAAAATATCGAAATCATAGTTTAGCGCAAAGGCACCTTTGGCATCTGTATTTTTCAAAATCAAACCACCTTCTTCGGGCGTTTCATCGTTAATCAACCTGCGGTTTACAAAGTTGGGGTTTAAGTTTAAAGCTATGCTAAACCGTGAGTCTTTTACATCTGAGTCTTCGTAATAAATAATGTCCTTTTTCTTTTTTTCGGGTTGCGCATATACCGCAGTGCTGGCCAAAAGGAGTAGTCCTAAAAATCTTTTCATATTTCTATTTTTTACCGTGTTAATCGGTTAATAATGTATCTGCTTTAAGCAAAGCTGCACTCAATCCGTTCGAATCATTACCGCCTGCTGTTGCAAAAAATGGTTGGCCACCGCCACCACCTTTAATTTCTTTGGCCAGCTCCCGCACCATATTGCCTGCATGCCAACCTTTTTGTTTTGCCAGCGGCTCCGAAAAAGCCACGGCAATTTGTGCTTTGGCTCCTAATTCCACGCCTATTACAGCGGCAATATCGTCACTTTCTTGTTTTATTTGAAACAAAATATCTTTTACTGCGGCACTCTCTAACGTAGTTTTTAGCTTAATCAGTCTATAACCCTCCCGCTGTTCTACCGAATCAAGCCAAACTTTTTTCTCAGCTTGCGCCTTCTCCCTAATAAAAGCCTCTACCTGTTTGGTTAATTGAGCATTTTCTTCTTTTAATTTTTGAATGCCTTGCACCACATCTTTAGCATTTTTCAACTCCGCTTTTACAGCCGCCAAGGTTTGTATATTTCCATCTACATAAGCCCTGGCGCCTTTTGCAGTATAGGCTTCAATTCGCCTAATACCCGCGGCCACCGCTCCTTCTGATGTAATTTTAAACAAACCAATTTGCCCGGTAGCTTTTACATGGATCCCGCCACACAATTCAATCGAATCGCCAAACTTAATAGCCCGAACGGTATCACCATATTTTTCACCAAACAAAGCCATGGCGCCCATTTCTTCGGCCTCCTTTATAGGGATATTTCTAAACTCTTCTAATGCAAAATTAGCCTGTATGCGTTGATTTACTAGCTCCTCAATTTGCTTTATCTCCTCCTCACTTGTTCTGGAAAAATGGCTAAAATCAAAACGCAAATAATCAGGGTGTACCAACGAACCTTTTTGCTCTACATGTGTGCCCAGCACTTGGCGCAAAGCCTGGTGCAACAAGTGCGTAGCACTGTGGTTATAACTCGCCAACTGCTGTCTATCGCCATCCACTTCCGCCTTAAAACGCGCCTCCATATTTTGAGGCAACTTATCACAAAAGTGAATAATTAAGCCATGCTCCTTTTTAGTATTGGTTACCACTACCCTTTCACTTTCGTTGGATATACAACCTGTATCGCCTACTTGCCCACCGCCTTCGGGATAAAATGGGGTAAGGTTAAAAACCAGTTGAAAAAGCTCCTTCTTTTTTTGAATTACCTTGCGGTAACGCGTAATTTTTACTTCGGTTTGCGTACGATCATAACCCACAAACTCTTCGCGGTCATCTTCCAATAACACCACCCAGTCCCCAGTATCAATTTGGGCTGCACTGCGTGCTCTGTTTTTTTGCGCGGCCATCTCCTCGTCATAACCCTTTTGATCAAAGCCCAGGCCTTTCTCCCGTAAAATTAAGCCTGTTAAATCTGGCGGAAAGCCAAAGGTATCATACAACTCAAACACTCTAGCACCCTCAATGGTATTGGCGCTGCTTTCTGCTATAATTTGATCCAAGCGCTGTAAACCTTGATCCAGCGTTCGTAAAAACGAAGCCTCCTCCTCACGCATCACCTTTTCTACCAACGTTTGCTGTGCCTTTATTTCAGGGAAAAACGCGCCCATTTCCTGCACCAAAACAGGTATTAACTGGTACATAAAAGGCTCCTTTAGGTTTAAATAAGAAAAACCATAGCGGAGTGCTCTTCGCAAAATTCTCCTTATCACATAACCCGCGCCATTATTGGCTGGCAACTGGCCATCTGCAATAGCAAAAGCCACCGCGCGAACATGATCGGCAATTACCCTTAAGGCAATGTCCGTTTTTTCATTGTGCCCATACTCGTGGCCGCTCAACTTTGCTAATCGCGAAATTAACGGGCCAAAAACATCGGTATCGTAATTGGATTGTTTTGCTTGAAGCGCCATGCAAAGGCGTTCAAAGCCCATCCCAGTATCTACGTGCTTTTGAGGCAATTTTTCCAAGCTACCATTGGCCAATCGGTTAAACTCCATAAACACCAAATTCCAAATTTCTACCACTTGTGGGTGGTCGGCATTTACAAGGCTGGCGCCTGATGTTTTAGCGCGCTCCTCATCGCTGCGCAAATCAATATGTATTTCGGAAGCAGGCCCACATGGCCCCATGGCGCCCATTTCCCAAAAGTTGTCCTTTTTATTGCCATTTAATATTTGGCTATCGGGCAACCACTTTTTCCAAAAATCCAATGCTTCCTTATCCTTTTCTAAACCTTCGGCAGCATCTCCTTCAAAAATAGTGGCATACAATCTATCTTTAGGCAAGTCAAAAACTTCGACCAATAATTCCCAAGCCCAGTTAATAGAATCCTCTTTAAAATAGTCGCCAAAACTCCAATTACCCAACATCTCAAACATAGTATGGTGGTAGGTATCGTGTCCTACTTCTTCCAAGTCATTGTGCTTACCACTTACGCGTAAACACTTTTGCGAATCGGCAATACGCGATACTTTAGGCGTGGTGTTTCCCAAAAAGTAATCCTTAAACTGGTTCATCCCTGCGTTGGTAAACATCAAGGTAGGATCGCCTTTTATTACGATAGGTGCCGAAGGAACTATTTCATGTCCTTTATCTTTAAAAAAATCTAAAAACTGCTGTCTTACTTTATGAGCCGTCCACATGGCGAAATTGATTTTGTACCGATTGAAAAAATTAGGTGCATTTGCTTACTTTTGATGCCAAGGCAAAATTCCTACTAAGGATTTTACCCTAAAATTGAAACCAAAATCAGCGTTAAGCAAAAGCTGGCCAAAAGTAGAAAATATGGCGAAGGTCAAATACTATTACGACCCCAAAACGTTATCCTACCGCAAAATTGAAAAAGGCGCCAAACAACGCGTTCGTAATTCGGCCATTTTTTTAGCCTCAGCAGCCCTCTTTGGCCTGCTTATTTACATGGTGGCCGATAACTTTATCAACTCACCCAAAGAGAAGCGACTGATTAGAGAATCGGAAAACATGAAAATACAATACGACTTGCTAAATGAGCGTATGACACATGTTTCCAATGTATTAGAAGGGCTTCAAAAAAGAGATGACGATATTTACCGCGTAATTTTTGAAGCCGAACCTATTCCCAACTCCATACGCAAAGCCGGTTTTGGAGGTGTAAATCGCTATAAAGATTTAGACGGTTACTCCAACTCCGATTTAATTGTGGAAACAGCCAAACGCATGGATCAAATTACCAAACAAGTGTATGTGCAAACTCGCTCGTTTGATGATATTGAAAGTTTGGCTAAAGAAAAATCGGATTTATTGGCCGCCATACCCGCTATACAACCAGTAGAAAACAAAAATTTAAAACGCATGGCTTCGGGCTTTGGTTACCGCTTAGACCCTTTTACCAAAGCACGAAAAATGCACCACGGAATGGATTTTAGCGCCAAAATTGGAACCCCTATTTACGCTACGGGTAATGGTAAAGTTATACGTGCCGACTCCAAATCGAGTGGTTTTGGCAAACATATTAGAATAGACCATGGCTACGGTTACATTACCGTTTATGCCCACATGAACGCCTACAATGTGCGTAAAGGACAAAAGGTAAAAAGGGGCGAAATTATTGGCTATGTAGGTAATACTGGCCGCTCAAGAGGACCGCATCTACACTACGAAGTTTGGCTAAACGGAAATAAGTTAAACCCTGTAAACTTCTATTACGGTGATCTTTCGCCTGAGGAGTTTAACACGGTTATTCAATTGGCCAGCCAACCTAACCAATCTTTTGACTAATGAGCCTAGGAGAAATTGAAAAGCGCTATTACAGCATTGGCGAAGTAGCCACTATTTTAGAAGTAAACGCCTCGTTGGTGCGATTTTGGGAGAAAGAATTTGACATACTTAAACCCAAGCGAAACAAAAAGGGCAACCGACTTTTTACCACCACCGACCTAAGCAACCTTAAGCTTATTTACCATTTGGTAAAGGAACGTGGCTTTACCTTAGATGGCGCTAAAACCAAACTACGCCAAAACCCCGAAGATGCAGCTAAAAACGCACAAGTGGTAGAAAAACTGCGCAATGTAAAACAGGCTCTTTTAGAAATTAAAAGACAGTTGTAAATCACTGGCACGGAACTTCTTCATCCATTATCTTTACATTTACAAAACTTAGCCTCTATCAGGTTTCAAGGGATTAAAGTCACAACGTTTAGGTAAATGCTCTCTGCAATTTAAAAAATGACACCATTCATAGTCATATCAAGTTTAATTCTTTTTGGGCTTTCGGGACTCTGTTTTTGGCTCCCATCAAGAAATGGTAAGAAAGGATTCGGTTTAATTATAAGTCTATCCTTAGGTATCACCATTGTTTGGACGCTAATATGGCATTTGGATTTTCTTGTGATTTTCGTTTGGCCGTTATTATTCGCATTCCAATTTGTTTTCTTGATTTATTGGACTTTAAGAAGTTTTAAGTGGCCAAAAACCGCGACTTTATTTACCTTAGTCTTGACTACAATACTTCTCCTATTTGCAATGCAGCCTTGGATATCAGATTGGATATTTAGTAAAAATGATGTTAAAAAAATACTTCACTGGCACAACATAGAGTTGAAAGATGATTTTAAAATACTCAAAAATGAAAGCGGTGGATTCAGGGATTACGCACATTCATTCAAGTTGGAAATTTCCCAATCTGACTATGATCGAATTGCCGACATAATGAGGTCGTCCAACAATTATCTAGGGCTAATCACAAATCTATCGGGTCAATTGCCACATGCTGACTATAAATCGACAGACACGATAAATTATGAGACTAAAAACCACATTGAAAGAGAGTATTACACAGATAAAAAAAAAGAAGACGGGACATTTCATTTCTTCATCCAACTTTCAAAAAAGGAAAGAGAATTAAATTACTTTGGAATAAATGAATAAAAAAATTGGTAGCCACATCACCCAAGCATCAACAAAAAAAGTACGGCCCTGATTAACTACACGTGTTAAATTAATATATTTGTACGTAAAATAATTTCTAATGGACAAAAAGCTCACATTAAGCCTTGATGGAACAATCATTGAAAATGCAAAAACGTACGCGAAATCCAATAACACAAGCTTATCAAGACTAATAGAATCGTATTTAACGATGCTTACAAAACTCAAAAAAGACGATACAAACATTACGCCTTTAGTAGAAAGTTTAAGCGGTGTAATATCTATTAACAAAGATTTTGATGCTAAAGAGGGCTACTCTGATTATTTAATTGAAAAATATAAATGAGTAGAGTATTAATAGATACCAACATAATTATAGACCTACTTGCTAAACGCGAAAAATTCTATAGTGAAGCGGCTGAATTGTTTTCTCTTGCCGATAAAAACGAACTGACTTTAACCATCTCATCTTTAACCTTTGCCAATACAAATTACATACTCACAAAATTAAAATCTGCTAAACAAGCAAGAGCGATTTTACGAAAATTTAAAGTCCTTGTTGAAATAGTAGCGCTAAATGACAAAATAACTGAGCTAGCTTTAAGTGACACCAACTTTGCAGATTTTGAAGATGGGCTACAGTATTATTCCGCCATTGAAAACCAAATTGATGTGATTATCACACGCAATAAAAAAGATTTTAAAAATTCCAAAATTCCTGTTTTAACAGCTAAAGAGTTTTTGGCCAAAGAATGGAGCTAATGAACCTTACCAGGCACTATCGTCACTTTAAAGTCTAACCACTCACCTACCCAAACACCCCATCAACCTACCTAGCAGCATTTTTTGCTATTTATACTTTTCTTAAACCAAAGCTCTAACTGTTTTAATCTTATCTATTCATAAAAAACCAGAAGAGATAGTAGAGGATATCTAAACCTTAAACAAACGACAGCGAAAGGTCTTAATGATTGATTTATCGTTAAATAAACACGAAGTAGCGATGGAATAGTATTACAAATCGTTGCATAGTTCAGCGCTGTCTATTGGAAATAAAACTCCTAATTTCCCAATAAACAATACGATTATGAATCAACTATCGGCTTTAGTATTTTGCGTATTATTTTCAGGAATCCACTATGCTATGGAGGCCAAAACATGCGCTCCACCAACAAACCTTCATGTTACTTCCTACTCATCTAGCACCACTAAACTTAACTGGAATGGGGGAGGGGCTTCTCACTGGCAAATCCGATATGCACCTCAAAATACATCGGTATGGTCCGCTCCTTTAATTTCACTAAGCGATAGTTCTTTAGCGCTTTCGGGATTACAGAGTAATACCTATTATACTGTTGTGGTAAGAGATTCTTGTGGAGCAGGAAATGTGAGTAACTGGACGACTCTCACTTACTTTAAAACAGGCTGTCCGAACATCACGACCCCTTCAATCGAAAATTTTGATGGCTCTGCTTGGCTGCCACAAACCATTAGTTCACAGGGACATTTAGACTCATGCTGGGCAAGGGATAAAGATTATGGGTTACTAATCTGGACTACGGGCACTTTTCTTGATCACACAACTGGTACTGGAAAATATGCAGAACTCCTACACTCTGGAAGTAACCCAGGAAGCGCAAGCTTAGAAACTCCTCTCTTTGATCTATCCGGAATTACTGCACCGCAAATGGTGTTTTGGAATAGAATGTATGGTTCAAACGTAGCCGATTTGGATGTATATATATCCAAAGACAGTGGCACTACATATTCCCTACTTTCAAAAATTCATAACCCTCCGCAGTTTACGAGTAGCGCCCCATGGAAAGAATTAGTAATACGCTTGGATTCATTTGCAAATGATGTGGTAAGGATAAAATTTGAGGTAAATGAACAAAGTCAATCTTATAGTTTCATCGGCATTGATGATTTCCAGATACGGCCACGCCCCTCTTGCCCCCGCCCAGAAAATTTTGAGCTCTTACATGTGGGGAGTTACTCAGCAACTTTTGATTGGGATACACTATCTGCGGCAACATGGGTCATGCAATATAATACAACTGGCTTCTCCTTAGGAGCCGGTCTCAACACTTTAGGCTCTGCCATTCCTGCCAAGCTGTCAAACCTTCAGCCAGGCACTGCATACGATGTGTACCTTAGGAGTGTTTGCAGCAGCACCGACAAATCTTCGTGGATAGGTCCAATTACTTTTACTACGGCATGCGACCCAATTGCTACACCAATTTTTGAAGATTTTGAAAGCCAAGTTTTCACAAGAAGTTGGCATACTATGGAAAACATAAGGATAAGAGCGCGATATGCAAGCCATTCGGTTCAATAGAATCCTCGAAAGCGGCTTCCTGCCGGGGCGCGAGCGCGAAAGCCAACTTCTTGTGAGAAGTTGGAGTCAAAATTGCCGAAACTTCCTCTTTCGGCAAAGCAGAGGAAAAGCGCGATGATCCGACCCACCTTAGCTCTTACAGCCCTTATGGCTCTTTCTCTTGGTGTCCCCGTTACGGCGCGAGATACCTTTGAGATACCCAATCTGGCGATCAATTCGGTCTATGAAATGCTATGCAGTGATCCAGCACATTGTAGCGTGCTGGATCACAACACAGGTGAAAAATTCAACAGCTTCACGCTGTCTTACAATAACCCTGATCTGAATTTTCCTCTCGCTTTTGAACGGATCACGGTTCATTACAGCCATGATACCTCGCCGCAACTTTCCCCGTTCCCAAACGCGGTTAAGGTTGAATTGGCGGGTTTGAGTTTTGCAGACCGGGCTCAAACAGGCGCTGCCGGAGAGTTAATCAACCTGCTGGTTTCAAACAGCGGTGCAGCGGAAATTTCTTATACGCTTAACCCCGAAACTGGAATTAACTGGGCGGCAAGCGCGTCTTTAACCAGCGGCGATTCTTTGTTCTTAAACGCCAATCTCGTGTTTTCGGAAGATGATAATGTGCAACGCTCCAACAGTGGAACTGATGCACGCGCAATCATATCGGGTTTTCTGCTGAGCAATTTTCATTTACTTCTAT